>CAZEEN010000486.1:0-1517 GCA_964511115.1 uncultured Paludibacter sp. | reverse complement strand
TGTTGGCCGTTCCGAGGTCAATCGCAATTTCTTGTGTAAATGAAAATAATCCCATATTGTTTGTTTCGTGTTTTGCGTTCTGTGTTTCGTGTTTTATTATATCATCATATCATTACATCAACATATTATCACATCATCACATCACCACATTAATTAATGTTTAAAATGTCTAAATCCAGTCGTAACCATAGCCTGCCCATTTTTGTTGCAAGCGTCTATCGAATCTTGGTCTTTGATGGAACCTCCGGGCTGAATAATAGCAGTAATTCCCGCTTCGGCAGCAATCTGCACGCAGTCGGGGAATGGGAAGAACGCATCCGAAGCCATAACAGCTCCATTTAAATCAAAACTGAACGAACCTGCTTTTTCAATGGCTTGTTCCAATGCATCAACGCGCGAAGTTTGACCTATACCGCTGGCGCACAATTGTTTGTTTTTTGCAAATACGATGGCATTTGATTTAGAATGTTTCACTATTTTATTAGCAAAAATCAAATCTTCAATTTCTTGCTCGGTTGGTGCTTTTTCAGTTACAACCTTCATATCTTCAGCAGTTTCAGTTTTCAAATCTTTATCCTGTACCAAAACTCCGTTAAGCAACGTACGAACCTGCTGTGTGCGTACTTTAGAATTTTTCATAATCAGAATAATACGATTCTTTTTTTGTCCCAAAATTTCGAGTGCATCCAAATCATAATCGGGAGCAATAACTACCTCAAAGAAAATTTTATTCATTTCCTCGGCCGTAGCTTTATCCACAATGGCGTTGGTAATTAATACGCCACCGAAAGCCGATACAGGGTCGCCAGCCAATGCAGCATTCCATGCATCAACCAATTGTGGCCGCGAAGCAATACCACAAGCATTGTTGTGTTTGAGAATGGCGAAGGTAATGTCTTCGAAATCGTTTATTAAATTTACTGCGGCATCGATATCAAGTAAGTTGTTGTAGGAAATTTCTTTTCCCTGCAATTGCTCAAACATATCGTCGAATTTTCCGAAGAAAACTCCCGATTGATGTGGGTTTTCGCCATATCGAAGTACTTTGGCATTGTCTTCCGTGAGGCGGAAAGCCGATTTTTCTTCACCATCGAAATAATTAAAAATGGCCGAATCGTAATGAGAAGATACCGCGAATGCTTCTTTAGCAAACCAACGGCGTTCTTCAAAAGTTGTTTCGGCACCATTGGATTCGATTACGTCAAGCAGTGGTTGGTATTGTTCTTGCGAAGCTACGATAATAACATCTTTGAAATTTTTGGCTGCAGCACGAATAAGAGAAATGCCACCAATATCAATTTTTTCGATAGTAGTTGGTTCGTCGGCACCGGCTGCCACTGTAGCTTCGAATGGGTATAAATCAACAATTACTAAATCAATTTCAGGAATTTCGTATTCTTCAATTTGGGCATTATCTTCGGCTAGTTCGCGTCGACACAAAATACCTCCAAATACTTTCGGGTGAAGCGTTTTTACACGTCCGCCCAAAATGGATGGATAACCGGTTAAATCTTCAA
>CAZEEN010000485.1:0-1525 GCA_964511115.1 uncultured Paludibacter sp. | reverse complement strand
TGAATGGATTAGCCATTGAGATAAAACCATTTGGCATTCAATGTTGCACCATACTACCAGGCGATACAAAAACAGAATTTACATCGGCACGTAAATACACACAAGTTTCACAAAACTCAACATCGCCTTATTACGCTACCATGAAAAAATCGGTTGGGCGTATGGAAAAAGATGAACAAAACGGCATGAGTGCCGAAGCTGTGGCACGCCCAATTGTGCAACAAGTGATAAACAAACGCATGCATACTTTTTATGTAACAGGCATTGTAAATCAGGTATTCTATCATTTATTCAATGTGTTACCAACCGACTGGCGACTTTGGATTATTGCTAAATTATATGGGTAATCAAGCATTTTAGTATATTCCATAAATGTAATAATTACATATGTTTAGAAGTCGCCAAATATTATATTATATTTGGCGATTCGTTTTTAAAAAAAATTATTGTATCAAAAACGATTAGTATACTCACCTTAAATAATCTTTGATATGAATAATATAATTCAACACGATACTAAATTACACGATATTACTTTTAGCAATATTCTAAATTTAGATGAAATTCAAAAGTTGCAGGATTTATTTGCTGACGCTCATGGGGTTGCATCATTAATTACAGATATAAATGGTAATCCAATAACCAAACCAAGTAACTTTACACGCTTATGCGATACCATAATTAGAAAAACTCAAAAAGGATGTGCCAATTGTTATAAATCGGATGCAGCTATTGGTAAATACAATCCATTGGGGGCAAATTCGCAACCCTGCTTAAGTGGGGGCTTATGGGATGCGGGCGCATCAATAACAGTTGGTGGTAAGCATATTGCAAATTGGCTTATTGGTCAAGTACGAGTTGAAGATACCGACGAACAAGAATTATTGAAATATGCTGATGAAATTGGTGTTGATAGGTCGGAATATAAAGCAGCGTTAAACGAAATACCAATTATGTCGGTTGATAAATTTAAAAAAATTGCTGACTTATTATTTGTTATCGCAAACGAGCTTTCGGAAAAGGCTTTCAATATTTTACAACTCAGACAACAAATAGCCGCAAGTAATCAAAATCAAAATGAATTAAAAGAAAGTGAATATTTGCACCGAACCGTACTTCAAACCGCCATGGATGGCTACTGGATGACCGATTTAGAAGGAAAATTCATTGCAGTAAATGAAGCTTACTGCCGGATGTCGGGTTATACCCACAGTGAGCTTCTGAACATGAATATTTCGGATGTTGAAGTGATTGAAAATAAAGCAGATACTGACGAACATATTAAAACTGTTATTAACAATAGAAGTGACCGTTTCGTGTCGAAACACAGGCGTAAAGATGGTAGTGTTTACGATGTTGAAATATCAGCAGTTTATAATCCTGAATATAAAAATGCATTCGTTGTATTTCTGAGGGATATTACTGAGCAAAAACAATCAGAAATTACACTCAAAGAAAGCGAATTACGTTTTAAAGTACTTTTTGAAGATGCTCCCGATGCTATGTTGTTGGCCGACCCTGAAAC
>CAZEEN010000484.1:0-1534 GCA_964511115.1 uncultured Paludibacter sp. | reverse complement strand
CGATTTTAAAATGCTTTTATAGAAAGAATTATGATTAAAAATTGAATTAGATTTATGAAAAAAATCAATTTCCCAATTTATTTTCTGCTTTTTGCAGTCGTTTTTTCAAACACTTCGTGCTCTGTAATGTATGTTGCTAATCCAACCATAGAGCCAATTGTGTTTACCAAACCCATGCATCGCGACACCGCTTTTACATCCAATTATATTGGTGGTAAGTATTCAAACACACATTATCTTAACATGTATAACGACATTATTGGTAATAATTTGGGACAAGTTAATATCTATCAAACATATACACGTAAATATTTCAATACATCTTATGGTGCTTTTGCCTATATGGGAAATATTAAAATTGCAGATTATCTAAACAATAATCCACGAGATATTGACAACAAAAATTACTATGGCTTTGGAACGAGTGCCGATGTACAGCTCAATATTCCTATTGGCAGGTTTGCACTTCGTCCTATTGGTGGACGGTTTTCGGTGCTTTACGAAAATGGCGAATATGCACGTTACAAAAACGAACAATTGGCTGCTTTGGGAATCATCAATAATTTTGTCTCTACCACTATAAGTCAGACATTTGGAGCCGATTATTATTTTAAAAAGAGCAGTATAGGGTTTAATTTCTCTGGTGGCTTCGTAACTTCATATCCAAGTATGTTTTTCGACTTTGGCTATGCTTCGAATATAGTTTATACCTACGAAAGGTTTTCGGTTTACCTTCAACAATCGGGAAATTTGCTGCTTAACAACAGCGATTTTGTTGTAGGCGTGAGTTATCGTTTGCCAAAGTAAGAAGCGTGACTCTATTTTCAAATCATTTTAAAACAAATAATTTATGAATTTAACTCGTAAGATTTTAGAAATAACTAAGTTTAAATATTTTCTTTCACTCCTGATTGTAGTTTCATTTTATGCTTGTGATAAATCGATAGAAACAAGCAGAGTTTACCTCACTGATTTCGAAAAAGGATTTATGCCTTATTCTCAGGGACAAAAGGTCGGTTTTGTGCATTCAAACGGTTACAGTTTTGATTTCACCGTAAACGATGTGAAAACTTCGTTTGGACGACAATACGATGAGCCAAAACCCTATTTTGATTTTAGTGGAAATTATATTGCGTATCAAACAAAATTGTTAAAAATGTCATCAATATATCCTAGGCTGACATTAGAAGTAAAATTGGGCTATTTAAACTCAAACGCATCAATACATGATAGTATAGCTGGCACATTTAATTATATTTATACAGACTCGATAAAAACACTGAGCATAAATTTAAATAATCAAAGTATATACCTTGATTATCTCAAGAATGGAAATTTCATCATTAATCCTGACAATGAGGTGCATTACGATTCAATGAACATAAACGGTAAAAAATACTTCAATGTGATTGAATCAGAGTTTTATTATCAAATCGATTCATTGGGTGGTTCGCTAAAATCGGTAGTATGCAACTCAAAAGGGTTATTACAAATTAAATTAAGAAATAATGAAACATTTTCAATTAAATAAGCA
>CAZEEN010000483.1:0-1536 GCA_964511115.1 uncultured Paludibacter sp. | reverse complement strand
TATCTTTTAGTTCATCGGATAAGTAAGAATTAAAAATTAACTCATCTGTTTTTTCATATTTTGCGGAGAATTTTTCGATTTCTCTTTTTACCATATTAGTTGGAATTCCCAATCTTTCTCCAAACTTTAAAAATGTATTGCCGGTATAAATTCCCATTGGGCAGGCTATTTTGTCTCCCTCTTTGAATAATCCTTTGTTTAGAGCAAAAATAGGGTCGCTTGGCAGATGTAAACTGGTATTAATAAGGTCGTAAGCTGGTGATAACTTGAAGTCGCCAACCGAAGTTTCGATTAATGAGAAGTTTTTTATGTGTGCATCACCATTTGAAAACAGAAAATTGAATAACATTAAGTCAAAAAACTTCAATATTTCAACTCTTGATGCAGGAACATATCGCTGTATGAGTTCTGCAAGTTCCTCGTAGCTAAGCACATCATATTTAAAGTCTTTTCCTCTATTTTCGGATGTTAAGCCTGCTAATGACGCAAAATCTTCAATGCGAAGTTTGTTTCCATTTGCTGTTACATCAAATCGTCTTGTAACGTAAGCCATTTCTGCATTTTTGAAGAAACAAAGTCCGTTTGCAGCTGTTTCAATATTAAAAACCTGCTCTGCAAGCTGCATGGTTAGATTTTCGTTCGCCGGACTGTAATCTTTGTACAGAAAATTGGTCAATCTCGGTTTTAAAATATAAGTACCTTGTTCGTTTAGTTGGGATAATTCCAAATGATTATCTTTAACTACTAATGAATATTTGGTTTGAATCCCGGATAATGAGATATGTTCTTGATTATGAAAGAAAAGTGCTATTTCATCTGTTTTTTCTTCAATAGGATTATATGGAAGAATTGGCGATATATCTTTTCCATCGAATAATCGCTTTCGTGCAATTGGAGAGTATGTTTCGTGTCCGGCTGCTAAAGTAGATGGACAAATATGTAAAGTTTTCATATCTTAAATCGGTTTCACGGTTACAGCACCAATTACATCGTGTTGAGCTGTTGCTAATAAAATTCCAAAATGATCATTTTCATCTATGCCCAACATGCGCGATTGAACTAATCTATTACTACCTTCCGATAGCATATTGAAGAAAAATGGAAATAGATAAACAGAACGGTATTCTTGCTGAGACTTATTCAATACTATGCTTATATCAGGCTTATCAGAATCTTTAAAATAATGGTTGTCGTATCTGAATATATACTCATTTCTAGATGCTTCTGTAAGTTCGCCTGCAAATTCACCTCGTAAATATACTGCTGCTTTTCTCATAAATTACAGTTTGCTTTTGATAATGATTTTAATATCCATACCAAGTGTATCGAGGATTTTAAATAACACATTTATGGATGGATTTGCTTCACCTCTTTCAATTTTCGTAAGTGTGTTTATACTTACACCTGCCAGCTCGGAAAGCGTTCTCTGGTCAATTTTTAGTGATTTCCGTCGTGATTTAATTTCATTTCCAATTTCTTTCATAATCCAACTATAGTGTGATTTTTGGCAATTACAAACAATAATTCCAAGTAAAA
>CAZEEN010000482.1:221-1546 GCA_964511115.1 uncultured Paludibacter sp. | reverse complement strand
TTCAATTTTGGCCATTGGTAAGTTTGTTTTCGTATTCAATTAAAAATTTTTCGCTAGCATCGTGCAGTGCTTTGGGCATTCGTTCTTGTTTCATTTGCTGTAGTATATCAAAATACTCCTGCCCCACTATTTCTTTTCGCTCCTTTAGCAATATTCGCACATCGGTATCAACATCTTTTCGCACCCGGTCTAAATGATTTTCGAGTTCTATTTCGAGTTTTACACGGCGTTTTTGCATTAGTATTTTTCGCTCGGTATTGTATTGCATAAATCCGTAAAGTATACGTTGTGCATCCACACTGCCGTAAAATGGACCATATTCGGCACGCATTATTTTCTCGAATATAATTTTGAGGTCGCTCAAATAAAGCTCTTTGTAATCCTTATAAATCATGTAGGCAACGCTATTGAGTTCGGTGAGTTGCTTATTGATATTGGAAAAGCGATTCAGAAAATCCAACCATTTTACAAGGTAATCAACTGCCGCATTTCGTTTTGTGTCCTGATAAATTATATCAATATCGGCTATTCGCATTCGTGGCTTTACGGTGGATTGTTCTATGGTATTAATTTCGTCGTAGTTAACCAGCAGCTGTGCCGGGTTGAAATCGGCCATAAAATCATTTATTGTTGGGTATTTCTTTACTATTGCTCGCTGCATTGGAGTTAGTTCGGCAGATGGTATCATAAAATTTTATTTTGATTGTTTGTAAATAAGCTATTTGCTTTTCGGTATTCTTTCGGATATAAATCGATTTCTTTTTCAGATCATAATTTAAACTATATATCTGCTCGTCGATATCGATTATAAATTGAGCTTCTAGCTTAGTCATTGCATTGGTACTTTTTGAGTTGCGCACGCAGTTGGTTAATTTCTTCGTCCTTAAGCCTGAGCAATACGGCAACCGATTGTTGTCGGCGTATTTCGGTTTGTTCGGCTGTTTGGCGATTCGGAAACGTTCCCTCACAAGCAAATCGCCCTTCGGAGTCGGTAGCCCTTTCGGTTCTACGCGCTTGCTTTTTTACTTGCACTGGTGTTTCGGTGCTGTAAAATGGCAATTCGGGGTGATATGTTTGCGCTCTGGGCATGGTTTACACGGTGGCTTTTTTTGTCATGTTAAACGCTGTTTGCTCTTCGTTTTTGGCTGGCTCTTCGCCTTTGAGCTGTTTGTCCGATGGGCGAAACATTGATTTGTAACCGTTGGCGATAAACAGTTCGAGCATGTCGGTGGCTCGTTTTTCGTTGTTGTCGCTCATTTTTTTAATGCTGTTGAGCATTATCGACTCACGGCGCGAACCTATGCATATAGCATAATCTTCCTGCA
>CAZEEN010000482.1:0-211 GCA_964511115.1 uncultured Paludibacter sp. | reverse complement strand
TGTCAAGTTCGTTGCGTTGGTTAATTATCTTCGTCCATGTATCCAGTAGCTTTTTAACGGCTTTCTTAATGCGTGGGTCGTTTATTTGTTCGGCACTCAATTCGGCTATCAAAGCATTGAATTCTACCATTGTGTTGGTCATATTATCCCAGAGTAATTTCATTTTATTTGATTTTTAAAAAGGTTGTACACTTCGAGTTTTTCGGGGTTC
>CAZEEN010000481.1:0-1547 GCA_964511115.1 uncultured Paludibacter sp. | reverse complement strand
GTCGATAAAACAAGGAATAAAAAGTTGAATATCCATAATAAATTATTTTTCGTATGCCCCAAACCCCTAAAGGGGCTTAAAGAAAAGATACCATTCGTTACTAACTTCACATCCCCTTTAGGGGCTTGGGGCAATTTCAAAATCCACATACACCGGCAAATGGTCCGCGAATCCGCCCTGATATTTCATGCCGTTGTACGTGCGGAAAGGTTGTTTTCCTAAGAATTTTTCATCATCAACAAGCAAAAAGTCGGCTTCGAAAACCTGTGCTTCGCGGCATTTAAATGTTTCATTGACCAACAAATTTCCCGAAACAATGATTTGGTCCAAGGCGCCCCATTCGCCATTGTGCTTGTGCGAACCTTTTCCAGCAAGATGAATCGGATACATAAGATTGTACAATTTGTTGCTTGCAAAAGGCTTTTCAGGCATTTCAGCACCAAGTACTTCTTTCATGCTTTTGTTAGTTGGATAATCGTTAAAATCACCCATTATCACAATGTTCGAATTCGCATTGGCAGCAAACAAACTATCCGTTTTTTGTCGTAATACCGAAGCCACAAAGTTACGCTTTTCTTCCGATTCCAGCTCACCTCCCAAGCGCGAAGGAAAATGACACACAAAAACATGCAATGTATCGCCGGTAGGAATGATTCCACTCACAAAAAGCATGTCGCGCGTAGTCCCACTCGAAAATGGAAACTTGATTGCAATTGCTTGCTTGAAAATTGGTTTAAATGCATTTGGCTGGTATATAAGCGCCACATCAACTCCCCGTGCATCGGACGACTCGAAATGTACAAAGTGGTATTTCATGTTTTTCATTCCCGAATAGCGCGTCAGGTCCCACAAGCATTTTTCGGATTCTATTTCGCACAAACCAACTAAAGCGGGTGGTTCCCAACCTCCAATAGCAGCTATTACTTTGGAAATATTGGCTTGTTTCTGCGTGTATTTATCATAATTCCAACCACGCATGCCACCAGGCAAATACTCGGAGTCATTGGTCAGGGAGTCATCTTTGCAATCGAAATAATTTTCGACATTGTATGACATAACTTTAAAAACTTGCTTTTCGGTATTCTGTGCTTTAAATTTCGAAACAAAAAGCAACAAAAAAATCAGTATGATATTTTGGAAATGCATGTTAAATGTTTGATTGTGTAAAGTTTGTATTCTATATGATGTTTTCTTTAAAATGTGGATAAAGATAATGACATTTTTTTGACAAGTAAACAAAGAAGCGAAATTTATGCTTTTAAATAAAAAAAAAATCAATATATTTGCAAATAATTAAGATACCAAACTTATAAAAATGTCAAAACAGCATCTTTTACTGTTATTTTTGTTTGCCTATTTTGAGCTTTCTGCCGACGATTCGCTACAATCGTTGTATCGAACTGTAAATAAATATGCTAAAACAAAAGACACTGCACAACTTGTAGAAGCCTACAAGTATTTAGGCGATTAGTTGGGCGAAACAAACGGCTACCAAAAAACCAATATTTACCTCGGAAGAGGGCTGGATTTAGCTGAACAAGCTAATA
>CAZEEN010000480.1:453-1551 GCA_964511115.1 uncultured Paludibacter sp. | reverse complement strand
GGGCGGGTGGCGGCAGGCCGGGGCCGGGCAGTTGGGCAGTGTTTAGAATCTTGGCGATGGGAACGGCGCTGCCCTGCCGATACCGCAGGCCGGGCGGGTTGGGAACATAAAGCACCAGGTTGAGCCGGTAATCCGGGTCGGGGTTGGTCAGGATGGCCTCCACCTGCACCGGGCCGGTAAGCGTCTGCCCGGCTTGCGGGGAAACCAGGGTCAGATAATCCCCGGCGATAACCAGGCCCAGCCCGGCGGCGCGGCGGTTAACCTCGACCGGTTCCGGGGTCAACAGATATTGCCCCAGCCAAACCGCGCCGGTTCCGCCCCCTAACAGTCCGGCGACAATCAGGCCGGCAACCAAAAACAGTTTCCTTCGTTTCATTGAGCAAACTCCCGGTCGTAGATTTCGCCCCAGGCTGACCAGACCTGCTCTGTCCGGGTTTCGGTCAGGTTATGCACCGGCAGCAAATTGAGCGCGTTATCGCCGGCTCCGAAACTGTACCGGCGACCGGCCAATTCTTTTGAATAAGCCCAGACAGCGGCCTCAGCCAGAATACCGGCGGGAGCGGGGCTGTACGCGCCGAGGGTGGTGTCCGGGAAATGCGAGGCCAAGTCAACGTACCAGTTGGAGACGTATTTGCCGGGCCGCTGCCGAGCCACTTCGTAGACATCCAGCATTGTCTGATGATCGGTGGCGTCGATACAGATGACATCAACGCCTTCGTCAAATAGCCGGGTAGCCAGGGCAGCGGCGTCAGCCGGGCCGCCAATGTTCCAGTGAATCTGCAAGGCAACTTCCGGGCCAAGCCCCTGCCGGAGTCCTTGCAGCGCCTCCCGGCGGCGGGAATTGGGGCCGTCAGCCAGATACGCCACTTTGCCGATGGCCGTTTTGAGCGCCATTACCCGCCCGGCGGCCTCACCGAGTTCGGCATGGCGCAGGGCGATGGCGGCCAGGTTCGCGCCGTTGCCGGCGGCGTCGCCCAACAAGGCGAAGCGGCGTGCCGGGTACTGCCCGGCCACGGCTTGGGCGGCGGCGGCGTAGCCGTCATCGGCGGCGATGATGAAATCGTAGCCCTGTTCGGCCAGGAGAGTGAGCGCGTCCGC
>CAZEEN010000480.1:0-331 GCA_964511115.1 uncultured Paludibacter sp. | reverse complement strand
TCTACCTGCGCCTTGACCCCCTCCTGAGCCAACCGCCGTTCAATGGCCCCGGCGGAGGCCAGCACAGTGCTGCTCCAGCCTGGCCGGTCAGGGTCAGACGGTAAGACCAGCGCGATCCGGTAATCCGGCAGCGCGATGAGGTAACGCAGCGTCAGCCCGGTGACAACGGCTAACAGGACGGTTTTAGCCAGATTACGCCGGGACATTAGGGGTGTCCTTGACCGCCGCCGCGTACTTGACCGCCAGAGCGACCCGGGCCACCTGGGTAACACAGACATTGTGGTGACGGGCAAAGAATTCGATCCGGCCCGTCTCGTCCGGGGTAAACCGG
>CAZEEN010000479.1:0-1565 GCA_964511115.1 uncultured Paludibacter sp. | reverse complement strand
TAACGAATTTTCCCTCTTTACCAAAAAAAGGTGAGTTGTTGATAGTGAATACCATACTCATTGTTGGTTCGTCGATAGCAATCGGTTTCAATGGTTCCGGATTTTGCAAATCGCAAACCGAATCGCCAATTTCGAAGCCTTCAATACCAACGAGTGCACAAATGTCACCCGATTTTACCTCGGTTGCCTTGGTACGACCTAGTCCGGTAAATGTATGAAGCTCTTTGATGCGGCATTTTGTAGTCTTGCCATCGCGTTTTACCAAATTCACATCCATACCTTCGCGTAAAATACCGCGATGTACACGTCCTACGGCAATACGACCCACGTACGACGAATAATCGAGCGAAGTAATCAGCATTTGAGGTGTGCCTTCGAGCATTATTGGAGCAGGAATATGTTCAATAATGGCATCAAGTAAAGGTATAATATTATCAGTTTCGTTTTTCCAATCTTCGCTCATCCAGTTATTTTTGGCCGAACCGTAAATAGTGTGGAAATTAAGCTGATCTTCGGTTGCATCGAGGTTGTACATCAAGTCGAACACCATTTCGTGAACCTCGTCGGGGCGACAATTTGGTTTATCCACTTTATTAACAACAACTATCGGTTTTAATCCAATTTGAAGGGCTTTTTGAAGCACAAAACGGGTTTGAGGCATTGGTCCCTCGAAAGCATCTACTAATAGCAGCACGCCATCGGCCATGTTCAAAACACGTTCCACCTCGCCACCAAAATCGGCGTGGCCCGGAGTATCAATAATATTTATTTTGCATCCATTGTAATCGATGGATACGTTTTTGGCAAGAATGGTAATGCCGCGCTCGCGCTCGAGGTCGTTATTATCCATAATTAACTCGCCGGCGGTTTCATTGTCGCGGAATAAGTGCCCAGCCATCAGCATTTTATCTACCAAAGTAGTTTTGCCGTGGTCAACGTGAGCAATAATTGCAATGTTTCTAATTTTCTGCATGTAAAACAATCTTTTTTTTGAGGGTGCAAAGGTAGTGAAAATTATTCAGTTACGTTTATGTTTAGGTGTTACGAACCGAAGAATTTTGTATCTTTGCAGTCCGAGAAAACAGAAAAACAAAATATAAAGATGAAACAAATGAATTTCATTGAAGAACTTCAGTGGCGCGGTATGATACATACAATGATGCCCGGAACCGAAGAACAGTTGGCAAAAGAACTTACAGCAGCCTATGTTGGCATCGACCCTACAGCCGATTCACTACATATTGGTCACCTTGTAAGTGTGATGATGCTCCGTCATTTTCAACATGCCGGACATAAACCCATTGCACTCATTGGGGGTGCCACAGGTATGATTGGCGACCCTTCGGGCAAATCGGCAGAGCGCAATTTGCTCGACGAAGCAGCACTTCGTCATAATCAGGAATGCATTAAAGCACAGTTGGCAAAATTTTTAGATTTCGAAAGCGATGCGCCTAATGCCGCCGAGTTGGTAAACAACTACGATTGGATGAAGAATTATTCGTTCCTCGATTTTATCCGCGATATTGGTAAACACCTCACCGTAAACTACATGATGGCCAAAGATT
>CAZEEN010000478.1:1098-1575 GCA_964511115.1 uncultured Paludibacter sp. | reverse complement strand
AAGCCTCAGTTCCCATATATGATGTTTGTCCAGGACCAAGCCATTCATGCAAAGGTTTCCAACTCTTTGTGCTTTCTATCCAACGCGAAATTCCTCCAACATCGGTTTTGGCATAAAATACATTGTCCTCGGTTATACTTTCGATAACTGAACAAACATAACCACCACCACCAATGTGCACATAACCATATGAAGGATTTTGAGCATAACTTTTGAATACAGATAGTGTAATAAACAGAATAACAGAAAGTTTGATAAATGAATATCGATGCGGGTTTTTCATTTGATAGTATTGTATTATTTTGAGAAAAAATTTAGAATTTTGCTTATTTACAATATTTAGAATACACAAAAATACAACTAACATTGCAATAATGAATGCACAAAAAATAAACAAATTATGTATGAAATAATATATAATTATAGGGAATAGCTATTTTTGCGACTTGTTATTATTTTAGACCTATTTTGTTATTT
>CAZEEN010000478.1:542-1088 GCA_964511115.1 uncultured Paludibacter sp. | reverse complement strand
CGTGAAATTTTAATCTGGAAACAGGCACACAAAACATGCTGATTTTAAGTTTGAAAATGGGGCGGAATTCAATTTAATAACAATTTAATAGTTACTTTAATTTTCTATGTATGAAAAACAAAAACAAGATGAAGACTATGCTAACTGAGGGGAATTTCCCTACGATCAAAGTAAAGTTGGTTTTGTTGTCACTTTTCCTTTTTATTGGGAGTGCAACTTTTCAAAGCTTTGCCCAGCAAAGCAAAACCATTAGTGGGGTAATTACCGACGAGACTAACACGGGAGTTCCGGGAGCAAGTATTGTAATCGAAGGAACATCTACGGGAACCGTTACCGATTTTGATGGCAAATACTCCATTAGAGCCGGTGCGAACGATGTACTTGTTATTTCGTTTATTGGTTACAAAAAACAACGCATGAAAGTGGGCGAACAAACCACTATTAATGTTTCGTTGATTAGCGATTCGCAAATGTTGGACGAAATGCAGGTAGTGGCTTTTGGTAAACAAAAAAAATCAAGTGTGATTAGTTCGATCACCACTATCG
>CAZEEN010000478.1:0-532 GCA_964511115.1 uncultured Paludibacter sp. | reverse complement strand
TGCCGGACGATTGGCTGGCGTTATTTCGTACCAAAAAGGCGGTGATCCAAGCGAAAACAATGTGGACTTCTTCGTACGTGGTGTTTCTACCATGGGTGCTTCGAGTAGTCCGTTAATATTAATTGACGGCATTGAAAGTACCTCTACCGATTTGGCGCGTTTGCAACCCGACGACATTGCGACTTTCTCCATTATGAAAGATGCTACGTCTACCGCACTTTATGGTGCACGCGGTGCCAATGGGGTGATGTTGGTAACTACCAAAGAAGGTAAAGAAGGTCGTGCCAAATTCTCTTTTCGCATCGAAAATAATACGTCGATGCCAACCAGTACAGTTGATTTTGCCGATCCGGTTACCTATATGTTAATGCACAATGAAGCAACTTCCACGCGTATAAATAGCAATCCCGGACTAGAAGAAGTATATTATCCTGAAAAAATTGGAAATACTATCGCCGGGACAAATCCCTATGTTTATCCGGCAGTCGACTGGCAGGATATGCTCTTTAAAAAATCGACCAGCAACCAGCGT
>CAZEEN010000477.1:0-1577 GCA_964511115.1 uncultured Paludibacter sp. | reverse complement strand
GATATTCCCTTTGTAAGTCCAAATACCATCCACAAGTGCAAATTTCGAAAGCCCAATTTTAGTTCTGTCGGGATTAGCAGGGACGTCATTAAGATAACTTTCGGCAAAATAAGCCACATCCACTCCCGCGATGGTAGGGTCAAGGTCGAACATAACAAACGAATTTGGCGATACTAAATTATTTGTACTTTCAATTAAAGTGCTAGCAGTTGCCGATGCAGTAGGCAAAGCTGCGCCGTTCACATCGCCCATAATACCAAAACGAATACCGGCAGTGTTGTTATTTGATGTACAATAATAAAGTTTATTGTCGTAAATTCCCATGCCTCGAATCTCGTGAGTGCTTGGCGAAATAAGGGTGGCAGCCGATGTATTTCCCATAGCGGTGTAATTCATTCCAGTATTATTGCCTCCTTGCCAAAAAGTACTACCATCAGCCGATACTGCCGAACGGAAATTGACCATAGTTGTTGTAAGGGGTATCGAGGTGCTTGTATTGATAGCACCATTTTTATCTACAAGAGCAATTATTGCGGGTGTATTTGCGATTATTGTTTGACCGGGTGTACGATTCGTTCCTGCTAAAACAAGATATTTTTTGTCGGCCGACAAGTTAATTAAACCCTCTAAATTTGAATTACCTCTGTAAGTAAATGGGGAGTCGGAGCCCGATGTTGCAGTAGGCATTGTTATAGTTTGTACTAGCACTCCGGCTGTAGTATATTCGTCTAAATATACTGCTGCGGCATTAGCAGTTAAAGCGGCTGCTCCGGTGCCAACGCGTGTAACTACCAAATTGCCTTTTGTAAAAGGCGCTGCACTAATACTACTGCTTTGAAGCAAGCAAAAAACAACTAAAAGAAATGTTCCAAAAAGCACTTTGGCTTCTCTAATACTGATAAGCGTAAAATTGTTCATGATTTTTAAATTTTAAAAGGTCAATCTATCTCTTGTTAATTATATATTTGAAATCGTGGATGTTATACTAATAAATAATACTGACACCAAAAATAGCGTATTCGTTTTAAAAAAAATGATATAAATACATGATTTTTTGATATAAGAAAATAATTATGGAGATTAAAAATAAGTTTCAAAACGACAGAGCTGCCTTATATCAGTGGATGCAAATCGCTTACAGCAATATTGTAGATATTATTTATAAATTGGCATATTTCCGGTAAAATCAACTGTGAATGAGGACTCATTATCGCTCACCTTCATCACGCCATTTTTAACCGATAAATAAGGACTTTGATAAACTGCACTATTGGTAAATTTTTCAAAATCAATGGTTTTTCCATTCAGTTTAGCGCGTGGGCGAAGCTTAGCGGCTTCGTACTGCATTTCCAAATTTTCGTTGTTTGCCGATTGATAATTCACCGTTTTAGTTTTCGCCGAGAAATTCAATTTGGTGGATTTTTGCAAGAAAGTATCCCATGCGGCTAAGGTAGAAAATCACTCAATTTTTTCATAACCATATTTAACTATTTCATTGTAATACTTAATTTCATTAATTCAACAGAATTTCCACCCACAAAGATTTCAAAATCACCGGGTTCCAAAAGCGTATTTCC
>CAZEEN010000476.1:0-1587 GCA_964511115.1 uncultured Paludibacter sp. | reverse complement strand
CAATGAGAAAACAAGCAAACGAACCATTTAAACCAACAGAGTTTAAAGGAACACGCCAACAACGCAGAGCAAGGGCACGCCAAATGAACAAAGCCTATCGCGCCACCATGTACGAAGTAGAACTATTCGACGGTGATTACTACTACGTAATAGCCCTCAACTCCGACCATGTAAAAGAAATGCTCGAAGCCCACGAAGATAAAGTAACAGACGAACGCATTTACTGGATTAAACCACTCAACCCCGAACAAATGAAACTGGTAACAGTCGACAACGACCAAACACTGTGGGACCTATACCAATCATACGAAGGCAATGGTGCTGTTATTTGCTCAACACTTTGGTGAAAAATGAAAACACTAAAAAAAGTTCCTGTAAAATTTGCATTTACAAAAGGCGAAGAATCGCTTCCAACATTTGAAAAAATGGAAGAAGGAATAATTTATATCTCAATTGAATATGGTTGCTCACAACATAAATGCTTATGTGGGTGTGGTGAAATTGCTACTATGTCATTAAAGCCAACTTGGGAAAATGGTTGGGATTTAATTGAAAATAGCAAAGATATTTATTCATTCACCCCATCAATTGGAAATTATAATTTTCATTGTAAATCTCATTATATAATTACTAAAAATATTGCAAACTTCGTTTAAAACACAAAAATAAAAATGGACTATTCAATAAACAAACTACTAATCGATGGCAACGGACAATTTGTAACCGTGCGAAGCGTAATAACCATACGCGATAAGGCAACAATGCAAATCACAAATAAGAGCATTGAAGTACACGAACACCCTAACAAGTATCAACCCGCCGAACTGAGCGAACCAACCGACGAACAATACCAGGAATATATCAGTAACGAAGAAACCGAAGAAGACAATGATACAGAAGTTTAATCCCGAAGATATCAAAACAATATACTTCGATTTATTTGCCGGTGCTGGGGGAACTAGCACCGGTGTTGTAAAAGCCCGAATAGATGAACGCCATTGCTCACTGGTAGCAGCTTGCATCAATCACGATTCAAATGCCATACGCAGCCACAGGAGCAACCACAAGCAAACGCTTCATTTTACCGAGGACATTACCGAACTGTACAAAACAAGCCGGTGGGAAAAACTTCGGGCACATGTGGCCTTAATGCGTATGATGTACCCAAATGCAAAAATTATACTGTGGGCTTCGTTGGAGTGTACCAATTTTAGCAAAGCCAAAGGTGGACTTCCACGCGATGCCGACAGCCGTACACTTGCCGAACATCTTTTCAGATACATTGAAGCTTTGAATCCTGATTACATACATATCGAAAATGTAGAAGAGTTTATGAGTTGGGGCGAAATCGATTCGCACGGTAAACCTATCAGCAAATTCAGTGGAAAGGATTATATCCGTTGGACAAACACCGTTCGCGATTATGGATACAGTTACGATCATCGCATACTTAACTCAGCCGATTTTGGAGGCTACACTTCACGTCGCCGATTGTTCATTCAGTTTGCACGTCCGGAGCTGCCGGTTGCGTGGCCAGAGCCAACACATTGCAAAGGTGGTTCAAAAGGTTTATTTGCATTCAGCCAA
>CAZEEN010000475.1:0-1587 GCA_964511115.1 uncultured Paludibacter sp. | reverse complement strand
ATAACTATCCATTAACCAAGTTTATTTAATATCTCTTCGGCACTTAATTCCATTTTCGAAAATGCAAACCAGCGTTTACCTACATCTTTCAACGATGCACCAATATGATACACCGTTTTACGATCAATAATCAGAAAACGGTCGTGTGCTTTATGGAATTTCTTTAATTCAATAGGCTCATACTGAGCATTGAATTTTTCAATATCAAGTTCTAACTGCTTTGAAATTTTTGATGTAAAGATAGTTGTTTTTACTCCGGTATTCCGTTTCGAAAGTATATGTAGAACACTCTCATCTATATAATTATCGATAAGTACAATTGACTTTCGGGCCGTTTTAACAATATCAGAAACAAATTTATAAGCATCGAATATTTGACCATCGTAAAAAATTCCTTCGTGAGGAGGTAAGCTTGTTTTTATGTGAAAATCGAATTCAGCCGATTTTTGTTCCAACGAATACACTTTGTTTTCAAGTACTTCAATTCGGTTACTAACTGCATAACCTTTTAATAGATATTCTTTTAAAACCTTATCATGAATTGTTTCCCCGGAAATACAACCTCCACCACATACCGCAGTTTCAACAGTGGATTTTTAATATGTTTGATATTACGGAAGTGCACTGGCACAGCGGAGTTATCTCTTGCTGCTGCAAAATCGTAACCCGTTAGGTGTTTGTAAAACAAATCCCTATCGTAATCCGTAAAGGTGTGTTTGTAAGCTTCGTAGAGATAATCGGGTAAGGGAGCATTAAAATACTCACGACACAATAATAACAAATACAACACATTAACACTTATGCAATATTAATAATTGTAGTAATAATAGTGTTGTTTATTTTTGATTAAGCTTTAATCTTCGATTTTCTCGAATGTATTAATCTTTTTGTGGACAGATTATTTATCAACTTTCTATTTTTGATAAATTCACTTATTTCTTTTCTTTCAAGATCAGTTAGTGGCGAACTTTGTATAACAAAATCAACGCCATCAGGTTCCTTAATGTATCCCATAATCAATTGGTTTTAAAATATTTTTCTACTAATAGTTTTGAGGCCGAAGTCTCGATTATCATTCGTTGGTTTCTAAAGTGATATGCTCCCAATGTGCGCTCGTAATGTTCTATTAAGTTGGTTTTAGCTGTGAATGCAACGTAACCTTCAAAACCTTTCTGAAACGAGACTTTACATGCATAAGCAACTAAGTTTCCTGCAACACCTTCATAAAGTTTGTTCTTACCAATATTGAAAGGTGCATTTTCTAACAAATTTATATAAACATGGTTATTTTCAATGCTTATACTTAACAGTCCTTGAATAATTGATTGGTTATTTGAAATCGTTAATTTATAAACCTCTTTACTTATATTATTAACTTCACTCTTCCAATCAAAATTCCAGCCATTCTTTTTACTGATATTTTTTAATTCAGTTTTACTTAAAAGAATTACTTCTGTTCTAAAACTATCTCCTGATATTCTATTCAAAATAGAGTTCGTCAATCTATCAATAAGAAAATCTTGTTCAATCTGATTAAATTTCTTCATAAGCCCGTAATAATTGGTTATTTTCACGCCACAAATATAC
>CAZEEN010000474.1:0-1594 GCA_964511115.1 uncultured Paludibacter sp. | reverse complement strand
TCTTTCAGTTCGTAATTGCCAGCAACAAACTTTTCGAGCGCTTTCATGGGCGAACGCGAACCGCCTTTAAAACTATCGGTAGTTAAACCTGCTGATGCAATTAGTTGCAGTATTTTCGTAGACAATCCTTTTACCTTTTCGTCGAAATCCGATTGAATCCGGCGCAGTTTAGCACGGTAGGCAGTTAGAAACTCTCGGTCGTGCAGCTTTCGGTTGGTTTCCTCGGCTTTGTTTTGGTAACTTTCTTTGAAAATTTCCTTGCCCAGACTTTCGATATTTTTGCGTGGATTCCAGCCTTCGGACTGCTCGATGCGTTCTTCGGCAAAGTTAGTAAGCCAGGTGAGCAACTGCTTATTATCTTCGAGATTTAAATCGTGAAAGAGATTGTCGATAGATTGTTGCAAGGTGGTATCGCTGTCCAACTCCAAGTTGTAGCCGCCCTGAACGCCAATTTCGCGCGCAAAAGCCCGTATTACCTGCTGAAAAAACTTATCGATGGTGCTGATGGAAAACGACGAATAATCGTGCAGAATAGCAATCAGAATTTTGCGGGCACGGTGGTCAACAGCTTCCTCAGTGAGTTTGTATTTTACCATTAAATCGGTTCTGTAATCCGACTTTTGGTTGGTGCTTAGCGCGTACAACTCCTTGAGAATGCGCGACTTCATCTCGTCGGTCGCTTTGTTGGTAAACGTTACAGCCAGAATTTTCCGATACGTACGCTCGTTATCCCTACTGAAAAGCAGTGAGATAAAATCGCCGGTCAAACGATGTGTTTTTCCCGAACCAGCCGATGCGCGATAGATGTTTAACAAGCAATTGGATGATTTGCAACAATTGGCATTAACCCTTGAAGCGGTTTGAATTGCAAATATACATAAAAATGTTCTGTTTCAACAGATGCTTTTATTTATTTCCCCACACTTTTATTGTCGAACGACGATACATCAATCACATCCTGATTATCGTTGTCGTAGGTAATTGCTACACTGTCGCCGATAACGGTAATGGGGAAGTCGTTTGAGATTTGCGAAGAACCGATAAATACTTTCTGAATGTTTTTTATGGTAAAATAATAAAACGAATTGCCGTTTTTCACATCGCTGTTGATACGAGTAATGACTGATTGAATAATCTCTTTTTCGGTTTTACTTTTGGCACTTATCTTATTTCCGGTGGAATTAAATGCATTTTTATAGGCCATTAATGTTTCGCGCATGGTATTGCCAACGCCTACAATGGTATAATCCTCGATGGCCACCATAGCATACATCTTTACCAATCCGCCATTGTCTTTCAGACTTATCACATAGGTTGGTATGTTGTTGATATTGTAGGGAATAGGCATCGTAGCCTTAAAACGTTTTTCCTGCACTTTGCCAATAGCAGAGTTTTGGGCAGCAAATTCGGTAGCGCCACTTTGTTTGTACCAAACCGATTTCTTAGTGCGTGTATTTACCAGTACAAATCCTACTGTCGACTCGTCGGCACCTACTGAAGTAAGTCCGGTGTACCAATAAGCTTGATTATCGTTGCCATAAACCAAGGACATTTTTTCAGTAATCTGCAATTTATCTTTATTCGAAAAATTCCA
>CAZEEN010000473.1:0-1598 GCA_964511115.1 uncultured Paludibacter sp. | reverse complement strand
ATTGTATTACCTTTAAATGCAAGTACTATTAACCCAACTATGAAACCTTGGCGTTTAGAAGGCAGAACACTGAAATTTGATGTACTACCTTCGCGTAATGTTGAATTGTATTCGTTAACTGGTACCAAAGCCGCTTCTCATGCTGCCGCTCGCGAAATTAAATTGGAACTAAAACAGGGCATTTATATTTTGAAAGTGGATGGCAAATCTACCAAAATTACTATTCGCTAATTAAACTTATAAACATTTTACACTAAGGCTGATGCATTAATTTGTATCAGCCTTTTTGTTTTTTTAGTTGTATACAAATTATTAATTCCCTAACTTTGCACTAAAACAAATTGCTCTTTACTCCTTTTCTGGACTTGAAGTTAAAAATAAAACAAAGATGATGAATTTTCAAGAACTTACATTGCAAGTTTGCGAAATAGCTCGCACCACAGGCAGTTTTATGGCCGAAGAACGTAAAACATTCAACGACTCAAAAATTGAAGTCAAAGGTGTTCACGATTTGGTGAGTTATGTTGACAAAACTGCCGAAATTCGCATTGTCAAAGCTTTGCAGACTTTAATTCCCGATGCTGGATTTATTGCCGAAGAGGGAACACATGACAAACGAGGCGAACGTTTTAATTGGGTTATCGACCCGCTGGACGGAACAACAAATTATATTCACGGGCTTCCAATCTATTCGGTTAGTATTGCCTTGATAGATGGTAATGAACCTGTGCTTGGTGTGGTTTACGAAGTCGGTCATGATGAATGTTTTTACGCATGGAAAGATGGTGGTGCTTTTCTCAATGGACAACCTATTAAAGTATCTAATCGTTCGGAAGTTGGTAATGCATTATTAGCTACAGGTTTCCCATATTCTGATTTTAGCCGGTTGGATTCATATGTCGAGATGTTTAAATGGGCAATGACCAATGCGCGTGGCGTGCGTCGATTAGGATCGGCTGCTGCCGATTTGGCTTATGTGGCTTGTGGGCGCTTCGATGCATTTTGGGAGTACGACCTAAAACCGTGGGATGTAGCTGCTGGTGTTATTATCGTTGCTGAAGCAGGTGGCAAAGTAACTGATTACAAAGGCGGTTCGGATTATTTGTTTGGTCGCGAAATTGTTGCTACCAACAGCATAATTGAATTGCCACTCTAAGCACGTTTAATTATTGTTATTTTAATCTGTCCAAATGAACAAACTGACGATTTATTCATTCAACATGTAATGAAATTTACCATTTACCATTAAATAATTAATCATTAAAATATATGACTTTATACCCCAAATTAATTTTCGATGCTTTGGAGCATGTTCGTTATCCGGGCACCGGAAAAGACATTGTTTCATCCGGAATGATAAAAGATGACCTTCATATAGAAGGAAATAAAATCTCATTCAGTTTGGTTTTTGATAAAACGAATGACCCATTTGCCAAATCGGTTGTAAAAGCAGCCGAACAAGCAATTCTTACTTATATTAGCGAAGATATTGATATTAAAGGAAATATCAGTATTGAAATGAAAGAAGCACCCAAGCCCAAAGTAGTATCGGTACTTCCTAAGGTAAAAAATATTATAGCCGTATTTTCGGGCAAGGG
>CAZEEN010000472.1:0-1602 GCA_964511115.1 uncultured Paludibacter sp. | reverse complement strand
TACGAATCGGGAAATATAACCTATATGCGTACCGACTCTGTTAATCTTTCATCGCTGGCTATCAACACTTCCAAGGCCGAAATCATTAGTATGGCTGGAGAAAAATATGTGCAGACGCGCAAATTTAACACCAAAACAAAAGGTGCACAAGAAGCGCACGAAGCAATTCGTCCGACCTATATGAATGCGCATTCAGTGGATGGTACAGCACAAGAAAAAAGACTTTACGAATTGATTTGGAAACGTACAATCGCTTCGCAAATGTCGGATGCTGAATTAGAAAAAACAACTATCAATATAAATGTATCAGGCAGCACTTATCAATTTGTTGCTTCGGGCGAAGTAATTGTTTTCGATGGTTTTCTGAAAGTTTATCTCGAATCGACTGATGATGAATCGGACGCCGAAAATGAATCTTTACTACCAGCTTTAAAAGAAGGTGAAAAGCTTTCGTATATCGAAATTGCTGCACAAGAACGTTTTACGCAAAAACCAGCACGCTACAGCGAGGCAAGTTTAGTACGAAAACTGGAAGAACTCGGTATTGGTCGTCCTTCCACTTATGCGCCGACTATTTCGACAATTCAAAACAGAACTTATGTTGAAAAAGGCGACAGACAAGCTGAAAAACGTGATTTTAATTTGCTAAAATTGAAAAGCGATAAAATTTCGGATACTATAAAATCGGAAAATACTGGTGCCGAAAAATCAAAACTCTTCCCTACCGATATAGGAATCGTCGTTACCGACTTTTTGACTGAATATTTCCCTGACATTCTGAATTATAACTTTACAGCTGATGTTGAAAAGGAGTTTGACCACATTGCCGATGGAAAAATTAAGTGGACAAAATCGATTGATAAGTTTTACAAAAAATTCCATCCAATTGTTGAAGATACGCTAAAAAATTCGGAGCGTCAGGTAGGTGAACGTATTTTAGGTACCGACCCTGCAAGTGGCCGTCAACTTTCGGTAAAAATTGGCAAATTTGGTCCGCTTGCACAAATAGGTACTTCAGAAGAAGAAGAGAAACCTGTTTTCGCATCTTTACGCAAAGATCAATCTATTGAGAGCATAACACTCGAAGATGCACTTGAACTTTTCAAATTACCTCGTCAGATTGGTGAATTCGAAAGCAAAGTAATGACGGTAGCCATTGGTCGATTTGGCCCTTATATTCGTCACGACGCTGCATTTTATTCGTTGCCCAAAACCGACGACCCTATGAGTGTAACTACCGAACGCGCCATCGAAATTATTGAAGAAAAACGTGACGCAGAAAAAAACCGCACAATTTCAGTGTTGGGTGAAAATGGTGAAATTCAAGTCCTTAATGGACGATACGGAGCATATTTTACATTTAACAAAATAAATTATAAAATACCAAAAGGCACCGAAGCAAGTTCGTTGACATTTGAAAAATGTCAGGAACTTATTGCTGCACAGCCCGATGCTGGCGAAAAGAAAAAAAGCTTCGGCAAAAAAGGAGGCGCGAAGAAAGGCGGGAAGAAGTAGTTTATAGTTTGTAGTTTATAGTTTGTAGTTTATAGTTTGTAGTGAATATTTAGAATTATAGTAATTAGGAATGAAAAAAGCAATATT
>CAZEEN010000471.1:0-1602 GCA_964511115.1 uncultured Paludibacter sp. | reverse complement strand
CCGAGAAATGGGCATTTTTTTGCGGCCTTACCCTCTGGTTGCGCCGAAACAGCGGCGCCGACCTGACTTTAGTCCCCGAATTCATGCCACTCTGCCCTCCAAGTGCTGTCTTCCCCACCCGAAACGGGTCAGCAAGACGAGCGCCCCCCTCGGCGGTGGCCGATGCGCGGGTTGCGGCACGTTCGAGGCAGCTACGCAGTGGACCACTGACCATACAGCCGCTCGAACACCACAAACGCCGGGCAATGGCGACTAAAGCTGAGAAACTTTTGCCGAGCGTGCGCGACCAACTTGGCGCTCATGTAAATCAATTCCTGCATCACCGTCTTCAGACGCCGCCGCTTCGCTGTATGGCGCACCGGCGCATCCTCCGACAGCAAGGCCGACTGGCCCATCAGACGCAGCACGTTGTACGCCAGTACGGCCAAGGCCAGAATCAGATCGTTGGTGGCGAACTTCCCCGAGGGCAAGCGTTCCAGGTCCAGGTCGGTCTTGAACTCACTGTGGAATTGTTCATGTGTGCCGTGATCCTGATACAGGCCGATCACCTCGGCGGGTCTGAAGTTGGCCGGCAGCGTCGTATCCCAGAAGTCGTATTCGAGCGCGGGCACGAGCAGCGTCTGGCCCGTTTTGACATCCAGCGTGCGCTCAACCAGGCGATGAATGCGGCGGTGCGACAGGGTTTGTCCTTGATGGAGGCAGGTCTCCTGGCTTTCCCAGACCCAGAGTCGCTTGCCTTCGCGCGGCTGGCAGGCTATCGAGTGGAGGCGCCCTGCGTGCAGGGCCGCGATGTCCATGCGACGTGGATTGCCCTTGACCAGGAAGTGGATCGGCTCACCGCCTGCCGCCTGACGCGCCACCGATGCGGCTGCGATCGGGTGAGAAAGTTTGGCGGCATGGAAACCAGAATCCCAGCGCACCAGGATCCCCGCTGCCGTCAGCGCTTGAGCGCGAGGCAGCGCACGTTCCAGGGTGTATTCCGTCTCGCGCGAGGAGAAGTGGGTGCCCTCGCGCAACTCCAGCGCCACGCACCAGCCTTCCTGGCCGAGATACCCCGCGATCGGCGCGTAGCCGTCGGTTCCGGCGTAGGTGCGCGAGACGCCTTCCTTGCGGGTTCTGCCGTTGTCTTGGGTAAACACGTCAATGTCCAGCGGCACCAAGCCGCAGGCCAGGGGTGTGATGGGGGCATCGGCGTTCTTGAGCAGCGCGACCGACAATTCATCGACCAACGGCAGCAGCACATCGGCTTGGGCGTCCAGTTGCGTGCGCAGGGTCGAGGCCGCAGGAACCCCATCCAGGCCCAAAGCCTCGGCAAAGAAAGCGTCCTGCCGATGGTTCTCGATGGCGTCGAAATCCGACTTGCCGGTGCACAGCAGCCCCACATAGGCCATGACAATCTCGCCCACGCTCAACCCGGAACGCTTGGGTATGGCCTTGTCCAGCGTCTCGCACACCTTGGCAAACTTCGTCAGCGCCAGCCCGACCAAGGCAAGCCCGGCATGGTCGGTGAGCAGTTCGGTTCCTTGCTTGAGCTTGAAGCGGGGAATCGGATCGCCGTAGGGGTGAAGTACGCTTTGAGCCATGGCACCAATTGGGTGAATT
>CAZEEN010000470.1:0-1605 GCA_964511115.1 uncultured Paludibacter sp. | reverse complement strand
ATTTAAATAGTCCAGCGATATGGGGTCTACATGTCTAAGCATGGCCATCAACCTGCCTTCAAGGTTACCCCAGAAGGATTCCTGTTTGCCGTTCTGATATGGACTGTACGGCAAGGTTGTTTCATGATGAATGCCAAGTTTTACAAGTCCGTTACAGGTTTCATGGGCGATCATTGCTGCCCCGTTATCCGTCATCAGGGACCGGGGCAACCCTCTTTTATAAAAGGCCTGGGATAAGCCATGCAAAAGAACTTCTGCGGTTTCGTTTAAATACCACTGAATATGACAACATAACCGGGAATGATCATCCATTATGCATAACGCCCTGGGGCTATGCCATTCTCCAAGGGAATCAACCACCCGTGTGCTTCCTGTATGAAAGTCCAGATGCCAGAGCTGATGAACATACTCTGCTTCATAACTGCGGACTTCAAAATCTTCAAGCCTTCTTGCGGCTGTTTTTTGACCGGATGTCAGGTGCTTTTTCCCCGATGCCTTTTGAACCCAGCCCCGTTCTATCATTCGTCTTCTTACCGTTGCATATGATGGAACGCTATCAATACTGTCTTTTTCCTCAATCGCTGCAGCAAGATTGTCTGAATGCAACTGATAACTCCAATGTGGAAAATCCTTGTATTGCCGGTTGAGCAGTTCGATGACCGCCGGGCTGGTTCTATCATGCCGGCCAATATCTGAACGAACTTTACGGCTCAATGAAATAACAGGGTCATGGGCATTTTTGGCCCTGTAATACCAGCTTTCGATAGTTGAAAAATGAAAAATCGTCCGCCGGTTATGGATAGGATGCATATAGGCCTGAGAGGAAAGCTTTTCCAATTCTTTTTGCAGCTCTCCCTTTGCCGGTGGTTTTGCTAACAAACCACCCACAACCGAAAAGCGAAAAATAGCCCATTTGTCTACAATACTTTGAGTTTTGCCATTCATTATCATGGTTCCTTTCAATTTTCAGGTTAAAAACCCGGTTACTCATCCAAGAACCACTTCTTATCTTATCTGTTCTTCAGATCATATGCCCATCTTCTGCGTGAACTCAACCTGCCCTGATTTTTTGTAAAAATCCGGAACCCTGAGATAAAAATTTCAGGCAAGCTACAAAGGCATCCTTTGCACTGGATTTAATGCTTAAAAAATAATTGATCAGGCTTGACGGAAGCTCATTGTTTTTTATGAAAGGTGGGATCAGGCCTCGAAGCCTCTGCCATTGAATGCTTGATGGGAAAATATCCTGATAAAAATAAATCCACCGGTTAATTGTATTTCGTGTAACACCCGATAATTTTGACAGTTTAAAAATGTTCGATGCCTTGTCCTGCCGGACCGAAACAATGACCAGAATCACGCTATGCCAGTATACTCTCCGATCCATGAAACGGCACGATGGCGGCGTTACCCTGTGTCTGCATCCTTCTCTGCCACAGCACAGACTGAAACGGGTGAAACATTCTTCCGGCAAACCATCGGGTTCTCCACGTGGCTTACGCGGATAATTTGCAAAATACAATGGCCCATTACAATATGGACACGGCATTTTTCTGCATTGCTCAGCGATTTCTTTATCTATGGTATAAAGATGATGAAAAAAAC
>CAZEEN010000469.1:1092-1619 GCA_964511115.1 uncultured Paludibacter sp. | reverse complement strand
TTCGTGGGTCGAGTGGCTCAACCATGTGCGGCATTGGCACTTTTGCGCACGAATTTGGACATGTATTGGGATTAGTGGATTACTACCACACCACCGAAGATAAAAAAACGCTTGAAAATTGGAGCATTATGGATGGAGGTGCTTATCTCAATTTAGGTCGTACACCTCCCTCCTACTCTGCTTACGACCGTTTTTTTCTGAACTGGTTAAAACCAACTGAATTGAAATCGCCACAAAATATTACATTAGAATCGGTAATAGCAAGTAATAAAGCATTTTTGATTTCGCAAAATGGAAATCACAATCTGAATGGAGCAAATCCAATTTCCAATGAATTTTTTATTGTTGAAAATCGTCAAAAAACGGGATTCGATGCGTATTTGCCTTTGTCGGGATTATTAATTTGGCATATCGACTATAATGCGAGTGCTTGGGATAGCAATTCGCCCAACAATTATACCGGAACTACTCAGACAGCCGCAAGCCACATGCGAGTATATTTGCAACCTTTGAGTGGACAAACTACC
>CAZEEN010000469.1:0-1082 GCA_964511115.1 uncultured Paludibacter sp. | reverse complement strand
AAACCAATAACAGCCATAAATGAACTGAACACTATAGTAACTTTTAAATTTATGGGGGGAAGTACAACTATAGATGCACCGATTGCAAAAGCTGCAACTGAAATTAAAAAAGGAAGTTTTGTAGCCAATTGGAATTCTGTAAATAAAGCTAAAGGATATTATTTAACAGCTTATAGTTTAACAGATGGAGAATCTACCGACACACAAGGGTTCGACAAAGGATTGGAAGCTCCTATTGATTGGAAAGTAAGTGCAAACGGAACAACAACTTCTATCAATTTTAGCGGAAAAGCTATTCCTGCATTAATTCTTAAAAACAATTACGACTCAATTCAAACCGAAACATACCCTTCGGCGGTTAAAAAAATAAGTTTTTACGTAAAATCGATGAGTAGTTCAACCAATAAACTAACGTTAAAAGGTTGGAATGGAAATACTTGGAATTTCATCAACGAAATAAATGTAAATTCCGGTTTAGATACTACGTTAAGTTTTGATATAAATCAAAATAACAACTTTACAAAATTTAAATTTACCTACTTTTCTGCAAGCGGAACCACAACCGCCATAGATGATATAAGTGTCACTTTTGCAGAAAATGTGGAATATATTTGTAAAAACAAATGGAAGGAAAATCTGACAGACACATTGTACAATTTGGTTTCGGGACGTGTGCATTATTATAAAGTGATAGCAAGTGATGTAGCTTTTTATTCGGACAAAACAAAAATCTATGAGATTCTTTCGGCATTTTCGAACACAATATCACTCGAAACTTTGCCATACAATGATGCAAAAAAAGTGCGTACTGAACGTGATTTGCAATCGAATGATATGCTTGTATTTTTAGAAGATACAAATCAAAATATTTTGATTTATAATACTTCTGGTCAGTTAGTTGCCAATATAAAACCAACCGATTTAAAAGTAAATATTACAAACTACTTACGACCACATAACATTTATATAATTTCAGTTGGAACGCGTTTCAACAAAATTATATATTAAAAAAATCAGTATTCCCATCTATGCTTTCAGCCGATTCACTTACCGTTGAGTTCAACGGAAAAACGCTCTTTCAA
>CAZEEN010000468.1:0-1626 GCA_964511115.1 uncultured Paludibacter sp. | reverse complement strand
TTGATTCTAAAGGCTTTTTTCTGGCATGCTTCTTGGTAGACAAGAAGCGTGCCAACTTTTATTGAATAATTGTTGGCTTATTTAAAGCCTTATATTTAGCACCATAGAATCTCCCAATTAATTTAACTGTATCTTTATCTGAACTATTATATACATTAAACATTAATTGTATTACCTGATATTTATTATTAGCTGCAACAAAAGTTCTAAATCCAGTGGAATATTCTTCAAAGTAGTATAATTTTCTCATTTAATCGCTCCTAGGCATAATCAAATAGGCATGATATTGAAAATCAATTATCCGGTATTCAATCCCGGATAAATCACAATATTCTCCGGGATAATACCCAATTTCACAGGCCAAAACAAACGGGTCAATACATAATCCTAGCCACATTTAAAACATCCAATCATTATCAATTTCATAAGACGCGCAAATCTTTTCCTTATAAAACCGAAAAAACTTGCCACCGTGGTTCAAATTTCCTTCTTCACTCACACAATTACATTGCAATTGATAAACATGAATTAACTCATGTGCAAGAGTATGAAAAATCTCAAACTCATTTCTGTGTTCTTTAGCAATTAAAACAATCTTAAAGGACACCGGATAAAACCATGCTCTAGCTTGAGCATTCTTTTTGTCTTTAGCTTTATTGATAATCCTCAATTCCTCCAGATTAATCGAGTTTCCAAAAATCTCCCGATTAATCTGTTTGGCCCAAGCCCACAACTGTTTTTTATTTGTTTTCATTTCTTATTCCGGTTAAACAAAGCCATTCTGGAAAGTTTTGTCATAGGAATGTGATTTAAACCTATTTCAAATCTACCATTAATCATTATTGAAAAGCGTCCATTATTCCGACGCTTTCCCCCTTTACAATACCACGGGTATTTAAAGTTAGACATTTTAATAAGTAAACATATTCAGAATGCGAATGCGATCGTGTTCCGGATTAGTAAGATTATCGACCAGAGCATCTTTACATGCTTTATATTCATTAAAGCCGATCACATTATTGGAAAAGGATTTGTTAATCTCTTTAACAATTTTCTTTGCAGCAACAATTTCAAAACCACCAACTGCACCACGAATCATTCTTTCAAGTTTGGTCATTTCAGTTTCCTTTAAAGTTAATTCAAATAATCTTTATAAAACCGCCTATTGCTAGGCGGCTTTCAGGAATTAAACAATATCAAAGTATAAAGTATTACTATAAACATGGTCATGATAACATCATAAGCGGTTACATTACGGATATATCGCATTTCATTTTCCTTTAAAGATTGATTTCAGAACAGCAATTGTAACATCAAACAACGAAACATTGCAAGGCCGAATTTTCTGAAACTTAGCTAAATTCTGACGCGCACGAATTGGCAAACTAAAAGCGCTATTATCAGTAGTCCAAACAAAATCAACCCTTTTATCAGCAAGAGCCAAATTTGCATCATATTCGTTTTTCATTTCAGTTCCTTATTGAGTTATCCGATGAGTTCATTCTACAGGAACAGCAGAACAATGCAAGCTTATTTTTCGCGTGGTCACAAAATATTTGCAGATAAATAGCTTGACAACCCATAGCGCGCTATGGTAAAATCGGCGCCCACCCCATTAAAGATTTT
>CAZEEN010000467.1:0-1629 GCA_964511115.1 uncultured Paludibacter sp. | reverse complement strand
AACCCCTCAAACCAAAATAAATGTTAATATCTTGATTCTGTAAATTATTTGAATAGAAATAGAATAAATATCTTCCGTATTTATTAGGACGTAACATAATGAAAATTGTATCTTTGCAAGATATTTTTTTTCAAAAATGACAAAACAATTCATAGTAGCTCTCCTACTGATATTTCAGTTAAACGTTTTTTGCGGCGATTCGTTTCGGTTTGCATTTTTGACCGATATGCATATTGATATTAATAACGAACGACCAACAAATGATTTGTTAAGTGCTGTAAATGAAATTAATAACAACAAGGAAATTGAATTTGTACTCGTTGGTGGCGATGTAACCGAAAATGGCGATTCTGCTTCGTTGTGCAAAGCTAAACAGCTTTTAAATCAGCTTAAAAAGCCCTATTATATTACGTTCGGAAATCATGATGTGCGTGCTAGTAAACCCGAAAATCGAATTTATACTTCAATTTTTGGTTCCAATCGCTTTTCGTTTACTTATAGAAATGTTCATTTTATAGGATTTTCAACCGTACCCGTTTCAAATTATGGAACAGGACATGTTTCAACGCAGGATATTGCATGGATAAAAACTGAATTAACGCAACAAAATACCGAAAAACCACTGATTGTAACTACCCATTATCCATTACTGACAGGTGATGTGGATAATTGGTACGAAATGACCGATGTTTTGCGCAAATACAACATACAAGTCATTTTAAACGGACATTATCACCGAAATGCTTTGCTCAACTACGATGGAATAGCTGGATTAGTAAACCGTTCGACGCTGCGTGGAAAAGAATCCAAAGGTGGATATTCGATTTATACCGTTTCGGATTCGTTGTCGGTTTCGGAGAAAATAATTGACAGCGACGAACGTGAATGGCTCACAATTCCCATCGAAAAACGTACTTATGAAGCTCCAGACCAATTGCTCCGAAAATAAAAAACTAATTTTTTCAACCCAGAAAGATATAAATATATGATTTTAGCAGAAATAGCTCAACATATTGCTGTAAAACAAAGTGTACCACAAGTGGACATTAAATGGCTGATTACCGATAGCCGTTCGCTTTCATTTCCGGCTGAAAGTTTATTTTTTGCCATCAAAACAAAACGAAATGATGGACACCGCTATATTGGAGAATTGTACCAACAACATCTGCGTTTTTTTGTAGTTAGCGATATGTTAGCGGAGTTTTCGGAAATGGCAGATGCCGTTTTTTTAAGAGTCGACGATACTTTGCTAGCTTTGCAACTATTGGTAAAAGCACATCGGGCAGCGTTTAATGTGCCTGTAATAGGCATAACGGGCAGTAATGGCAAAACGGTAGTAAAAGAATGGTTGTACCAAGCACTTCATACCGATTACCGAATTACGCGCTCGCCGCGCAGTTATAATTCGCAAATTGGCGTACCACTCTCGGTTTGGGGCATGAATGAACAAACGCAATTAGCAATTTTCGAAGCAGGTATTTCGCAAATTGGAGAAATGGAAAAATTGCAACCGATTATTCAACCTACCATCGGTATTTTCACCAATTTGGGCGATGCACATCAGGAGAATTTTAATAGCTTAAAACAAAAATGTGCCGAGAAAATCAAATTATTTAAAAATGCTGAAAT
>CAZEEN010000466.1:0-1655 GCA_964511115.1 uncultured Paludibacter sp. | reverse complement strand
TCACCCAATCAAGGCTTTCTGATGCTGTCCAGTAACAGCTTGAGCTTGAAGCAGTCACAGATACCGAGCTGGTTCCGCCGCTGGAAGTAAAACTGCCGCTGCTGGGTGAAATGCTGTAGGTGCAGGGTGCAGCAGCCTGACTGATGGTATAGGTTTGCCCTGCGATTGTGATTGAACCACTCCGGGCAGCTCCGGTATTGGCAGAGGCTGTTATTGTAACCGACCCGCTCCCTGTTCCGCTGGTTGATGACAGGCTTACCCAGTCAAGGCTTTCAGATGCTGTCCATCTGCACGAGGATGAGTTCGCATCTATATTGACTGTTGTGCCGCCACCGGATGAGCTGAAGCTCTGGCTGATCGGTGCAATGGTGTAGGAGCAGCTGGTTGCGGGAATAACATTTATATGAAAGTACCTTAGAGGGCCAATCAGACCACCGGTAGCATGATATGGTTGAAAGTAAATATAGTAATCACCAGGTGTAGATGGCATTTTAGCATTAAAAATAAACCAACCATTCTGACTCGGACCAACATTTGGAGCGTTTAGAGTGACAACTCTTTGCCGATTAATCCATGTTCCATCGTTTGGATACACTGCACTATCAACAACAATCCCTGAACTATTCGTAGACCTTAATTCGATATATTGAGGGTTACTTACCCCGCCCGTATTTTTCCAATCATCAGTACCAGTATTTGTATACGATAATGTGAACGAGTGGACTGAATTAACCTCATAAGTTGGGTCAATAGGAGTTTGAGAATAGAATGATGCATTATAAACTGTTGCATGTGAATTGATAAAATCAGTTGGATCAAACCACAAATCCCTTATTGAGGATAAAGAAGCATAACCTCTATATCTCCACTCGCCATCCGAATCTAATGCCGTACTATATAAACCGTTTCTAATACCAAAATGAAGATGTGTGAAATTATATCCCCCATTTTCAGAAATGTCATTTGATAAGTAACCAATGAGTTGACCTTTTAGAACAGACCCTAAAGAAATCAATTCACTCTGCCTTAAATGCCCATAGACAGAGCATACATATGTGCTATTGCCGAGGTTGTGTTCTATCACAACAACATATCCATATTTTCTTTTACTTCCAACATACTTTACTACGCCATCTGCTGTCGCATAAACCGGAAGTTCATTGCCATTGTTTACAGTGTAATCCTCACCAAGATGATAAGCATTAGCCACAACTTTTCCATATTCATTAAAATTTTGAGCTTGATACCATCCTCCTGAATTTAATGGATTCTGAAATGACAAGCCCCAAGAAGCTTTAGGTATAAAAAAAAGAAGTAAGATTAGTATGAACAATGGCTTTAAAGTTCCAATATTCTCAAGATCAAACTTATGCATCTATGCGGTCTCCCAAATTTCTACAAGGGAAATTTTCCCTAATAAGTTCAAAAAAGTATCAATATCAGAGTAACTCATATTTAAAAGTTTCATTTTTCTGAAATCCAATTTTCCTATCCGGTAGCATTTTTTTTACCGGAGATCAATGGTGAAAAACACTTAATTTTAAAAAATGGGTGGAGTTGGGATCAGGCGGGGTAAACTCGCAACAAAAAAACTGGCAACATAATTGTAATAGGTCAATTATTTTTCAAAAAAAATTATGAAAATTGGGTAACAC
>CAZEEN010000465.1:0-1662 GCA_964511115.1 uncultured Paludibacter sp. | reverse complement strand
TCGATTAGCAAATCTTGGTTTGCACTTTGCTCCTACGGGTATGAAAGCTTTTCGCCTAAGTGCTTTTGCAGTGAGTTTAGTGGTGATTACCGTGGCAATGATTGTAGGGAATTATAATTTTAATAACCCCACAATTGTAAACTTAAATATTACATCGGAAAAACCGCTCAAAGGCAAAAAGCTGCGTATTGTGGCTGCCAGCGATTTACATTTGGGGGTGACAATCGACAAAAAATTGCTCCAAAGATACGTTGCGCTTATTAATGCGCAACAACCTGATATAGTTGTGTTTGCTGGTGATATTGCCGACCATTCCACCGAACCCATTATTCGACAAAATATGGCCGAAGAGTTTCGGGCAATACAGTCGAAATTGGGCGTATTTGCCATTACGGGTAATCACGAATATTTTGGCGAAAGTCCTTTTGCGCTCGAGAATTACCTGAAAAGTGCTGGTGTCACTTATCTCCGCGATTCGGCAGTATTAGTCGACAGTAGCTTTTATGTGGTGGGGCGCGACGATAAAATGAACACAAAACGCCAACCGCTGAACGATTTAGTGAAAAGCATTGATACAAATAAAACAATGATTTTGCTCGATCATCAGCCTTTTAATTTGGATGAAGCAGCCAAAAACAATATTGACCTGCAAATTTCAGGGCATACACACAACGGGCAGTTTTTCCCCGGAAGCCTTATTGTAAAACGGATGTACGAAGTAGCACACGGCTATTTGAAAAAAGACCGCACACATTATTACGTCTCGTCAGGACTTGGACTTTGGGGCCCGCAATACCGCATTGGCACACAATCCGAACTGGTGGTGATTGATATGGAATACTAAAGTTTTTGGATAAAATCAGGCTGTTGCTCAATCATTTGAAGTGCCGTGTAGGCTGCATGTTGATGCGATTCTTTTTTGCTGCTGCCGGTGGCGTCGCAAATTACCTGATTGTTAATCGTTATTTGGGTGTGAAAAAGATGGTTGTTAGATGAACTTAGTTCTTCGCCGAGAAGTTCAAATTCGATACTAAAACGGTGTTTCTGACACCATTCAATCAGTTTCGACTTAAAGTTCACTTCGTCGAGCACCAATTGGTCCATGTCGATAAACTTTTTGAGTAAACGGTTTTCTACAAAACGTTTGCATTTTTTGTAGCCATAGTCTAAATAAATAGCGCCTAGTAATGCTTCAAGGGCGTTGCCAAGCATATTGCTGTTAGCTGTACGGTTTACGTTTTTGCCGGCAAGCATCAATTTGTCGAGTCCAATTTCGAGCGCAAGGCGGTTGAGCGATTCGCGTTTAACGATTTTGGAGCGCGTGTTGGTCAGGAAACCTTCGCGTTGATCTTCGAAGCGGCGGTACAAAATGTCGGTAACAACTGAGTTAAGTACGGCATCGCCCAAAAATTCCAACCGTTCGTTGCTCAGCATTATACCGTTGTCGGTTGGGATAGAGGCAGAGCGATGAAGCATGGCTAATTGGTAGTACTCAATTTTATAGGGAGAAAAGCCAAGTACTTTTTGAAACAATAAATAAGGCTCTCTCCGAGATTTCGGAAAGAGCCTGAATTTTAATATGACTGTTTTAATCACAGCTTAACGAGCGAATTTCTTCACAATAACGCTTGCATTGTGTCCGCCGAAGCCAAAAGTGTTCGA
>CAZEEN010000464.1:0-1674 GCA_964511115.1 uncultured Paludibacter sp. | reverse complement strand
TAGAGCATGGGGTTTTGGGACGGTTTCTTCTCAGAGGGAAGCTGGAGCTTCCAATCGCCATGACGGACCGCCTCAAGCCGGAAGCCGCGATAGTAATAGAACGTCTCGTGTGCAGCTTTAGCCTGCGTATCGCCGGAGAGCTGGGGCCAGATGTTGGCACCGTCAATCTTACGGTCAGTCGGCACCTGCCCGCCCGCGAGCGCGGCAAAGGTCGGGAGGATGTCGAACATGCCGGTAATGGCTTCGCTCACCGTCGAGGATGCGGCCGACGCTCCAGTCAACCTCCTCGACCCAATCGGAATAGATGCCGTTGGGCGATTTTCCTGCCCATTTCTTGCCGGGATAGATCGGGAAATGGACGGCGTTGTGCGGCAGGTAGAGGAAGAAGGGCGCTGTCTTGTGCTTGGTGATAAATTGAAGCGCTTCGTCGGTGTAGATTTCGACCAGCGACTGCTGGTCATCGGGCATGACGCGTTTGACGACGGTGTTGTTGCGCATGAGCGGGAGCGGCGGTTGGCCCTTGCCTTTTCCGCTCGGGAGCGGCTTGCCAAGATCGCTCTTCACGCCGTCAGCGGCCGGCCCCATGTCGTTGGAATAGGGCAGGCCAAAATAATAATCAAAGCCCTGTTTCAGCGGAAGAAATTCCGGCTGGTCGCCCAGATGCCATTTGCCGATGATGCCCGTGGCATAGCCGGCGGCCTTCAGGACCTCAGCGACGGTGACCTCCTTCGGGGAGAGTCCGACATCATTGGCAGGGAAGAGCACGTGGGGAATCGGCAGCGCGCGTTTCGGGTAACAACCCGTCATAAGGGCCGCGCGCGAAGGTGAACAGACCGGCGCGGCATAAAATGAGGTGAGGCGACGCCCTTCCTTGGCCATACGGTCCAGGCTGGGCGTACGGTTAAGCTTCGAGCCAAAGGGCCCGATGTCCGCGTAGCCCATATCGTCAATGTTGATGACAATGAAGTTCGGTTTGGTATCCGACAATCCAGACAGCGGCACCATGACAAGGGCGGCTAGACAGGCGATGGCATGTTTAATAGAGTCGTGTTGTATACGCATATTTATACGTTCTCCCAATAATGCGTTGAGTGTATCTCGTTTGCTGCAGACTGTCCAGCATCAAGCTTCACCAATTTATCATCGTACTGTCCTCGTACTGTCCTTTTCAAGATTCTGGTTCCAATTTATGCATTAAAAAAAATACGCCATTGACTTTCACGCCCGTTCCACCTCATAATTGTTAGAACATTAAGAAAGCGTGGTATGTTTTTCGCTAAAGGGAGCTAACATGAGAATCAGAAGCACAATGTTTGTCTTGATCGGACTGACTTTCATTACAGCTACGCCTGGCAGCGAATTGATCTACTCCGCAACATTGGGGACAACGGTGTTCGCGGGAACAGGCACCAACCCAAGGTCGCTTGTCATCGCTAACGGAGCCGGAACATCCGGTCAACTCCGCATCACAGGCGGAACGTTAGAAGCCCGGGGCTATACTGATAATATAGCCGTGTCCGCAGCCGATATCATCGGAGCCTACGGTGGAAGCGGAAAACTCATCATAGACGGAGGAATATATCTTCGCACCAACGATATCCCAAGCGGCGTAGAAAATGGAGCCGAATTACAGATCGGATACAGCACGACGGCCAACTCGAAAGGCGAACTGAT
>CAZEEN010000463.1:0-1679 GCA_964511115.1 uncultured Paludibacter sp. | reverse complement strand
ATATTTCATATTTAAAACACTATCGGGCAATATATTAAATGCATTAAACATAAATTGGTCCGAAGAAACAGGAGTCAAAATGTCACCTTTCTGTGGTTTCTTGTATTGTACCAAAGCATCACTTCCGGAATTTGTTTTGTAAAAATAGGCAAACGGATAATCGATGGTTTTAGCACCAATAACCGGATGTATCTGCATTTGAAAATGGATGTGTGGTTCGGGCGAACGTCCTGAGTTACCACAATGTGCCAATAAATCGCCTTTATGTACAAACTCGCCTTGCTGCACTTTGAAAGTTCCTTTGCGAAGATGCGAAACCTGACTATACAATCCATTGAGATGCCTTATAACAATACTGTTACCCCAATTATTGACCGTATTTACCTGTCCGGGAATATTGTCATCGATATTATCCTGAATAAGTTCAACAAAGCCATCGGCCGGAGCAAAAACAGGCTTATTGTAACAATAATAATCAGTCAGTAAATATCCATCATTTTTAAAAGTGCGGCCATCGTTGTCTGTAATCATAAAATCGAACGCATGTCGCCATTCGCCTTTATGTGTATATTCTCCATCGTAAGCCTGTGTTACAGTCCATTCGCCTATAAAAGGCAGATTTACAGCAAAATAATACAAGCCGGACAAACGTTCCAGATTATTTTGATAAGTATATAAGTTCTTTTCGGGCGAATTCAATTGCAAAGGCGTGAGCACCAAATTTTCGGCCTTTGTACGCATTTGCAAAAAGTAGATAAAAAGTATGGTAACAAACGAAAAAGGCAACGAAAACACCGGCAACTGAATAAATCCCAACAACTTATAGAAAAAAAGTAAAACCAACGATGTGAGAGGAATAAGTAAAATTGTCCACAAATACGATTGGCGCGACGGAATGGTAAAAAAACCTCCAATTGCAAAAGCCACCATCATATAATTTGCACCAATGTTGTAATAATTGATACTTGCAGCCTCCGAACCGGTAAATTGTGCAAACAAATAAGCCGACAAAAATCCGATAATGGACAGCGAAAACATAATACGTGAACTTATTAACAGGGCTATAGCTATAAATATCCCTGCAATAAGATTACTCTGAAAAAAGATTGAACTCAACGAACGCAAGTAAATATCGACAAGATGATGTATCTGAAACGAATCAATTGATTTAAACAATTCGAGTAAATCGTTGCCACCTACAGCATACAATTCGTTTATCCAAAAAATGCTGCGCTGAGTGAGTCCTAAGTTTTCGAAATGCGACGAAGGCAACACTACAAACCAAAAAGTGATTACAAAAGGAATACTCAAAAATGGCAATTTGTATTTATTAAGCCAACCACCTAAGCTCACCGATAGCAAAAGTGAAAGTAACGAGGCTAATGCTAACAAACTAAAAAACACCACACTTGGATCGAAGAATGTACCCATTCCCATGCCAACAAGCAAGGCATTAAAACTATAATAACCACTCCGAAGTGTGGGTTGGTGCAAATGCATCGAATTTCCGACAAATAACACAAAAACTACTGCCAGCAATCCACTTACGCCCGCCCAGAAATTTAGAAAACTGACCAACAACAAGGTGCCGGCCAGAATTTTATTATCTAAAAAGAAAATAATGGAATAGCTATTTAAAATTCCGTTGAAAGTATCTTTTAATAATTGCTTCATTCGCT
>CAZEEN010000462.1:0-1686 GCA_964511115.1 uncultured Paludibacter sp. | reverse complement strand
ATCCAATGCAAATCAGGAGTATATCCAGTGTGAGCGCTTCGGTAATCGCGCGGCCGATCCGTACCGTGCCGCCGGTTACCAATGCTCTTTTGCCGTTCAGGTTCATATTTTCTTTAGATATCAGAATTCAAGGACTCCGTAATTACCTTGTTCGATTTGGTGCGATTGCAGCGCCAGCACAATGTCTGCAGGTTGTCCTCTGTGGATAACCCACCCTTGGAGACCGGTAGGATATGATCAACCTCGAGCAGTAGATGGGGTTCCGCCATTAACGATACTGTGCAGTGCTTGCAGGTATAGTTGTCGCGCTTTTTGATATACTCGCGGAACTTTGCTGTCATTAGCTCACGCTGACCATCTGCGCTTTTCCGGAAGCGAATCTTCTCGGACAGAGTTTCTATAAGTGAGTCGATCGTCTGGATGTTAAACGTCACGGTCGTTTTTTGTCCGCTATTACCGCCAGCACTAACGTACTCGAAGACATAGACAGGGTAAGGGACATGAACTGCCGAGAACTCCACTTCAATGTGTTGCATGAATTCGTATCGGAAATACTTCAAGATGAACTCGGGAGGGGCAAATGTTCTGGTGATACTCGATTCCCGCTCATTGAGGTTGGTGATGGCACTCTCAAGGCGAGAAATTCTCTCTCCGAGTGTTTCGATATCCGCAAGGGTCTCCTCGGTGGCATTGATGTCGAAGTATTTTATTAGACACCTGATGGGATTCTGCGCAGCGTTACGTACGACTTGGAGAGAGCAATTATGTGTGTTGGTGGCGAAATTCGAAACATTCCGATTCCTCCGGTAGTTGTGATGGCTTGTATTCTCAAACGAAGCTAGGTGTGCGTGCTCACCGGCTGAGGAAAAGCCTATCTCGAATGATCCGTTATTGCGGATAGTTTTGACATACTCCGCGACGTCGTTGTGCTCAGCGACTAGCGCCGCAATCTCCTTTTTACGTGCTAGGAATTCCTCGCTTGCGAAGTAGCGGTTTTTGAGGATGTTACGGATCAGGCGAGGCGCGCGCTTGGCAGCGAGGATGATGAGAACAAGCGATAAGATTATGTACCAATACTTCCAAACAAGAATCAGGAAAATGACGATGATTATCAACTGGATCATTTGCTAGAAACCTCATTGCTTTGTTTGCAGGTTATATTCTCCGACAAAACCGAAGTGCTTTTTAGCTGTAAAAAATTTGCATAGATTTGAAGCAGAGACCCACACATCAAAAATCCCAAGCCGAGTTTCATCCAGAAGAGACGAAAAATATCCCATTTTTTAAATTTTTCAGTGGGGATTGGCTTGCTTGTTCCCCCAAATTGAAGGGGCGGTGCCTCAAACTTCTCACCTCGGAACTGTGTAACAACTTCTATAGCTACGAGTATCGCACCTGTCATATCTAAAGAGAGGCCAAAGATGTTGAGGATATTTATGTTCATTATTCTATGATCCCAAAGTTTATTAGGCAGAAATATCTGCGCATTTCGTTACTCAATTCCTTTAATCCACTCAATGAGTGTTCTGGCACCGAAGAGGGTGACGCCGGGATCCATCCAGGGTTTGGAGGATTCTTCCCAGGCGGTTCCGGCGATGTCGAGGTGCGCCCACGGAATGTCTTCGGGGACAAAGTTGGCGAGGAAGGCCGCGCCGTTGATGGTTCCGGCGGTTCCGGATTTGCTCA
>CAZEEN010000461.1:0-1695 GCA_964511115.1 uncultured Paludibacter sp. | reverse complement strand
ACCATTCGGTGATGTAGGACGACCTGTATTGAAATAGTTATAATAAACGGGTATTTGTCCCTCATCGTACGGAAAGCTCATCACTGTTTTTGCCGAAGGATTAAAGGCACCCGTTAGCACATCGGCCAAAGCATTTCCGGTTTCAGTTCCCGGAATCCAGCATTGCAAAACAGCGTCTGTTAATTCAGTGATTTGTGTCAATACCATTGGTCGGCCGCTACTAATTAATGCGACTATTGGTTTGCCAGTTTTTCTTAGTTCTTGCAACAAGCGTTGTTGTCCTACAGGTATTTTTATATTCGCCAACGAACGGTCTTCACCCGCCTTTTTGCCCGACAGTCCAATATTAACGAGTAACACATCTGCATTTTTCGCAACTTCAAGTGCCGCTTGAATCAACGAATCGGTAGTTGATGCATCAACCAAATAGCCATCGCTGTATGCTAAATTTGGAAATTTGGCAGATAAGCCTTCGAGCATCGAAATAGCTTGATTATAGTCGCCTTTAGCAATCCAAAAATCAAACATATCAGCTTTGCTTTTAGCGTAATAACCTATCAATGCAACTTTTGCGCTTACTTTCAGCGGCAATAATTCTTTTTCGTTTTTCAGCAATACCATGCTCGCTGCAGCAGCCTTGCGAGCAATTTTTCTATTTTGTTCATTAAAAACACCTTTTTTTTCTCTTTCAAAATCACAGTAGCGATAGGGGTCATCAAACAAGCCCAATTTGAATTTGTAATACAAAATTCGCTTTACAGCATCGTCCACCACCTTAATCGAAACTTTGCCCTCTTTTAGCAATTGTGGCAATAAATTTATGGTCAACGAGCTATTCATCTCCATCATTCCACCGCCATTGAGGGCACTTATTAATGCATCCTTTTTATCAGCCGAATAACCATGATTTATCATTTCGGAATACGTATCCCAATCGCTTATTATAAACCCGCGGAAATTAAATTTTTGTTTTAGAACATTATGGTTTAAATACTTACTGGCAGTTGCAGGCACACCTTCAAACACATTAAAAGCATTCATAACTGTGGCAGCACCAGCATCAATCGCTGCTTTGTAAGGTGGTAAATATTTGTTCCAAAGTGCAAATCGCGACACATCAACATGCGCATATTCTTTGCCCGCTTCCACAGCTCCATAGGCTGCAAAATGCTTTACACAAGCCATAATATTGTTCGCCTCAGTAAGGTTCCCTTGAAATCCACGTACACGTGCAGCAGCAATTAGCCCGCCCAAATAAGGATCTTCACCTGCTCCCTCCATTACCCTACCCCAACGAGGGTCGGTGCTTATATCGCACATAGGTGCAAATGTCCAATGTATGCCCGAAGCAGAAGCTTCCGAAGCAGCCACCTGTGCAGCACGTTCAATCATTTTCAAATCCCAACTACAAGCTTCGGCCAGTGGAATAGGGAAAATTGTTTTGTAGCCATGAATTACATCTTTGGCAAATAACAGGGGAATGCCCAAACGACTTTCCTCAAATGCCACCTTTTGATACTTTAAGGTAAGTTCTACACCATCCATATTTAAATACGAACCCACTTTTCCCGCTTTAATGTCAGCAATGTTTGGTGCTTTTCGATCGTGAGCTACTAGTGGCCCTGTTTCAGTTCCAGCATTTAATTGGTTAAGCTGACCCGCTTTTTCTTCTATGGTCATGCGTTTCAATAAATC
>CAZEEN010000460.1:0-1699 GCA_964511115.1 uncultured Paludibacter sp. | reverse complement strand
GTAACTCCCGTTTTAAATATCGCTATTTCGCGGTAGTTTTTCTTTTCGTTGTTTACCAGTTCTCCACTTGCTACTTTAATTATATAATCAATAAAACGCTCTTTTGCTTGTTCAATCGATTCATTTTCGACAATTGTGCCAGCATTAAAGTCTATCCAACTGCCTTTCCGATTGTAGAGTGGCGTGTTTGTCGAAATTTTCATGGTGGGTACAAAACTTCCAAATGGCGTACCCCTACCCGTTGTAAAAAGCACTATCTGACAGCCACTTGCACCCAATGCTGTAGCAGCAACTAAATCGTTTCCGGGGGCGCTAAGCAGGTTTAAACCTTTGGTCTTGATACGTTCGCCATATAACAAAACGTCCTGTACCAATGCTTTTCCACATTTTTGCGTACATCCAAGCGATTTTTCTTCCAACGTTGAAATTCCTCCGGCTTTATTTCCCGGTGATGGATTTTCGTAAACAGGTTGATTGTTTTTGATAAAATAATCTTTGAAATCGTTGATTAAGAAAACGGTTTTGTCGAACATGTTTTTATTTACACAACGATTCATCAAAATAGTTTCGGCTCCAAACATTTCGGGAACTTCAGTAAGAACTGTACTTCCGCCCTGAGCAATCAGAAAATCGGAGAAAACGCCCAGCAACGGATTGGCAGTAATGCCCGATAATCCGTCCGAACCACCACATTTTAATCCAATTTTCAGTTCCGAAAGTGGAATTTCAACACGTTCATCCTTCGATACAACTTCGTAAATTTTGCGGAGCAAATTCATTCCCTCTTCATCTTCGTCATCCACTTTTTGAGTTTCCATAAACTTAATTCGGCTTTCGTCGAAATCGCCCAGCAACTCACGAAACTTATTCACTTGATTATTTTCGCAACCCAAACCTACTACCAATACGCCACCTGCATTAGGGTGTAAAACCATGTCGCGCAAAATTTTACGTGTATTTTCGTGGTCGTCGCCAAGCTGTGAGCAACCGTAATTGTGGGGATAAGCTACAATAGCGTCAACGCCTTTGAGTTGCGTTTCCATGCGCATTTTTTCGGCAAGCGAGTTGATAGTGCCGTTTACACAGCCAACTGTTGGGATAATCCAAATTTCATTTCGAACACCCGATTCACCATTTGCACGTTTGTAACCTTTAAAAGTCAAATGACGATTTTCAATGTCAATATTCACATCTTGCGGATTGTATTCGTAATCGAGCAATCCTTCCAGATTAGTTTTAATCGTTGTTTCATTAACCCAATCGCCTTTTTTAATTGCCACTCGCGCATGTCCGATTGGATAACCATATTTTATAATGTGTTCCTTTTCGGCCACATCTGCCAAAGCAAATTTATGACCCATCGGTATATCGGCGTTCACGGTTATTTCAACACCTTCAAGAGCCACTTTTTCGCCTGCTTGTAACGCAACAAGTGCTACAGCTACATTATCGGCTGGATTTATTCTTAAATATTTCATTTTTATTAAGTTAGAAATTAAGAAAATGGTTATACAGAAATTGAAAATTAGGAAATTGTTTGAATCTTACTTTTTTTCTAAATTTCTTATTTTCTGTTTATAGTATCACATCAATATTATTCTTCAAATTTTGGCAATTCAAAGTCCATATTAACCGTTAAGTTGTAACGTTTCGAAACAATTGTCCGAACAGCCTCTTTCATCCCAAATTCGTCGATAAT
>CAZEEN010000459.1:723-1707 GCA_964511115.1 uncultured Paludibacter sp. | reverse complement strand
AACGCTTGTAATTGGCGAACGCAAAGGAAAATTCAAAGGTATGCTTGCAAAACGTAAGTTTACGGTGAAATCAGTTTCAGGAGTTGAAAAAGTTGTAAACTTTTCAGGAAAAGCAGTTAAAGTAAAATTTTAAAAATGATAAAAAGCTCATTATTAGTATCAATGGTTTCCTTTGCCGGAATTATTCATGCCCAGCAAAAACCAAATATCATTGTCATTCTGACCGACGATCAGGGTTATCAGGATTTGGGATGCTATGGGTCACCATTGATTAAAACGCCTAATTTGGATAAAATGGCTTCGGAAGGATTAAAACTAACTGATTTTTATCAGTCTTCATCCATTTCGAGCCCTTCGCGTGCCGGGTTACTGACCGGAAAACTCAATTCGAATAATGGCGTTAAGGCGGTTTATTATCCCGAGCAAAAAGGATTGGCTCCTGCAGAAGTTACCATTGCCGAAGCGCTTAAAACACAGGGTTATAGCACCGCTTGTTTTGGTAAATGGCACTTGGGCGATTTGAAAGGTTCGCGTCCTACCGATCAGGGTTTCGACACGTATTTTGGCATTCCGTATAGCAACGATATGTACATTGCACCTTCGCAGCAGTTTGCTGATAATGTAAATTTCAGAGAAGGTTATACGCTCGAAATGGCCAAAGCTGATCAGGAATTTGTTCGAAAGACCAAAAATCCGGATGCCATAAAACAGAAACTGAACTATAAATGTCCGTTGATGCTGAATAATGAAATTGTGGAATACCCTGTTGATCAGGCTACTACTACGCAGCGTTATTTTGAACATGCCATTGATTTTATAGCTTCAACTAAAAATCAGCCATTTTTTATTTACCTCACGCCTAACATGCCTCACGTACCACTTTTTGCCTCCGAAAAATTCAAAGGTAAAAGCAAACGCGGCTTGTATGGAGATGTGGTGGAAGAATTGGATTGGTATGTGGGGCAGTTGCTCAACGCATTAGAC
>CAZEEN010000459.1:0-713 GCA_964511115.1 uncultured Paludibacter sp. | reverse complement strand
TTTCGTACTACGAAGGTGGTTTGCGCGTGCCTTGTATTATTCGCTGGAAAGGTATTATTCCTGCCGGAACTATGAGTAACGAGATAATTTCAGGTATCGATATTTTCCCTACTATTTCGCAGTTAGCCGGAATCGGAATCGAAAAAGCAAATTACAAAGTGGATGGAAAAGATGTTTCAGCATTTCTGAAAAATCCGAAGTTAAAAATGGACAACGAATACGTGTATGTAAAATACGGCAAAGTGTCGGGTGTTCGTAAAGGTGATTGGGTTTACCTGCCCGAAACCGGAAAGAAAAAAATGGAGGATGGCGATTCTCCCGAGCTTTATAACCTGAAAGAGGATATCGGTCAGCAAAACAATCAACATACTAAGCAACTGAGAATAACAATAAAGATGAAGAAAGTTTTAGCTAAATACACTGCTTCACCCATTAAAAAATAAACAGATGACACATTTATTCAAGATGAAAAAAACGTATGTACAAATGCTTTTGAGCAATATTTTCAATAAAAACAGGTTAAGAACTTTAGGTAAAATTTCAATAGTAATTGTTTTACCATTATTTTTATCATCTAGCAGTTGTGCCAATCAAAAACTAAGCAAAGCTGGTTTGAAAAAAGCTGAAAGTCAACTTGATGGTTTGCGCTTATTAGCAACTTCAAAAAACAGAATACCACGAAGTATCAACCCCGATAAATCAGTAAAATGGAT
>CAZEEN010000458.1:0-1713 GCA_964511115.1 uncultured Paludibacter sp. | reverse complement strand
TCCAAATCTTACCATGAATCCGCATTTAATTAAAAAGCATTTTTTCAGGAAGCACAAAGGAGTAAGAGGTAAGGAGCAAGTACTTACCTCTTACTTTCTTACCTCTTACTTACTCAAAAAAAAGAAAATGAAATACGTAATAGGATTAGATTATGGTAGCGACTCGGCACGTGCCGTGGTTGTAAATGCCGAAACAGGCGAAGAATTAGCATCGTCGGTAAAATATTATCCACGTTGGATGGAAGCAAAATATTGTGTCCCAACTGCCAATCAGTAACGTCAACATCCGCAGGATTATATTGATGTATTGGAGTTTACAGTGAAAGATGCATTGAGTAAATGTCCGGACGGAACTGCCGAAAATGTGGTAGGAATTGGTTTTGACACCACCGGAAGTACGCCTGTTTTTACAGATAAAAATGGAACTCCACTGGCTATGTTGCCCGAATTTGCTGAAAACCCAAACGCCATGTTTGTGTTGTGGAAAGACCACACAGCCATTAAAGAAGCCAACGAAATAAACGAATTGGCAGCTAAATGGGATACGGATTATACATCGTACGAAGGTGGCATTTATTCATCGGAATGGTTCTGGGCTAAAGCGTTGCATGTGTTACGTGCCGACGAAAAAGTGCGTGCTGCGGCTTATTCGGCTGTAGAACATTGCGATTGGATGCCGGCGTTGATTACTGGCACTACAAAACCCGAAAATATGTTCCGCAGCCGTTGCGCATCGGGTCATAAAGCTATGTGGTTGGAGCAATGGGGCGGATTGCCTTCGGAAGAATTTTTGGTAGCACTCGACCCTGTATTGGCAGGATTGCGCAGCCGACTTTATACCGAAACATGCGCCAGCGACACCAAAGTGGGTACGTTGACTGAAGAATGGGCTGCACGATTGGGTCTTACAACCAATGTGGCGGTAGCAGTAGGTGCTTTCGATGCACATACTGGAGCTGTAGGTGCCGAAGTAAAACCGGGTGCTTTGGTACGCATTATTGGAACATCAACCTGCGACATTATGGTATCGAGCTACGAGGAAATGGGCGACAAACTTATTCCGGGCATTTGCGGACAAGTTGACGGTTCTGTTATTCCGGGCATGATTGGTCTCGAAGCGGGTCAGTCGGCTTTTGGCGATGTGTATGCTTGGTTCAAAAATGTAGTGGCTTGGCCTGTTGTTAATATTTTAGCTAAAACTTCGTTGGTCGACGAAGCAACCAAACAAAAATTAATTGACGAAACATTAGACCAAATTATTCCTGCGCTTTCGATTGAAGCTGCTAAAGTTCCAGTTTCGGAATCAACAATTTTGGCTACCGACTGGATGAATGGTCGCCGCACGCCGGATGCTAACCAAATGGTAAAAGGAACGATTACCGGATTAAATCTGGGAAGTTCGGCTCCGCAAATTTTCCGTGCATTGGTCGAAGCTACTGCATTCGGTTCAAAAGCCATAGTAGACCGTTTTATCGAAAATGGTGTGGAAATCAAGGAAATTATCGGTATTGGTGGTATTTCGCTAAAATCGCCATTTGTTATGCAAACCCTTTCGGATGTATTGAATATGCCTATCAAAGTGGCAAAGGCCGAACAAGCTTGTGCATTTGGTACAGCCATGTTTGCAGCCGTTGCAGCGGGTGTTTACGCCAAAGTGGAAGATGCACAAAATGCAATGGGACAAGGCTTTGCTAAGGAATTTTATCCAAATGC
>CAZEEN010000457.1:0-1734 GCA_964511115.1 uncultured Paludibacter sp. | reverse complement strand
ATTTTACGAACATTATTTGCTGAAAAAACGTTAGTTCATTGACAATTTAGCCCCAAGCCCCTGAAGGGGATGTGAGTTAGTCCCGAATGGTTTTTTTCTTACTCCCCTTTAGGGGCTGGGGGCAGTATTAAAATAGTTTATAGTAACGTGGAATCAAATATTGAAATAGATAAAAAATCAGGTTTTTGTTTTGGTGTGGTCAATGCCATTCAGAAAGCCGAAGAGGAATTGGCAAAAGGCGAAACGCTTTATTGCTTAGGCGATATTGTTCATAATGGCGAAGAGGTTGAGCGCCTTGCTGCATTGGGAATGATAACCATTACACACGAAGAATTTAAGAATCTGCGTGACGTAAAAGTGCTGCTTCGGGCGCATGGCGAACCACCAAGCACCTACGAAATTGCGAAGCAAAATAACATTACCCTCGTTGATGCATCGTGTCCGGTAGTGCTCAAATTGCAGTCGCGCATCAAAAAAGCCTACGAAACCGTTCCAACTCCCGATACACAAATTGTAATTTACGGTCATCACGGACATGCCGAAGTGAATGGTTTGGTGGGACAAATTGATGGAAATGCCATAGTAATTGAGGACGAAAGTGAGTTGGATAAAGTAGATTTTTCGAAAAATATCCGCCTATTTTCACAAACTACTAAATCGCTAAGTGGTTTTAATCAGTTAGTTGAAACGGTGCAATCGAAAATGGAAAATAACGCAAATTTAGAATTTTCCGACACAATTTGCCGTCAGGTTGCCAATAGAATCCCAAATATTACTACCTTTGCACAACAAAATGATATTATAGTATTTGTCAGTGGCAAAAAGAGCTCAAATGGTAAGGTGCTTTACGACCACGCGCTGTCAATTAATCCAAATTCGTTTATAGTTTCGAAGCCCGACGAGTTGGAAGCATTAGGCATTGATTTGACAAAGAAAATCGGTATCTGCGGCGCCACATCAACACCCCGTTGGCTAATGGAAGCCGTAATGAACAAGCTGAACGATATGGCTGTTAAAGCCTGACAAAATATTGAGCAATATGGAAATTGATTGGAAAAATCTTGGTTTTGGTTATATGAAAACGGATTTTAATATCCGTTGCAATTATGCGAATGATGCTTGGGGTGAACTCGAAGTGCATGATAATGAATACATTTCGCTTCATATGGCTGCCACTGTATTGCATTACGGACAGGAATCGTTCGAAGGACTGAAAGCGTTTCGTGGCAAGGATGGTAAAATCCGCATTTTCCGTATGCGCGACAATGCCCTGCGTATGCAGGATTCAAGCGAAGGAACATTGATGGCCAAAGTGCCAGTTGAAGTTTTCGAAGAAGCTGTGTTGAAAGCAGTTAAACTCAACGAACGGTTTGTTCCGCCTTACGAATCGGGAGCGGCGCTTTATATTCGTCCAGTGCTTTTTGGTAGCGGTCCTCAGGTAGGTGTAAAACCATCGCACGAATATATGTTTATTGTATTTGTAACGCCGGTTGGTCCCTATTTTAAAGGTGGATTCCAAACCACGCCATTTGTAATAATGCGCGAATACGACCGCTCAGCACCACTCGGCATGGGCAAATACAAAGTAGGCGGCAATTACGCTGCAAGCCTCGTTGCCGGAAAACGTGCAGCCGAACTGGGTTATTCCAATATTTTTTATTTAGATGCCAAAGAAAAGAAATTTATCGACGAATGTGGTGCTGCTAACTTTTTTGGCATAAAAAACAATACCTA
>CAZEEN010000456.1:644-1744 GCA_964511115.1 uncultured Paludibacter sp. | reverse complement strand
TGTTCATAGAGACGCTAAACTTACCGATGAAGAAAGAAATGCTGTTGTTTTTTACAGAATTCAAAAAGCAAAAGACACATTAAATGAAGCAATTGGAATAGCACAACTTAAATATTGGAATGCTGTAACAAACCGACTTTATTATGCCTGCTACTATATTACTTCTGGATTGCTAATAAGCGATGGACATAACGCTCACACCCATTCAGGTGTTATCAAGTTGTTTGGTTTGCATTACGTAACAAAAGGTTATATATCAAAAGAACAGTCGAAACTCTATTCAAAACTATTCGAAATGCGACAAACCGGCGATTACGACGATTTATATAACTTATCCGAAGTAGAAGTGCAACCATTATATTGAGGAACTTGAAAAATTGATTTCAAACATAAAAGGCTATCAAATTGATTTCGAATAATTAAGTCCGGCTTCTTCAAATTCTGTGAACCAACAGTCGGTGTTGCTCGTAATCGTTGAATCGTTTTACAACTGAAAGTAGATTTGCATATAATATTTTTTGCAAAAAAACGACAAAACAACTTATTCTCCTTTTCTGTATGAACTCATCCGACATAAAATCGATTCTGCTTGGTGCTTCATTTATTGTGCCTTTTGTGCTGGCCGTCGTTATTGTCATAATTAACAAAACAGCACTCACACATCGGCTGGTGGTGGGGCTTTTAAATGCTTCCCTGTAATCTGGTTTTTTATAAAAACAACTGGGTTTAAAAACATAATATTCTCTTTTTTCGATAAAGAAGTTGGGGGACAACAGCTTTTTTAATGGACTAAGAAATTCAAACTCGTCAAAGTGCCTGCATGATAGGTTTGTTGAGGTGAAAGGAAGTAAAGAGTTAAAAGAAATATATATGGCACATTGGTTACAATTTTTTTAAACTCTATATTTTAACGAAAAACCAGAAATATTTGTTATAGCAGCCGGTTCTTTACTGGAAATCGCCTTAGAAAAAGAAGAGATCAGTTTTCCAGTTGGCAGGGTTGAGTATCTCTACCTCTACCCTTTTAACTTCCACGAATTTTTAAATGCTAAACAGGAAACCGTTTTACTGGATTTAATTAGATCGGCTGAAATTCCAGT
>CAZEEN010000456.1:0-634 GCA_964511115.1 uncultured Paludibacter sp. | reverse complement strand
GATTCGCCATTAACTCCTTCAGCTTTTATTATATAGACGCCTTGCAACCAGTCTGAAATACAAATTCGACATTCATATTCCGGAGTTACCTTTTCTTTCCACACCTGTTTACCATCCATGAAATAAACCGATAAAACAACTACATTAGAAGGAATAGCTAACCGTAACTCATTCACAGCAGGATTTGGGAAAACCCTGAGTTGGTTGCTAGCATCAGTATGTGGAATAGCGGTCTCAGCATTATCAATTAATGTAAACGGAATTAAGGCATACTGAGTAGGTTGTAACTGTGGCCATAAATAATTATTGGAGTAACTAAATTACTTCTGTAAGAGCAAGTACTGGTGCTGCTGGTATTTCATGTACTCTTATTTTAACAGAATCACCCAGCACCTTATACCGGGGTGCATAGGAATAATCATTTAAATCATCGATCATCACTTTCATCCAGTATTCACCAGGAGTAAGATCAATTGTAGCATTGAGTACCAATGTGTCGGTTTCGCCATACTTAAGGTTTAGCATTTTCGTATCCGTTTCAAATTCAGAACCTAAAGTTAGCGGACTGAGTTTAACTTTCACAAAAGAAAGATATTCAAAACCATTGTTTCGGATAGCCACACTGAAACGACCC
>CAZEEN010000455.1:0-1745 GCA_964511115.1 uncultured Paludibacter sp. | reverse complement strand
TAAAGGCACCGGCTGGGAAGGATATGATTATGTGGTGAATCTGGGCGTAAAATCGTCAACGGAAACCACCTTGAAACAATGGGATGGAAAAGCGTGGGGAAATGAAACTATTATTACGTATAAATTAGTTGGTAATGAAATGGCATTGTCCATACCACGAACTGCTCTATTGTTGGATAAAGCTACACCGGAATTTTACTTTAAATGGGCTGATAACCCACAAAATCTGAACGATATAACTGCCTTTTTTACGGATGGAGAAACAGCTCCCGATAGAAGGTTTAACTACAATTTCAGCAGTTCAAAAATTATTGCTGTTCCTCAAACTCCTTTTAAAACCATGAATATACCAGGCACGGTACAATTGGAAGATTTTGACAATGGAGGTGCAGGCGTAGCGTATGCCGATGCTACTTTTGGAAATTCGGGCGGTGCTTACAGAACCACTGAGTCGGTTGATATTGAGCAAATTGCTGGAGGTGGTTATGCTGTTGGTTGGATAAATTCAAACGAATGGATTACTTATACCATAGATGTAAAAGCCACGGGCATATTTACCGCGAATATTCATTATGTAGCCAATAGTGCCGGAAACGAAGCCATACTGTATGTTGATGGAAATGACAAATCGGGTGTTATTCCCTTCCCAAGCTCGAGTGGAGTGTGGACAAGCAAGAGCATGGATATTCAGCTTACTCCCGGAAAACATATCCTTAAATTTTTTATTAAAAACGCTTCTACCGATTTTAAATTGGATAAAATTGAGTTCAATGAGAAGAATGTTGTTTATCCAAGTAATGGTACCGGCCTTTCTGCAAGTATTTGGTCGGCTGCATTAGCCGGAAGACCTTGGTTTAAAGATTCTATTTGTTCCGAAATTGACCCTGTAATTAATAAAACATGGGCTGATGTTAGCCCCGGTTGTGCGGTTAGAAATGATTTTTGGAATATTCGTTGGCAAGGAGAAATACAAGCACTTTATTCCGAAACACATACTTTTTATCTCACCGTAAATGATATGGGACGAGTTTGGATTAATAATCAATTGGTAGTCGATGCTTGGACAGCAGGAAGTAGTGGCACAACAGTAACCGGAACAATTACTTTAACTGCTGGACAGAAAGTACCAATAAAAGTCGATTTTGCTGAAAAAACTGAGGATGCCTGGGTGAAGTTAGAATGGAGTTCACCCTCAATGCAAAGAGATATTGTGCCTCAAAGCCAGCTCTTTCCATTGTATAATCTCAATGGATTGAACGAAATCAGAGGAGCCAATTTCTCGGTGTATCCCAATCCTGCAACGAATAAACTGACCATAAATACAAATCAAAATAATGTAGAGAGTATTAAAATTATTGATTTACAAGGCAGAATAGTTTATACTAACAATGAACAGTTTAGCGGTCAAAAATCTATTGCTATACAATTAGAAAAAGGAATTTACTTCATAAAATTAACGGGTAAAATTCCATTTTCAAATCAAAAACTAATTGTTGAATAATACAATAAAACGATGATAAAATTTAAAATTCTAATTATTTCTATAATAATACTAGTAGGTGCATTTATTGGCATCTCGGCTGCACTTCAACAAGGGCAAACAGAAAAAGTAATAGCTTCGGAAAGCCAAGCATCTTTAGTTGTCTCGCCATTGAACAAGGATATAAAATCCAGAAAAGAACTGTTGCGAAAAGGTTTTCTCACTCCTCCCGATTCTTCTCGTCCCGGCGTTTATTGGTATTTTA
>CAZEEN010000454.1:0-1747 GCA_964511115.1 uncultured Paludibacter sp. | reverse complement strand
TAAAGGCACCGGCTGGGAAGGATATGATTATGTGGTGAATCTGGGCGTAAAATCGGCTACCGAAACCACCCTGAAACAATGGGACGGAAAAGCATGGGGAAATGAAATAAGCGTTAGCTATAAATTAGTGGGCAATGAAATGGCAATATCCATTCCACGAACTGCCCTATTATTGGATAAAACTACGCCTGAATTTTACTTTAAATGGGCTGATAATCCACAGCAATTGAATGATATAAGCACCTTTTTTACAGATGGCGATGCTGCGCCAGACCGACGATTCAACTTCAATTTTAGTAGTTCGAAAATAGTTACTGTGCCACAAACGCCATTCAAAACTATGAATATCCCTGGCACGGTACAAGTTGAGGATTTTGATAACGGTGGTGCGGGTGTGGCATACTCCGATGGTACTTTTGGAAACTCAGGTGGCGCTTATAGAACTAATGAATCGGTTGATATTGAGCCGATTGCCGGAGGTGGTTATAACGTTGGCTGGATAAATTCGAATGAATGGCTAAGTTATGCTGTGGACGTAAAAGCCATGGGAGTATTTGCAGCCAACATACTGTATGCAGCCAATAGTACTGGTAATTCAGCCATACTGTATGTTGATGGAACTGATAAATCGGGCACTATTGCCTTTCCAAGTTCAAGTGGAGCGTGGTCAAGTAAAATCGTAGATATTCAGCTTACTCCCGGAAAACATATCATTAAATTCTTTATAAAAAATGCTTCTACCGATTTTAAATTGGATAAAATTGAGTTCAATGAGAAGAATGTTGTTTATCCAAGTAATGGTACCGGCCTTTCTGCAAGTATTTGGTCGGCTGCATTAGCCGGAAGACCTTGGTTTAAAGATTCTATTTGTTCCGAAATTGACCCTGTAATTAATAAAACATGGGCTGATGTTAGCCCCGGTTGTGCGGTTAGAAATGATTTTTGGAATATTCGTTGGCAAGGAGAAATACAAGCACTTTATTCCGAAACACATACTTTTTATCTCACCGTAAATGATATGGGACGAGTTTGGATTAACAATCAATTGGTAGTAGATGGCTGGACAGCTACAAGTAGCGGCACAACCATTACGGGTGCAATTGATTTAACTGCGGGTCAAAAAGTGCCTATAAAAGTTGATTTTGCTGAAAAAACAGAGGATGCCTGGGTGAAGTTAGAATGGAGTTCTCCATCTATGCAAAGAGATTTAGTGCCTCAAAGTCAGCTTTTTCCACTAGTGACCCCAAATGGACTGAAAGAAATACAGGCTGTAAACTTTGAAGTGTATCCAAATCCTGTAACGAATAAATTAACTATAAATGCGGGTCAAAACAACGTGGGAAGTATAAAAATTATTGATTTACAAGGCAGAGAAGTTTATGCTAACAATGAACAATTTAGCGGTCAAATATCAATAAGTATATCATTAGAAAGAGGTATTTACTTTATAAAATTATCGGGAAATATACCCTATGCTAATCAGAAACTAATTGTTGAATAAAAAAATAATCAATGAAAAAATCGAAAAAACTTGTACTTTGGATATTAGTGCTTGGCGGTGCTTTTATTAGTTTAACAGCAGCACTTGAACAAAAACAAACTGAAAGTGTAACTAATTCAGGTAACGAACCAGCACCTAATGCTGCCTCGCTAAAAAGTAAAGTTGCGAAATCAGAAAATGAATTGCTGCGTAAAGGTTTTCTCACTCCTCCCGATTCTTCTCGTCCCGGCGTTTATTGGTATTTTA
>CAZEEN010000453.1:0-1748 GCA_964511115.1 uncultured Paludibacter sp. | reverse complement strand
TGCGTTGCAGCTCAGCATCCACAAACTGGAGGCTCGATAGTTGCGCTTTGGCTTCTGTTGAATTTTAGTTTGTTCTGACAAAAATTTTCAAATAATTTTGAACAAACAATATATCCTTAAAAAAAGGATGTCGCTGCGCTCCGACCGATTTTATTGGGTTTTTTAAGGCATAGAGTGGGAAGCATTAAATAAAGCACGATCTGATAATTATATCTGGATAAGCAGGATAGTCAGTTTTTCGTCAAAATTATTCTGATTAATTTGAACATAAAAAGTCTAATTTTATTCATCTCAAAGTGCAAATATGATTATAAAATCAGGTCATTGATAGGTGTTCACAATTATTTTGAACTTCAAAATAATCACATTATTCTAATTTTTGAAAGTTTACATAATCAGGGGGTGGAGCAACTCGACCATTTTTGTCCCAAAAATAAATTGACTTAAAAAATTCCATTTTATCCTTAATTTCAAACGATTGTATGGGAAACCCGGTCAAAATATTTCAAAAAATTTGCAGACTGTTTACTTTAATTCGAAAAAAAATCCCGGTTTTTGTTCAGAACAAACTAAAAAATAACAGCTTCGTCGGAAAATTGATCCAGATCATATTCTTTTTCATCGATTTTCACTATTGGCATTATGGTTTCCTTTATTTCTCTGTTAATTAATAAATTTGTCCGCTTTTTTCTCTGCTTTACATAAAAAACCCCATCCCCCCTTGAGAGGGATGGGGTTTTAGATTCGCTTCTACATAGATGAGTTTAAAGCTCTCAGTTAAGAAGGATTTTATGCAATAGCAACACAGTTAGCAGTAGCTGTAGTAAGTGTCGCATTAAGAGAAGTAACACCAGTTACTCCAGTAAGTTGAACTAAAGAATCGGAAGCTTGGTTACTAAATACCATTGTTGCATCAGCTGCACCATTATTATCGCTGTCATAAGCAAATGCAACGACTGCTAAAGTTGCGGTATTCGCAGCCAAATAACCAACTACATCAGCTAAATTTGATGCATTAATAATAAGAGCAGTTGCATAAGCAGCTGCATCATCAAATAAAGCGACACCAGCTGTAATAGTATGTGACAAAATTGTACCGAAGTCAGTTGACGTAGCCAATGTACCAACGGCACCTGCCCCAGCAAAATCAAGTACATCTGACAAGTTTGTTCCATCCGCAACATCAAAACCTGTAATTTTGTCACATGTAGCAACAGTCGTACCGGAGTCCCCTGAAGCCATAACAAAACGCGCAGTTGCTGCTACATCAGTGCTGTTTGTGCCTACTTTAGTGATTGTATCAGCTCCGGTACCACCTGTAATACTAATAGCTTGACTTGTAGTCTGAACTGCGAGAGCACCAATCGTTACAGAAATTGTATCATTTCCACCACCAGTAGAAACGATAATTGAAGAGCCATCACCTGTAGCGCCGATCCAAGTAGCATCACCTGTAAAGGTTACTGTATCTACCCCAGAACCTGTTGTTATGGTGACATCCTTGCCTCCGGTTAAACCTACCATGAGATCAGCATCAACAGTAATAGTAGTATTTACGGTTGAAAGTCCACCATTAAATGTGAGAGCCGTAGCAGTCGCCATTTTACCAGTTGTTATTGTAGCACCATTTGCAAATGCTGTATTGAATGCAGAACCTGTTGTAATAGATAGATCGCCTACTGTATTGGACAAAGTAAGTGTTCGTGATAGTAAGAAATCAAACAAAATCATTTGAAAAGAGGTAACAC
>CAZEEN010000452.1:0-1750 GCA_964511115.1 uncultured Paludibacter sp. | reverse complement strand
TGCTACGCTCCAGCTTTTCTTTGTTAATAGGTTTTAGCAAATAATCGATGCTGTTTAGCTCAAATGCTTTAATGGCATATTCGTCGTAAGCGGTTGTAAAAATCACCGGACAAGCTATTTCAACTTGCTTAAAAATATCAAAACTCAGCCCGTCGCCCAACTGAATATCAAGCATTACCAAATCAGGCATAATACCCGATTTGAAATACTGTACACTCGTTTCAATGCTATCGCAACGCTGAATAATTTCAAACTCGGGCGAGATTTCCAACAGCATTTTTTCCAAGCGTTTAGCAGCCGGTTGCTCGTCTTCTATTATCAATACTTTTATCATATTACAGTTTATTTTATACTACTTACAATCGGTATCAGCATTTTATACGAAGTTCCCGGATTGCTAATCTGATTGACAGTTCCAGCCAAAAATACTTCTTTTTCGGGAATATAATAAGCAAAAGCACCCGATAAACCTGAGTGACCAATAAAAGCCGGCATTTTTCGGAACATGGTAAATATTGCAGAAAGCTGAAATTTCATAATTCCTACCCCATATTCCAATGGAAACATCACGCTATTCCATTTGTAAAGTTCCGGTAAATAGGTTTTTGGGAAAAAATATCCACTAAAAAATGCTTTTACAAAAGTCATTGTTTCTTCCGAAGTTGAGACAATTCCACCATCGGCACCAAACGAAGTCATGGCTTTGCAAATGTCCAATGGCTTGTTTTTGAAATACATAACAGCAGGGGTTTTATCAGTTGCATCGGCATACATATAGGTTTGCTTTAGTGCAAGTGGTTGAAAGATAACTTCATTCATCACTTCAGCAATTGTTTTTCCGTAATTATTCTCGATAATTTTACCCAATAACTGAAAATTGGTATCCGAATAATGCGCTTTGCCTTTGGTGTCGGGAGCAAATTTAGGCGGCATTTTTTTCGACATTTCCACCGCTTGTTCAAACGTCCAACTTTGGTCGGCACCTTCTTGTAGTTTCTGCAACAAGTTTTTTCCATCCGCACCTTTATCTTCAAAATAATCGGGCAAACCGGAAGTATGAGCTAATAAATTGCTGATTGTTAATGTGTCCGAATAATTTACAGCTTTGTAAACATGCAATTTGTGCATTACTTCTGGTGATAAATAGTTGGATATTTTATCGTCGAGCGACAGTTTTCCATCGGCTTTGAGTTTCAAAATGAGAGCTGTAACATACAGTTTGGTGGTGCTGGCAATAAAGTAGGGTTGTTCGTTAGTCAAATTACCAGCCGAACCAGTCCAACTATCATTGCCTTTTACAACTGTCAATACTGTTCCGAAAACGGACTTATTATCAATTGTTTTATTAATAATATTTTGAAATTTAGCTGTATCGAGATTGATTTGTGATTTTGTTGTAGCCATATTCGTTCAAGTAAGTAAGAAATCGACTAACTCCTTATTTGCCCATCACCCTTCACAATCCATTTGTACGAACACAATTCGGCTAAAGCCATTGGTCCGCGGGCGTGCATTTTTTGGGTGCTGATACCAATCTCGGCACCAAGCCCAAACTGCGCTCCATCGGTGAAAGCTGTCGATACATTGGTGTACACACAAGCGGCATCCACCATTTTGTCGAAATAAGCGATACTCGCATCGTTCTCACTTACAATGCATTCGCTGTGTTTGGAACTGTATTTCGAAATATGTTCCACCGCTTCGGCAAGCGACGCTACCGTTTTAATCGACATTTTATAATCTAAAAACT
>CAZEEN010000451.1:0-1753 GCA_964511115.1 uncultured Paludibacter sp. | reverse complement strand
TTCAACAGAATTGAATATTTACCTTCCACTTGTTAATGATTGCATGATTTCAGCAGCAGGTTACGCTATTTAAAATTGTCAATAATTCTTTCCCTGTCCTCATTTTCCTTGTCGTTTTTATGGTACAGTTCGATAAAAGTTATTCTTTGTTCTTTTTCAAAGTGGGCATAAATTAAACGTAACCCGAATAACGTAATGTGGCATAAAAAAAGTCCCCAGCCTAACAGATTTCAATTTTTTGTATATTTGTTGAAAATTAATGGATATGGCTGAATTTGTCGAAAAATATATAAACCCTTTCACTGATTATGGATTCAAAAAACTGTTTGGAGAGGAATTAAACAAAGATTTGTTGCTTGACTTTTTAAATGAATTACTAAAAGGAGAGCAAGGCCAAATTAAGGATTTAACTTATTTAAAGACAGAGCATCTTGGTACGACGGAGGTAGATAGGAAGGCTATTTTTGACTTGTATTGTGAGAATGAGAAGGGAGAAAAGTTTATAGTTGAGTTGCAAAAGACAAAACAAAACTTTTTCAAAGACAGGACAGTATATTACTCAACATTTCCGATTCGGGAGCAAGCCAAACGGGCCGATTGGGATTATGAGCTAAAGGCAGTTTATACCATTGCATTACTAGATTTTGTGTTTGATTCCGACAAAAATGAGCCAAGCAAATTTAGGTACGATGTCAAATTAACGGACATTGATACCCAAATGGTATTTTATGATAAATTGACTTTCATATACTTAGAAATGCCAAAGTTCAACAAATCAGTCGATGAACTTGAGACAAGGTTTGACAAGTGGTTATACGTAATTAAGAATTTAAACAAGTTAGAAAGAATTCCTGATAAACTTAGGGAACGAATCTTTGACAAACTATTTGAGACTGCCGAGATTGCCAGGTTTACACCTGACCAAGTTCGTTCCTACGAGGATAGTTTAAAATATTATCGGGATTTAAAAAATTCGTTAGATACTGCACGAGATGAAGGAAAGATAGAAGGAAGGATAGAAGTTGCCAAAAATTTATTATTAAGCGGCGTTTCTATTGATTTGATTGTAAAATCAACTGGATTATCTGAATCCGAAATCAAAAAATTAAAATAATTTACGCCACATTATAATACTCATCCCTAAATTGTGTGCAATAAGATTAAGAAATATTGCCTGCGCATAACAGAAAATTACCTTGAAAGCCGGATTCAGGCTCTTCGTAGAGAGGAAAGCAATAAATTGAAAAGCAATACTTCGAAGGATGTTCATCGGGAAACTCCCGCCCTGCGTGTATTTGCCAAACGATGTATGATTTCAACAGCAATTTTTCCCTTCACAAAAAGAATTTAATTTCAATTTTGGTAAATACAACTATCAGTTGTAAAATAACAACCATAAATAGCGAAATTACAACCATACGTTTTTGTATTTTATTGATTCGGGCGGGGAAGCAGTCCGGCCAAATCCTTACTGTTGTCGTTGTATTTATGGATGTTGCTCAGGATGAAGACCAAATGCTATTTAAAATTATTGATTATTCTTTCTCTATCCTCGTTTTCCTTGTCGTTCTTATGGTACAGTTCGATAAAGATTATTCTTTGTTCTTTTTCAAAGTGGGTATAAATCAAACGTAATCCCGAGTTTACACCCCGACCTTTTAACGCTTTACAAGCCAAGTTTTTAACTATTATAACACAGGTTTCCAACCCTAAGTTATCAATCCGAAAACTAAATGGCGGCCTTACATCCGGA
>CAZEEN010000450.1:0-1753 GCA_964511115.1 uncultured Paludibacter sp. | reverse complement strand
GAAATAAAACAATTACCATTACGGATTTGTCGATTTTTGGAAGCGAAGGAAAACCCGTTTTTGTGGCCGATGTAATCGGCTCGCTCAAAGGGCGCATTTACTTTACAGGAACGCTGGCGTACAATGCCGAAAAAGTTGCTGTGGAGGTTCAAAACTCCGAATTTGATTTAAAGACCAAAAACGCATTGGTAAAATCGGCTGGTTGGTTGCTTAATGGTTTGATTATTAAAAAAATAACACCTTATCTGACCTATCCCGTAAAAGCCGAAATAGAAAGCATGAAAGCTGAAGCAAACAAAATGTTGAGTAACTACAAAGTCGTTGATGGTGTTTCACTCACAGGGAAACTGAATACCGTGTCGGTAAAAAGTCTCGACTTAGTGCCTGGCGCTGTTCGTCTCAATGCCAATGTCCGCGGCAATATCGCACTCAAAGTAGATGAATTAAATTTCTAATTTATCTCCCTTCGGTCACTGACCGTTGGTTCTAATTTCTAAATTCTGACTTCTAATTTCTGACTTCTAACTTTATGAACATCAACGATTTCAAAAATATATTCTTTATCGGAGTTGCCGGAACAGGCATGAGTGCTATTGCACAATACTTGAGTGGTATTGGTAAAAATGTAAGTGGTAGCGACCGCTATTTTGTACCCGGCGAAACAAACGATACCCGCACCAAACTCGAAGCCGAAGGCGTAAAATGTTTCGTGCAGGATGGAAGTGGAATTACGTCCGAAACGGATTTAGTGGTGGTTTCTACTGCTATCGAAAATACCGTTTTTGAGGTTCAAAAAGCTAACGAATTGAACATTCCAATTCTTCGTCGCTCAGCGGTGTTGGCGCTTATTGCCGATAGCAAAAAAACTATTGCCGTAGGTGGAACATCGGGCAAAAGCACTACTTCGGCCATGATTTTCGACATTATGCAATATGCCGGACTCGAGCCAAGTATTATCAGTGGCGCAGGACTTACCAGCATTATTCGCGAAGGAAAAATTGGCAATGCCAAAGTGGGCAATGGCGATTGGTTGGTGATTGAAGCCGACGAAAGCGATGGTTCTATTGTACAATACCACCCAGAAATTGGTTTATTACTGAATATCGAAAAAGACCATCAGGAAATTGTGGAACTAATGCAGCTTTTTGGCACTTTCCGCGACAATACAAAAGATATTTTTATTACCAACCGTTCGAATAAATTAGCCGCAAAAATATCCGTTGATGCTGCTAACGATTTTGCGGTGGACGATGCCATCGAAGCAGGATTCAAAGCTACAAACTTTAGCCAAAATGGGTTCGAAATAAACTTCGATATTGCAGGTACAGCATTTAAAATGCAAACCGTGGGTCGCCATAATATGGAAAATGCACTCGCTGCTATTGCTGTGGTGAGCCGCTTGGGCGTGAGTAACGAAACGGCTGCTGCGGCTTTGGCAAAATACGAAGGCATTTACCGCCGGCATCAAATTATTGGCCAGAAAAATGGTGTGATTCTGATTGACGATTACGCACACAATCCTGCCAAATGCGCTGCCTCCATCCTCGCTTGTCAGCCAGTTGCACCCAAAGTAATTGCGTGGTTTCAACCACACGGTTATGGTCCTACACGCTTTTTACGTGCCGATTTTGTAGCCGAAATTGCAGCATCCCTCCGCGAACAGGACGAAATATGGATGAGCGAAATTTTTTATGCTGGCGGTACTGCCGTAAAAGATATTTCGGCCAACGACCTTATTGAAGACATTCGCCGC
>CAZEEN010000449.1:0-1754 GCA_964511115.1 uncultured Paludibacter sp. | reverse complement strand
TACGGATTAATTAAACCGCTGTAGTTAATTCGGTTATCATTTTACAACGAAATTATGGCATTACCTGTTAATATTGAAGATTTAGTTCACGGTAGTACCGTTGAATGGGAACGGTTAGAGTTCAAGCAGGGATGGAATCCCGAGAATATAATTCATTCAATCTGTGCTTTTGCCAATGATTTGCACAATTGGGGTGGAGGTTACATTGTAGTAGGTGTTTCCGAGAATACAGGTAAACCAATAATGCCACCTGTAGGCCTCGAAGCTGAACAAACAGATGCCATTCAGAAAAAAGTATTGGAACTGGGTCATAAAATTCAGCCAAATTATTTTCCGGTTATGCAGCCTTATCTGTTGCAAGAAAAGCAAATTCTTGTACTTTGGTGTCCGGCAGGAGATAACCGAATGTATACTGCACCGGTTAGTTTGGGTACTGGTGCAGCCAGAGAACCTTATGTTCGTATTGGTTCCAATAGTGTTGTTGCCAGAGGCGAAACCTTACGACAACTTTTGGAACTTACAGCCCGTATTCCTTTTGATGACAGAATAAATCAACAAGCGGGCATTCAGGATTTGGATTTAGGAATTATTCAGGCTTATTTACAGGAAGTGAAAAGTGATTTGTTTGAAGAGAGTAAATCGCTGTCCTTCGAAGATTTATGTCGGGCAATACTCATTGCTAAAGGTTTAGATGAAAATATCAAACCGGTAAATGTGGGTCTGTTGTTTTTCTCCAAGCAGCCTGAAAAGTTTTTTGATCGTTGTCAGATAGAATTGGTGTGGCACAAGGATGGTTCCGGCTCAAACTTTACTGAACATTATTTCAAAGGACCATTACACGTACAACTTAGGGATACATTGTCTTTTATCAAATCTCAGATTATTGGTGAGCAGGTAATAAAGCACATTAACAAAGCGGAAGCAGAACGCTTTTATAATTTCCCATATACTGCGGTAGAAGAAGCGTTGTCAAATGCGGTATATCACAAAAGCTACGAACTGGGCTCACCTATTGAAGTTCAGGTCTGGCCGGAAAAAATTGAAGTGTTGAGTTTTCCCGGGCCAGTTCCGCCGGTAAATGCCTCTGTTTTAAAAACACAACAGAGAATTATTGCCCGTGAATATCGCAATCGCCGTATCGGTGATTTTCTCAAAGAATTTCGACTCACCGAAGGCAGGGGTACAGGCTTGCCAAGTATTTATAAAGCAATGGCTGATAATGGTTCTCCGGTACCAGTGTTTGAAACAGATGCTGAAGCTACTTATTTTTTAGTTACTCTACCTGTTCATACAGCAGTTAGTAACGAAGAAAGTAACGGAGCAAGAATGCTGTTATTCAGCAATATAGAGGATATTATTGCTTTTGGTAACGGAGTAAGTAACGGAGTAAGTAACCAAGTAAGTAAAGAAGTTGTAGAAATCATTAATAGAGAAATCCACGATAGAGTAAAGGAGATGCTTGAGCTGCTTTCTACAAGTTTGAAAAGAGAGCAATTATTTGGGAAGATGGGTTTAAGCAACCAAACAAAGAACAGAATAAAATATCTTGATCCTTTAATTAAAATAGGGTGGGTAAAAAAGGAATTTCCCGACGAAACAACAAATCCAAATCAAACATATCAAACTAGTGAGTCAGGCAAAAAAATACTGTCTCTGATAAGTAAAGGATAATAAAAGCCATAACAATTCTAGAAGCAACTTACAACGAAATTAACTATGAATTTTGATATCTACTTTCCATTATTTGAAAACAT
>CAZEEN010000448.1:0-1767 GCA_964511115.1 uncultured Paludibacter sp. | reverse complement strand
TGCTGCGAAAAAAATATTGATACAGAACAACTTGCTCGTTTTGCAAAAGCAATGGGTCATCCCACACGCATCGAAATTCTCTGTTATTTAGCTTCTATGGATAGTTGTTTTTTTGGTGATATCCACAACGAACTGCCAATTGCCAAAGCAACCGTTTCGCAACATTTAAAGGAGTTGAAAGATGCCGGACTTATCCAAGGTGAAATTGAAACACCCAAAGTAAGGTATTGCATCAACAAAGAAAACTGGGAAAAAGCCCAACAATACTTCAACGGCTTTTTTGAAACAAAGAAAGATAAGCTTGGGTGTTGTGCCTCTTAATCATCACATTAACTCATCATCACATCAACACATCAAAATATGAACATTCAAATTCTGGGCACAGGTTGTGCCAAATGCAAATCGCTCGAAAAACTAACGCGTGAAGTAGTAGCGCAAAATGGAATTTCGGCTGAAATTTCGAAAGTGGAAGACATTATGGAAATCATGAAATTCAACGTTATGTCTACTCCGGCAATAGTCGTTGATGGCAAAGTAGTTTTGAAAGGCCGCCTACCATCCGAAAAAGAATTGACAGAAATACTAACAAAAAAGGTTTTTACATTATGAGAAAAATAATCGTTTTCGTGTTGCTTTTTACAAGCATATTGACTTATGCTGTGACCAAAGTAGAGGTGTATTATTTTCATTATTCCCGCCGTTGCGCTACTTGTAATGCGGTAGAAGAAGTTTCGAAAAAAACTATTTCAGAATCATTCGCTTCGCAATTCAAAAAACGCGAAATCACTTTTAAATCCGTAAATCTTGATGAAAAATCGAGCGTTGCTATAGCCAAAAAATGCAAAGCAGAAGGTCAAGCATTATTAATAGTGAGCAATGGAAAGCGAGTTGACCTCACAGACAAAGCGTTTATGTATGCTAAGAGCAATCCTGAAAAGCTAAAAGCGGAGATTAAAAAGGCAATTTCAATGTGCCAATAGATTAATATGCCAATGTGCCAATTATTTAATATGTCAATAAATTAATTTCTGAATTGGCAAATAAACACATTATTCACATTGTCTTATTATTCACATTGGCAAATTGGCTTATTATTCACATTGGCAAATTAAATATTATGGAAATTCTGCAATCAATACTCGAAAACACCCAATATTCGTTTATCACGGCCATTATTTTAGGCTTAATGACAGCTATTAGCCCATGCCCGTTGGCAACCAACATTTCGGCAATAGGATTTATTAGTCGCGATTTAAAAGACTCGAAACGCGTATTTATCAGCGGATTAGTCTACACACTCGGTCGCGCCATTAGTTATACTGCATTAGCATTAATTATCTTTTTCGGTGCCAGCAAAATGAACATCTCCATGCTTTTTCAGGGCTGGGGCGAAAAATTATTAGGTCCGGTTATGATATTGATTGGACTGTTTATGCTCGATGTTATTAAACTAAAATTTCCGGGCTTGTCTGGCATTACCGATAAAATTGGTGAACGAAGCAAAGGCAGTTATTGGAGCACGCTTTTGCTCGGAATGGTTTTCGCCCTGGCATTTTGTCCGTACAGTGGCGTATTGTATTTTGTAATGCTGATACCGATTACCGTTGCAAGTGCCAGTGGATTGTATTTACCTATACTCTTTGCTATTTCCACTGGCTTACCTGTCATTATTTTTGCCTGGCTATTGGCTTATGCTGTGGGTAATGTTGGTAAACTTTATAACCGAATTAAAACCTTTGAACTTTGGTTTCGCAGGGTAGTTTCGGT
>CAZEEN010000447.1:0-1774 GCA_964511115.1 uncultured Paludibacter sp. | reverse complement strand
GGTAACTTAGCAAATGCACTTGGTACTATCAGTATTATTAAAGGCGACTATGCAAAAGCAAAAACATTCTTTGGAAAAACGAACAGCAACAATGCTGCAATTCTTCAAATCTTGGATGGTAACTATAACGGTGCTCGCGCCACATTGGATGCTGTAGCTCAACCTGATGCGTTGACTTCGTATTTGAATGCTATTGTAGGTGCTCGCACTAATAATCGCGACGCAGTTTATGCTGGACTTCGCAAAGCTGTAACCTTAGATGCTGTTTACAAAGTAAAAGCTAAAAACGATATTGAATTTGCAAAATTCAATACCGAAGATGCTTTCAAAGCAATTGTACAATAATAATATAAGGATATATTTTTAAAAAAAAGGTTTCGCTCATTGAGCGAAACCTTTTTTTTCCATTATCTCGGCAATTTTCACAATCACCATCATGGCTTTTTCCATGGATTGAACGGGGACGTATTCGAATCGTCCGTGGAAATTATGACCACCGGCAAAGATATTCGGACAAGGCAATCCCATATACGAAAGGCGGGATCCATCAGTACCGCCACGTATGGGTTTTACGTTGGGTTTTACGCCAACTGCTTCCATTGCTTCGAAAGCCAAATCCACAATGTGCATTACGGGCTCCACTTTTTCGCGCATATTGTAGTACTGGTCACGGAGTTCGAGCGTGGCAGTGCCTTCGCCAAATTCGGAGTTGATTTTATTCACAATATGTTGAACTTCTTTTTTACGTCGCTCAAAACGGTCGCGGTCGTGGTCGCGGATAATATAGCTCAACGACGATTTTTCAACCGTTCCTTCCATACCTACTAAATGATAAAATCCTTCGTATTTTTCAGTATGTTCGGGTGTTTCGTGGCGCGGGAGCATGGAGGCAAACTGATGTGCTACACGCATAGAGTTCAGCATTTTATGCTTGGCATAACCGGGATGTACGTTCAGACCATTAAATGTAATTTTAGCGCCGGCAGCATTGAAGTTTTCGTATTCCAATTCGCCAATCTCGCCACCATCCATGGTATAAGCCCATTCTGCCCCAAACTTGGCAACATCAAAATGGTCGGCACCCTGACCAATTTCTTCGTCGGGCGTAAAACCAACGCGTATTTTTCCGTGTTTAATCTCAGGATGAGCCAGCAGGTATTCCATAGCCGTAACAATTTCGGCCAATCCGGCTTTGTCGTCGGCTCCAAGCAGTGTTGTTCCATCGGTAACTACAATGTCCTGACCTTTATATTGTAAAATTTCGGGATATTTCTCGGTTTCGAGAACAATGAGTTTTTCTTCGTTGAGTAAAATATCACCACCATCGTAATTGCTTACAATACGAGGTTTCACATTTTTGGCAGTCATATCGGGACTTGTATCGATATGCGAAACAAAGCCAATTACAGGGATTGCTTTGTCAGTATTTGCAGGAAGTGTGGCCATTATATAACCATTGCTGTCTAAATCAACCTCTTGTAAACCAATGGATTTGAGTTCTTCAACCAAGTGTTGTGCAAATATCATTTGTCCGGGCGTACTCGGAGTCATTTTTGTGTTATCGTCGGATGTAGTTGTAAAGCTTACATATTTAAGAAATCGTTCAGTAATATTCATATTTGTATTGAGTTTAAAATTGTTCGAAAATCGCTGCAAATTTAGTTCTTTTTTTTGCATAAACTTACCGTTTTTTGTAAAATGTGAAAATTGAAATGACTAAAATATTTTGAAGCAATATAATAACCCAATTATTTCGTATTTACATTCATTATCA
>CAZEEN010000446.1:0-1777 GCA_964511115.1 uncultured Paludibacter sp. | reverse complement strand
TTAAGAAGGAATGCCCGATATTCAGCAATGAGTTTCGGGCATTGTTTTTTTTCATGCCCTATAAATATAACTTCATGTCCAATTCATATTTAGCTCTTCTAACTATTAACGTGAATCATTTATTGACTATTCCATAATTTTGCCAAATCAAATCTATTTGATATATTTGTGCCGAAATACGAAGAGTAGACCAAACTTCATAAAAATAGAAACTTTGGTCTGTAGACATAAGATAATGAAGCAAATTGAACGAGTAGATTATATGAAATTGCTTATCGGGTTACGTGATAAAAACCTGATAAAAGTTCTCACCGGCGTTCGGCGATGCGGCAAATCGACCATAATGCAAATGTTTAGGGATTATCTTATTGCTGATAAAGTAGGTGAGAAACAAATCGTATTTATGAACTTTGAAACTTTAGAAAACCACAAATGGCTTACTGATTTTGAAGGTTTGTATTATCACATTGTTAATCAGTTGGATTTGTCGAAACCGTGTTATGTTTTTTTAGATGAGGTTCAACAAATAAAATCATTCGAGCGGCTGATTGATGGGCTTTATGTAAAACCAAACATTGACGTTTATGTAACAGGCTCCAATGCATATTTGCTCTCAAGCGAATTAGGCACATTGCTTACAGGACGTTATATCTCAATTCACATTTTACCTTTTTCATTTAAAGAATTTCTTTTGACGCAAACTGATGTTTCACGTACCGATTTATTGTTTGCACGCTATATTGATTCGGGCGGAATGCCCGGAGTTTTCGATTTACCCGAAAATTTTGTGAAGGGTTATATGCAAAATGTGATTCAGAACATCATTCAAAAAGACGTGTTGGTGCGTAACAATTGGCGAAGTGAAGACCATTTCTATAAAACAACTGCATTTTTATTTGACTCAATTGGTTCTGTAATATCACCAAAAAAAATTACTAATACACTAAAAACCAACAATAAGCTTTCAATTTCGCATAACACGGTTGAAAAATATATTCATGCATTAGTTGAAGCATTTGTATTTTATAAAGTCAAACGTTTCGATTTACGCGGGAAAGGTCTTTTGATGACGCAGGAAAAATACTATGTGGTTGATTTAGGACTAAAAAAACATTTTCTTGGAGATAGAATAAATCTTGATTTAGGTCATAATTTAGAAAATATAGTGTATTTAGAATTGTTGAGACGTGGATATCAAATAAATATTGGAAAAGCCGACAATACTGAAATAGATTTTGTAGTTAGTAAAACAAACGGCGAACAAGAATATATCCAGGTAGCATGGACCACAAAAGAACAGAGTACATTTGAACGAGAAATACGACCATTTGAATTGATACGTGACTTTAACCGTCGTATTTTACTAACAACAGATGTCGAACCTGTAACAACCTATAAAGGGATACAGAAAATGAATGTTATTGATTGGTTGTTGAAAGAAGATAATAATCTTTAGAAACCTTCCTGTTTATTCCAGCAGCGACAACACATGGCAAATTCATGCTAGAATCATCTCCGCCAGTTGGTCCGAGCGAAACATTAAACAGCATTCAACCTCCGTTTAAAAAGGAAATAGGTTTAGTTTAACAAATTAGTTTTTTTGAGGTTAGTAAGAATGCCCGATATTCAGCAATGAGTTTTCGGGCATTGTTTTTTTTTTGCTATATTAATTTTAAATTCGACAATGCGTATAATGGGATAACCGTTATTTTTGGATAGTTTGAAAAAGGTTCAAGACTAAGTCGATAGCCAAAATCACAATCTTTTAGCTCAATAA
>CAZEEN010000445.1:0-1782 GCA_964511115.1 uncultured Paludibacter sp. | reverse complement strand
AGAGATTCCGATGGCTATTACACTGATAATTAGAAAAATAAATTATTTCTTTACTGTTGGGTCAACATATTCAATATTGTCGATACAAACATATTGTGGAGTATTTACTCCGTAATCACCTTTATCGCTCGAATCGAAAGTAAATGTAATTTGATTAACGGTACCCAACGTACTTAAGTCTACTTTAGCCCAAGCATTCGACAAAAAAGTTTTGCTATTTCTGAAATCTGCAAGATAATACTCTACCGAACTGGTTTTAACTTTATTGTTATAACCTGTAATAATCACTTTAAACCAGTCGCCAGCTACAAATTTCTTTGAAAACTTACTGCCATCTTTAATTTCAAAATAGGTATAAGTAGAATTAGTAAGCATTGCGCTTTTAAGTTCTATAGCAGAATTAGTGGCTACGGATGCTGAGTCGAAAGCCAATGCAAATTTTGCCGATTTTGCTGCACCAACACCAGCAATTACCGAATACTGATTTGCCCAGCCAATGGTTTTAGTGTCTTTTTTGGCCGAACAAGCAAAACCACTCCACGAAAACCATGCAGCATTGTAGCTGTTGTTGAAATTGAAACCGGCTGTTGAGAATTTCCCTGAACCATCGGAACCATTCCAAATACTATCAGCGGAAAGAGCTACTTCTTCGAAAGTAATTAATTGAAGATTTTCTTCTTCACACGAAATAAGAAAAAACGATAAAATTAAAACTACTGGAAAGAAAAGATTTTTTTTCATACAATTCATTTTTTTTTGAAAGTTATATAATTAGTAATTAATAAATTACAAAACATAGCAATGCTTTCGAAAAACGAATTGATAAATAGAAATAAAATAACGATGACGGCTGGAGAAAAAAGAACATACGTGCCGAATCCCTATTTTTTGCATTTATTCCCGAAAGCAAAAACTAAAAAATAGATTCGTGGCAGGTCTTCTGACTTGCTCCCGTAATTGAACGCCTTCCCGATTTTGGTTAATAAGAGAAATTAGTTGATTGAGAAATTGGTTGATTGGAAAATAAGTTTAAATTCTTAATTTCCTAATTTCTAATTTCAAATTTCTGACTTCTAACTTTAAAACAGTGGCAAAAGTGTTGTTCAATACGTTTAATTACTGATTAATCATTCAATTAACCATTAATTCAGAGCTTACAGCAGCGGGTACTGTTATGGATTTTCACCATATTCCCTTTTATCGGCATTCAGAAGTTTTGATTTGAATAACCGATACCATAATCTGCTGCAAAAGTACGTGAAAAAATAATGCGAACAAAACAAAAGTTTTCAACAATGATTGCAAAATGAATTTATGTCAGAAAATTTGTTTTAAAATATCCATTATTTGGTAAAATAAAAATTGTATCTCAACCAAAACAGTTTTCAAACGTTATAGAGAGCATAAAATTAGATAAGCAGTTGATGAGTAAAAAAGAAAAAAAATCCAGCAGACCTAAAGGGCCAAGTGTATTTGGCGTTTTAAAACCCTACAAATTAATAATCACGGGATTAATCGCATTTGCATTGTTGAGCAATGCCGTAAACTTGGTAATCCCCAAAATCATTTCAAATACTATCGACGATTTTTCGGTTGGGAGTTTCTCACTTCAAACCGCTGTTTGGCAGTTTTTGCTGGCTTCTGTCATCATCTTTGTTTTCACTTTTCTGCAAGGAATATTGCAAACCTATGCTTCCGAACGTGTTGCACGCGACCTTCGTACCCGACTTACCGATAAAATTTCGCGTCAAAGTTATGCTTTTATCAACCAATCGAACCCAT
>CAZEEN010000444.1:0-1786 GCA_964511115.1 uncultured Paludibacter sp. | reverse complement strand
ATGATAGCCGAAGGTTATTATGCTACCAAATGTATTTACGAAATTAACGAAAAATACCGCATCGAAATGCCCATTGTTGATGCCATTTACGAAATTCTCTACAATCGCTCTTCACCAATTTTGGAAATACGAAAACTTACAGAGAAGTTAAAGTAAAGCAGTGCTGCTAATTTAAAGTCCCGACCCCCAACCCCCAATTGGGGGCTTCAGACCCAGTATCTTTTCAAATTCTCTATTCTTTTTAGGAGAATATGTCTTAGCCCCCAATAGGGGGTTGGGGGTCAGATTGATAGGTGTTAAACACAAAAAAAAACCGCGAAACAAAATGAATTGTTTCGCGGTTTTCTTTATTCGTATAAAATGGATTTTTTACAATCTGATTTTTTGTGTCAATTTACCCGAACGTACTACATACATACCGCCTTTAAGATTAGCAATGTTTACTTTACCGTTTTCAACAACTGCATTTAATACTTTACTTCCTACTGCCGAGAAAATCTCTACTTCAGAACCATCTGTTACATTCTTAACCAATAGGTTTTTACCTGAAACGATTAATTCGAGTTTTGATTCGTTGGTTGTTGAGAGTCCAGTTGTTTTTTCACCTGTAATTTTAAAGTTATCAAGCCTATATCCAATGTTTACAGGATTATTTACTGCTGTATATTCAAACTTTAAATTAATAACATCTGCACTTTGTAAATTAATACTTCCTATTGATTGAAAAATATTAGATCCAGTAATTGCAGCTGAAGGTACAGTTAAAAGTGTTCCGTTGCAATAAACATTAACTTTGTCTGCATTTGTTCCTGAAGTAGAATAAGTTGCAACATCAAAAGATAATTTCAAATTATTATAACCAGCAGCTGGAATATTTGAAATAATTAAATCTGAATTTTTTGCTGCTGGAAACCAAACATTGTTTGTAGTGGTTGAAGTTATTCTAACATCAGCATAGCCATCTAATGAAGTTGTACGAGTGTAAGTAATTGGAGCAGTTTTATCCCAACCAGTATATAAATCGACTTTTGGTCTATAATTTGGACCAGAGGTAGCAACATCTTGCGTTCCACATGTTTCGAGATAAACAGTTTCAACTTCTGCTGCATTTGCAAATATTGCACAAACTACAAACGATAATAAAAAAGTAATTTTCTTCATGTTCTAATAATTTTTTTGATGAATATTTATAAATTTATTTTACGCAAAGATAATGTATATTTATTGAAAAACAAATAGAAAATGGCTGAATTTTGTTTTTTTTCAAGCTATTGAAATTTGCAATTAAAACTAAACAATTCAACATCAGTTTATAAGATAAAAATTGTAACTTTGCAGTCAAATTAAAAAACTGTTACATAATGAGTAAACAACTGACTATCGCTCTTGTGGCGCACGATAATCGCAAGGCTGATATGGTAGAATGGGCATTACATAATGCTGAATTGTTGGCAAAACACAAATTGGTTTGTACGGGTACTACCGGCGGACTTATTTTAAATGCATTGAAAGAAAAAGATATTGATGCTGATATTACCTGCATGAACTCAGGACCTATGGGTGGCGATGCCGAAATTGCGGCTCTAGTGGTACGTAAGCAAATTAATCTGGCTATTTTCCTGATTGACGACCTCAATGCGCAACCACACGAAGCGGATATTCAAATGTTGCTTCGCCAGTGCCGTGTACACAATGTACCTATTGCCTGTAACCGCTATAGTGCAGACCTTATGATTACCAGCACACTTTGGGATAACGACGATTATGTGCCAGCTGTGCCACGTTA
>CAZEEN010000443.1:0-1797 GCA_964511115.1 uncultured Paludibacter sp. | reverse complement strand
TTACAAACAACATTCAATTACAGGAGGAATAATATGGAAAATTTGAAATTTAAAACTATAATCTTATGTTTATTAGCAACAAGTGGGATTATTGCACAAAATAGTGCTCGTCAAACAGCTTTCTCAAAAAGTTACGAGTATGAGAAAAATGCGAATTATGCAGCTGCAATCAAGGAAGTAAAAGGCGTTTATGATGCCAACGATTATTTCAACAATATCCGCTTGGGTTGGTTGCTTTATTTGGGTAAAAATTACACCGAATCAATAAAGTATTACGACAAAGCTATAGCATTAAAACCCTACGCCATCGAAGCACGTTTTGGTTGCGTAAAACCACTTAGCGCCATCGAAAGCTGGGAAAAAGTAAAAGCACATTACTTGCAGATACTTAAAATTGACCCACAAAATACCACTGCAAATTATTGGTTGGGTGTGGTTTATTACAACCGAAAGGATTATGTAAATGCCAACAAACTATTCGAAAAAGTGGTAAATCTGTATCCGCTCGATTACGATTCTGTTATAATGTTGGCGTGGACTAAACTTAATCTCGGCAAAGCTGCCGATGCCAAAGTGCTTTTCAATCATGCACTTACCATTCGTCCCAATGATGCTTCGGCACTAAGCGGATTGAAACTAATAAAGTAACGCGCTGTCTAAAAAGAGTTTTTGAACGCAAATTACGCAAATTTTCATAAATTTGATTGTTTTATAATTATAAGTTTTTTAAAATATAATTATTTGTGATTTGTGTAAATTTGCGTAATTTGCGTTCCTTTTGTCAAACATATACATTTGCAGGTGAGGTGTTTATTTCCGTTCTATCTCCCTCAAATTTTCCATTTTCTTTTTGGCCAAAAACCCGTAAATATCTTCGAGATGTTCGATTACTTTTCCACCGCCAAATTCATATACTTTAGTTACAAGTCCATCTAGAAAATCGCGGTCGTGCGATACAACAATCAAGGTGCCGTCGTAGTCGATAAGTGCCTGTTTCAGAATGTCTTTGGTACGCATATCCAAATGGTTGGTCGGCTCATCGAGAATCAATAAGTTTACCGGTTCAAGCAATAATTTCAACAAAGCCAAGCGTGTTCTTTCTCCTCCCGAGAGTATTTTTACTTTTTTCAACGATTCGTCGCCGCCAAACATAAATGCGCCAAGCAAATCTTTTATTTTATTGCGAATATCGCCTACAGCAATATCGTCGATAGTTTGAAAAACGGTGAGATTTTCGTCGAGCATGGCTGCTTGATTTTGAGCAAAATAGCCAATTTTTACATTGTGTCCCAAGGTCAGATTTCCTTCAAACTCAATTTCACCCATAATGCTTTTTACGAGTGTGGATTTTCCTTCACCATTTTTACCTACAAATGCAATTTTTTCACCACGTTCAATCATAAAATTGGCGTGTTGGTAAATGCGTTTTTCGCCATAACTTTTCCCCACCATTTCTGCCGTTACCGGATAGTTTCCAGAACGGGGCGAAGGTGGAAACTTCAATCGGAGGCGCGATGAATCTACATCGTCCACTTCCACAGGTACAATTTTTTCGAGCATTTTTACCCTACTTTGCACTTGTAAGGTTTTGGAATACGTACCTTTAAAACGTTCGATAAATTCCATGTTTTCAGCAATCATTTTTTGCTGCTCATCGAATTGTTTTTGCTGTTGCTCGCGACGTTCTTTTCGCAATTCGAGATAGTGCGAATACTTAGCTTTATAGTCGTAAATGCGTCCCATTGTAACTTCAATGGTGCGTGTGGTAATATTATCAACAAATGCACGGTCGTGACT
>CAZEEN010000442.1:0-1806 GCA_964511115.1 uncultured Paludibacter sp. | reverse complement strand
GTAGAACATTTCTTGTTCTAATCTGATCAATACCAATCAAATTGATCCCGTATCAGTTCATGCTGGGGATGTGAGACTGGAATGATGGAGTAGCGGATTGCTTGACTTGTGCGCCTATTTTTCCACCAAATCACCTTCGATGTATTGGTGAATCATTCCAGAGATCAAGGTCTGGTATCCTTCTGGAGCAGGATATGGAGTGGATTCATCTGGGGTCAATCCGCCGGAAATACATATCGCAGCATCGTCAGCACCTGGCAAAAATGTCGGTTTTTTCCCGTTGATATATAAAGGTACAGATTGTGCCGATCGCAATACAGATTCCTGATCCTCTAATTGCATAGACCCCTAACTGGATGAGCAGTTTTTTCATTTACTTTCTCTCAGCGAACGTCAGCGTTCTCCGGACGGCGCACCTTGTGCGACGTACGGAGCAACGCCTTGTTGGGCTTTTTATAAGGCCATGCATTCGGCTGGGTTTGTATTCCCTATTTGGTATAGATTTCGAGCAGTTTGTGTTTTTCACCGTTGTAGAGCTTTGACACCAGTTCGCCGAAGAGGAAGGCCACGTTGACTCCCTGCCCGCCGTTGTAGCCGAGCGCGTAATAGATGTTCTTGTGCTTTCCCGTCACCCCGATGCGCTCGCTCTTGCTCTTGGTTTCGCAGATGATGCCGTCCCAAGTGTTTTCTAGGCGGACGTTCTTCAGAGAGGGATACAGCTCGGATAACCGCTTGGCAATCTGGACTTCGATCTTCTTTAGGTCGCCGGGGTATAGGAGACTGTCGTCATAGTTGTATTCCACGCTGCCGCCGCCGATGACGATGCGACGGTCTCTGGTCATGATCATGTGGAACGTGGCGTCTGCATCTTTGCCGACATATTGGTCGTCGTACCATGCAATGTGATCCTTCCACCCCAGGCTCTGGACTTGCTCCTCAGTCAATGGTTCGGTAACAGCGACTTGAGTATGACAGGGCTCGATGTCGTTAGATAAAAAGTCCAACGTCGCCGCCGCGTAGGCGTTGGCCGCAATGACCATGCTGCGAGCCTTGACCTCGTATTGCCGCTCATCGTCGCCAACGTTCAGGATAAGGGTCTTCCCCCGGGTAAAGCTCTCCACCGGGCTGTTCTCATAGATGACGACACCGGCATCTTCGGCGAGTTTCTTGAGGGCCGCCACCAGTTTGGCGGGGTTAACCATTCCTCCGTTGGGGTCGTAGACCGCCCCGAGCAGGCCGGGAGCGCCCAGCATGCTGATCGCTTTGTCCCGCTCCCAGAATTCGATGGGCATGCCTAGTTTCTGGGCTTGGGCGACATATTGCCGCATAGGATCCATGTTGTCGGGATTGAAGATGCCCGCGCAGTGGCCGTTGAGCACGTATTCGGGATCGATGCCGGAGGATTCGGCCAAGTTCTTGATGCGTTTCATGCTGGCCACGGTGATATCGTAGATTTCCTTGTGATGGGCCTTGTTTTCTCCCATCCAAAAGCCGCCCTCGCTGTAGGTCTGGGCCAAGACAAGTCCACCGTTGCGGCCGGAGGCGCCATTGCCGACGCGCTTGGCCTCGAGGATCACCACCGTCAGCGTGGGATTCGATTTCTTGATATGATAGGCGGCCGACAAGCCCGTATAGCCCCCGCCAATCACGGCCACATCCACGCTTAGGTTTTCATCCAAGGCGGGATTGATCGAAGGAAGAAACTGCGACCAGTAACTTTCATTGTTGTCATAAAGCTGTGAATCATCCGCCCAACAATAAGTGGGAGAGGATATCGGCAGGGTTAATACCAGCAACACCCCGAAT
>CAZEEN010000441.1:0-1815 GCA_964511115.1 uncultured Paludibacter sp. | reverse complement strand
ACATAACGTTGAATTCCCGAAACACCAAGTCAGCAATCATCGCTGATGTCCATATTCCGCATTCAAAGCCACATTTTTCAGGACCATCACATATGAAATCATACAGCCGTTTTTTTTGCTCCTTGCTGAGCTTCGGTTTCCTGCCACGACCTTGATAATGGTGGCCATGTATCCAAGAAAAAGACTCAGCTACGAATTTGTTAAGCCAATTGAGCACCTGTCTTTCACTCGACTTTGGCCATTTTGAGTCAAGCTGCTCCATGTTGACAGGTGGCTATCAACGCGCTCTCTAAAAATTTCACCAATTTCATTTTTCGCAGGACAAACAGCAGGATTTCCTTTATAATGTAAAAAAATCTCAACAAGGGAGGTCCTTTCATGAATTGTCTGCCCCAGGAAATTATGGTTGTCTTGTTTGCCTTTGCTCCCCTTTTCTCCGCCCCGGGTTGGGCCAATGCATCTGTCCTGGCAATAGGAACCATTCTTTGCATTGGCAAAAGAACCGTCACCTCAGCCCTGAAGATCATGGGGTTGAAGGATGAAAAACATTTCACAAACTACCACCGCGTCTTGAACCGGACCAAATGGAATATCCTCAATGGTTCCAAAATCCTTCTTGGGTTGATTGTCGCGGTTATCCCGGAAAATTGGCCGCTGATCATTCTGGTTGACGAAACCATAGAACGCCGCAAAGGTGACAAAATCAAAATGAAGGGCTGTTACCGGGATGCGGTTCGCTCTTCTCACAACAAGGTCGTCCACTGCTTTGGACTGAAGTGGATATCAATGATGGCTGTTGTAGAGTTGCCTTGGGCAAAAAGACCATGGGCTTTGCCATTCTTGACTGTCCTTGCTCCTTCGAAAAAATACAACAAAGAAAAAAACAGGCGTCATAAAACTACCGTTGATTGGAGCTGTCAGATGATCATGCTGATCAGACGATGGCAGCCAACCAAAAAAATTGTTCTGGTTGGCGATGGCGCTTATGCCGCTATCAAACTTGTTCTGTGTTGTATCGGACTTTCCGTTCCTGTTTCTTTGGTATCCCGTCTGCGTCTGGACGCTGGCCTGTATGATTTTCCGGAACCAGAGCAGCCTGGAAAACGGGGGCCAAAACCCCAAAAGGGGAAAAAGCTGAAAAAGCTGGAAGATCGTGTGAAGGATCCGTCAACCGTATGGACTTCGATTGTGATCAACTGGTATGACGGCATCCTTCGGACCCTGGAAATAACTTCTGGCGTTTGTCTGTGGTACTCGCCTGGTCAGCCACCTGTTCCGATCAAATGGGTTCTGGTTCGTGATCCCAAAGGCGAACTCCGTACAGAAGCATTTTTCTGTACAGACACAACCGCGTCAGAAAATGACATCCTGAGATGGTTTATCCTCAGATGGAATATTGAAGTTACATTTGAAGAACTTCGTGCCCATCTGGGATTTGAAACGCAAAGGGAATGGTCTGATCTTGCCATAGCCCGAACAACTCCGGCTCTTTTTGGTATGTTCTCCATTATCATACTGATGGCACTGGAGCTGATAAAGGACAACACCATGACAGTTTTGAATTGTGCATGGTATAAAAAGTCTGAACCCACCTTCTCAGACGTAATTGCGCTGGTGAGGAGGCATATCTGGTACTCAAGGAAATATATGAACTCACCCCGAACCCCTGAGTTGAGCAATTTTGACGAAGTTTTTCGGGAAATATTGCTGGATGTGGTCTGCTACGCAGCCTGACATCCCCTCAAATGGACAAAGTCGAGTTTTTCTGTTCCATTTTCTTTTCCAGGGAACAGTTTGCTTTCTCTACAGCCTTTT
>CAZEEN010000440.1:0-1815 GCA_964511115.1 uncultured Paludibacter sp. | reverse complement strand
CAATTGTCTTAATCCAGTTATCGGCCATCTTCTCGGGCGAAGTTATTTTCATTCGTATGTTTTCCACATCCTCCCTGTACCAAGATGATAATGCTACTTTTATTTTTCGCTTTTTACATTTGCTGATAAACGTGTTGAGCGATGGCTGAATCTGAACTTTATTAATTGCCGGACTTCCCCACACTTGTTGATCCCAAACGGGTAATAGTGTAAATTCCTGCGTGGGATTTTCAGCTAACAAATGTGGAAACGCATCAATACGCACAGCATTATAGCCGCGCTCTTTTAACTCGTCAAGGGCTTTGTCCCAGTCTTCAAAACCTGCACCTGCCCAACGCCGTTCTATCCACGAAAAATCCCACATGGTGATAGCTAACGGTTTGATTTTTTTTGCCGATACATTTTCCGCAAAGAGCAACCCCAACAATATCAAAGCAAAATATTTTATTTTCATTTTTTTTATGGTATTATTGCAATGGATTTGAGCCTTTTAGATTCTTTGTTGGTATTAATAAACCGAATATTGTCAATACCTACTTTATAAGGTGCTTTTACGTTATTTACCCTAACGGTTATTTGCTTAAAGCCATTAGTTCCAACGATATCGGTCAAATTCAAGGGTAAATCTTGTTTCCATACAAAAGCAAGTTCTTCGCGCAAGTTAATAACAGGCAAGGTGATGGTCAACCATTTTCCAAGATCTTTTGTTGAACCCGGTTTATAATTCACCCCCCAACTATTGCCTTCTCCCGGTCCATTTTTTTCTATACAAATTTGAATTACCCCATTGCCATCAAACTTCCATTTTTCCAAATAAAGTTCAAATCGGATAGCCCAATCGCCAACGTTTGTTACTAAATCCGTTTTATCAATACATTTACCTTGATTCAATACAGCTCCACCACCATTATCGGGGGCAGCGGTAACAAACCAATCGTTGAAACCGGTGCCAAACATGGATACAAATTTAGTACTATTACCAGTATAGGAAGTATTATTAACCAATAATCCCGGCCAGTTGCTGAATTTATTTATGTTATCAAAATTACTGAAAATTCGTACCGTATCATTTTGTACATTTTCGGAGTTTACCGGAAAATAGGCCGTTCCGAAAGTGGCTTGTATTTCGGCCCAACCAAATTTTGTTCTATCGTATGTTGGTACCGTGTATTTTAAAGATGCATGATCTTTGTCAATTTCAAAACTTGTAACTTCTACATTTCCTGGGTAAACTATTTTTTTTATGCCATAAAATGCGTCTCCTTTCAATTCGTTAATGGCGCCTGGGCTTGAATTTTCGTTGCCCCAACTATAAACTCGGGGTGGCGACTGGAGCAGTTTCATGGTCCAGCTTGCTTTGCCATAATCAGTTACAACCGTCATTAGGTTGGTAACTACAGTAGGGTCTTTAGCGGTAGCTAAGTTTGGTGCTTTGCTCGGAATGCGTAAAACGATGGCTTCGTTGGTTATATAAGTGGCATTTAACAAAGCCGGATAGCCGTTGAAAAGAACCTGACGAGTTGACGCCAGATTTTTCCCTTGTATTAACAACATCGAATCGGGATAACAAGTGGTAACAATGGAGTCGCCTACATCAATTACATTACCACTTGAATCTCGTTGTGGATGATTGTAGAATGTAACCTTTTCGATTATGGGCAAGCCACCTTCAATTTTTTCGTTGCACGAAATAAATAAAATAGCCGAAAGCAAAAATGTAAAATTAAGTGTTCTATTTTTCATCTCTCGTTTATTTATATGTTGTAAAATCAAAAGATACTGTTGCGTCGCGTAATGCCGGATACATTGCCAGTT
>CAZEEN010000439.1:0-1835 GCA_964511115.1 uncultured Paludibacter sp. | reverse complement strand
ACTCCAACTCCACCATCTTCTTTATAATCTTTCCCGTTATCATTATTTCCATTTGGCAAAGTACCAAGATTTTGAGAAAGCAAAGCGACTGCAGCCCATTCTGCATTTGTCATCAGGTGCCATCCAGGGCCCTTATTTTCACAAGCCTTTCTGGCCTCCTCTATGGTAATAAAGACTTCTGGATCACTGGCAAATTGGCTATATGCTCTATCACTTCGGATTATATTCTGATATTTGCTGATATAAATTTCCTCTATCTCTTTTCCATCCTTAATAAAGGCAGGGTGAACCCTTTCGGTTGCTCCCGGTATCACCTCGGACAGTTTAAATTTCGGTATCTTAACCATGATAGATGGTTCATTTAAATCATCGATTAAAACGACTGATTTTTTCAATTTTTCGAATCTCCTTTCCAATTCAATACCAGTTATGATTTTAAAAATTCAATTGCATATTCTGCATATAATTCGGCCCCATAAATCAATGGATCTTCGTCAATTTGGAATGAACCGTGATGATGGGGGTATATCGTCCCCTTACTCTCATTTCGAACGCCTAGAATGGCGTACATTCCCGGCACCACTGCCAAATACTCAGAAAAATCCTCTGCACCCATTGTTTTCACAAATTCTTCAGTGCTACTTTCACCAAGTACTTTCTTCGCAGCAGTTTTAGCCATTGCAGCGCACTTTTTATCGTTTATAAGAGGCTTTAAATCAAATGTGTAGTTAAGCTCCGCTTTTGCCCTATAGGCGTGAGCCGTTGACTGTATCACTCTATCCATCATTGAGGGCAACTGTGCCCTGAGTTCTTGGCTAAACGTTCTGGTTGTTCCTGTCATTATGGTCTCTCCCGAGATTACGTTAGATCGTGTGCCACTGTGAAATGTGCCTACAGAGATGACCACCGGTTCTATAGGCGAAACCTCTCTGCTAGCCAAAGTCTGAAGATTCATCACTATCGCAGCCGCTGACACCACTGCATCCACACTCTGATGGGGCATTGCACCATGGCCTGAAAATCCAGTTACCTTGATTTCAAAATAATCTCCGGATGCCATTCTAGGACCAGCCTCTACACACACCTTCCCGGTTTCAAGCATAATACTTACGTGCATCCCGAATATACCATCTACACCATCCATTACACCAGCTTCAATCATTTTCGAAGATCCATTTACGGGTCCTTCCTCCGACGGCTGAAATACTAATTTGACCGTGCCGTGAATTTCATCCTGTCGCGCTTTTAGTATTTGTGCTGCTGTCAGAAGCATCGCCATATGTGCATCATGACCACAAGCATGCATCATGCCAGGGTTTTTTGATTTATAATCCACCGCATTGCATTCCTCTACTTGTAATCCATCCATATCTGCTCTTAGGGCAATTGTTTTCCCCAGTTTTCTACCATGAATAACACCAACTACACCCGTTTCGGTACACGCGTTCCACTCCACACCAAGCGCTGTCAGTTCCTGTTTAATGAATCTGCTGGTTTCATATTCCTGCATGCCGGCTTCTGGTATCTGATGCAATGCTCTTCTTGTTTTAATTACGTAGTCATTGTATTTGTCTTCAATTTTATTCAATTACTACCTCATTCTTGAGTTTATACTCTTCATTTTCTATGTCAGTTAAATTGCCTTCATCTTTTAAAATCAGAGCATGATTACTGTATATTTCATGCTCTGATTTTTATTAATTCTGTGAAGTTTAACCACTATTTTAAGACGTTGACAGTCAAATTAGTCGGATATTTCTCTCCGTAATGAATTGTGTTGACAGCCACTTGCGTAGTTATGGCGTAGAACGGGTTTTCTGCCGTATTTGTGTTTG
>CAZEEN010000438.1:0-1838 GCA_964511115.1 uncultured Paludibacter sp. | reverse complement strand
GAGCCAAAGTAACTATTGGAAGAAAATGCACCGTAAGCACCGTTGATACAAACATCTAAATCGTTCAGGTTATATAGCAATGTAGAAATTTCTTGCGTATTCTCATTCCGAATAGACGAAAGAAAATCTTCGCAGGATGTTAGAAACAGGGCTACAAAGCTAGCAGCGATATAATTAAAATGTCGAAAACGATTTTGCATGAAAGCGTATAGTATTGATTTGGGATGCAAACATACTAAAAAATACTTAACATACAATTGATATTAATTGTTTATGATTTGCAATTATTTTATTATTCGTGGATCTTTGTAGGTTAATGTCAATGAAGTTGACAGTCCATACGGTTTCTTTTGAGCTAAAGTGGCTGAATCAAAACGTAGTTCTAGCATCATCTTTTCGGCATTGTAGGTGTAAGTAGCTTTTGTTACTGCTCCATTTCGTTCCCAGCCATACAGTCTGGCTGCTGCCTTTATATCTAATAACATTGCTGGAGCCGGATTTGCAACTTTTATATAAGCTGGCAGGGGATTTACAAATAGGTTTTCGTTTGTAAAGTTTCTATTGTGTGGCAATTCAATACAATGTTTTTTACAATCGACAAAAATATTATTCGTTATTGTATGGTCACTGCTAATGCCACCACGTAAATCCACTATGCGTTCGGCGTTGAGGTACGAGCCATAACCTGTGTTTTCGATATCCACCAGCACGTTGTGTTCAAAACGGATGCTATCCGAGCCGTCGGTATACAGCCCCGACCCTCCAGCACCATACTCGCCACTAAGCCAGTACTGCGAACGAATTTTGTAAAATACATTGCGATCCACATAGCAATCGTTGCGACTCACTTCGATGTACATGCCACCGCGCGCTGTTGTAATATCGGCAAAAAAGTTGTTTGTTATTCTACAATTGCGGTTGCTTTTGTAGTCGAGCCATAAGCCCGGAGCAAAAGTTATTTTTGTAAAAACGTTACGACGAATGAGGCAATTCTCGGCCTGATGAAATTTCACTCCCCCTGACTCAAATGCCAGTTCAGCATCATGAAAACCTATTTTTTCGAATAAATTATCTTCGAGCAAAACCGATTTGGCAATATAACATTGCAAACCCGATATACCACAATTTCGGAAAATATTACGGCGCACAATGTGGTGAGCAATTGTATTCGAAACAGTGGAACTCCACATCTCGTTGCCCAAATCCATGCCAACGCTGTTAGCCCACTCTACAGTGCAATCTTCCACTATCCAGTGATGTCCGCGCGAAGCCGAAACCAATCCCCGCTGAGGCACCGGAAAACCATTGCCGGCATGTCGGAAAGTAATACCTTTCAGACGAATATAGCCCAAACCGTATTGGAGAGGTGCAAAAACCTGCTCTTTGTTTGTTGCTTCAAAATGGTAATCGGCAGGGGTTTTTCCTTTTGGTAATTTCACATGCAAGCGCAAGCCATTGTGTTCGGGCCAAAAGCTAAAGTCGGAAGCAGAATCCAGCTGTAAAGGTTTTGCAACCTGAGTGCATTTTCCGCCATTTACGAACAGCAATCCACGGCGTTGAAAATGAGCCTGCATATTCGCCTTTTTATAGTCGAGCCATTCGGTATCGCTCATCAGATTAGTCATTCCAAAAGGATTGTAACCCACGAACCATTCAGGGTTCAGGTCAATTTGCCAGCAATTCAGGGCTGCCGATATTATTTTTTCATTTGAAAAAAGCCAACCTTCACTTTTTTTGAAATTACTATTGGGCACTTCTACCGAGCCACAAATAATTACTTCCTCGCCTTCAGCAGCTTCATAACTTATCATTTTGTCGGGCGAAGAGCCACCCTGAGC
>CAZEEN010000437.1:0-1843 GCA_964511115.1 uncultured Paludibacter sp. | reverse complement strand
ATACGAAACATACTAAAATCGGATATTCCAATTATTGCACTTACAGCCGATGTTACTACTGTAGATTTGGCAAAATGTAAAGCAGTAGGCATGAACGATTATATTGCTAAACCTGTTGACGAACGAGTTTTGTATAGTAAAATTCTGAATTTGGTAAAGCAAACACAATTAGAGGCAGAAATTAATATAATTAATGAAAGTCAGGAAGTGAAAACTAAATGTACTAATTTAAACTACCTAAATAAGCGTACCAAATCGAATCCAACGCTGATAATGGAAATGATTTCGCTCTACTTAGAACAAACGCCACCGCTTATTGATTCTATGAATCAAGGTATGAAGAATAAAGATTGGGGTACACTATATGCCTCAGTTCACAAAATGATTCCTTCGTTTGCAATAATGGGAATAAGTCAGGATTTTGAAAATATTGCCAAAAAGGTTCAGGACTTTGCCAGTACACAACAAAAGTCCGATGGTGTGCTCGAAATGGTTTTACAGCTCGAAAGTGTGTGTTTACAAGCCTGTGAGGAGCTCCGAGAAGAATATTTGATAATGGAGAAGGTTAGAAATTAACCGTAGAGACGGAGCGTGCTCCGTCTGATAAAAACAAAAGTAGAGACGGAGCGTGCTCCGTCTGATGAAAACAAAAGTAGAGACGGAGCGTGCTCCGTCTGATAAAATTAGAAAATAGAAATTAAGATAATGGGTTATGAAGAATAAAATATTGATTTTTTTGGTGGACGACGATGCAGTTTTTCTGAAAATGCTCGAAATTCAATTTTTGGAAAGTGGTGATTTTCATATCGAAACCTACGCCACGGGTGAACTTTGTGTCGAAAATTTAGCACACAAACCGGATATTATTATTTTGGATTATCTACTCGACGGTGTGGAGCGCGATGTAATGAACGGCATCGAAACTTTGGACAAAATAAAAGCTTTTAACAAAGATATTGAGGTTGTTATACTTTCGGCTCAGGATAAAATTGATGTTGCCGTTAACTGTATGCATCATGCGGCGTTCGATTATGTTGTAAAAAGCGAAACCGCATTTCTGCGGCTTCAAAAGATTATTACCAGTATTTGCGATAACAAAAAGCTTCACAAACAATTGAGTTGGTATATGGATAGGATGTAAATCTAGTCAGCCGATTTTCGATAAGACCTAACTAATGTCAGCTATTTTTTCAAAATTTGGCACTGATGGTTTGTATCCAATAATAAGTATCGCTATTTGCTTATCTACTCCAAAAATTGGTGCAGACACATAAAGAACTTGGTTAATCTCTATAACCACTATCTGCGACCTCACAAGCAACAATGCCGAATCCACGTTTCCCCCAATTAATTTGCCTTCCAAACCTTTATTTGTCGAAAGCAGCACGTAACCATCCGGCGCAATTATATGAATAAATTGGAAGTTTTTTTCTTTTACCAAATCCAATATCAGCAAATTAATCTGTTCCGAATTCCTTCTGAGCATATCAGCCCTAATACTCCAAACCAAAGGTTTAGTCATTAATTTCAACATTTCCTGATTCGTAGCATCCAGCTGACTCGTAGCACGTTGCACCATCCACTGCTTTTCTTTTCTATTTTCAAAATCTTTTCCAAAATAAATAATGAACATCATTAGCACTCCCACAATTGCAATAAACAAATTCGAATGCTTTTTCAACAACTCAAAAAATGAAGTTTTATGTTTCGCGTTTACTTCTAACGCATCAGCCAAATGTTCACCTTTAGCATTTGGCACTGGTTTTTCAATCTTTTTCATCTGTTACCGTTTCAGTTTTTATAAATAACTTTTTTACAAAGATGAGGAATCTCAAACGCCTAA
>CAZEEN010000436.1:0-1846 GCA_964511115.1 uncultured Paludibacter sp. | reverse complement strand
AATGGAGCCCAAACCAACAGTTATACACCACAATACAATTCAGTTGGAACGCTTTATTATTATTGTGTAGTTACGGGAAGCTGCGGAACAGCTACTTCTGCTATTTCTGGTGCTTTTGTAACTGTTGGTTCTCTTGATGTTGCAAGTAGCAATACAGATATTTCAACATTACCCAATTGCCCTACCTGTGATATTTCGGTGGCAAACGATGCAAGTTTAACAATTAATACAGCAAGAACTTACAACAGCATTACAATTTCACCACGTGCAAGTCTTGAACTAACTTCGGGCAATACACTTACTGCCACTACGGTTATCTTGCAAAGTGATGCTACAGGTACGGCTACTTTGGTGGATAATACAACAAATGCACCGCAAGCTGTAACTGCCACCGTGCAACAATATCTTGGAAGTTCCCGTAACTGGTACATAACACCGCCTATTTCAGGAGCAACTGTTCCTAGTGGACAAACCTATTATTCGTATGTTGAATCTGGAAACAATACTGGTTTTGTACCTCCAGCTTCACTTTACTGGGTAGCAGTAGCACAAGGCAATGCACTTAACCCAATGAAAGGTTATATTGCTCAACCGGGTGCAAGTACAACGCTAAATTTTAGCGGCACGCTCAATACAGGTCAAAAAACAGTGGCTCTGACCCGCACCGTAGGAAAATTAAAAGAAGGTTTTAATTTGGTGGCAAATCCATATCCATCGTACTTAGATTGGTCTATGGTAGATACTACAGCAGCCAAAATCATGTCCAGTGTTTGGTATCGTACAAAAACCACAGGCGACACCTACACATTCGATACCTATAATGGCAAATTAAATGTTGCTACAGGGAATGGCGCTAACTTGTTAACAAAACTCATTCCTCCTATGCAGGCATTTTGGGTGCGGGTAAAAAGTGGTGAAACAACTGGCACACTTACATTTACCAATGCCATGCGTAAAAAAGTAGATAATTCACTGAATAAATTCAAAGCACCAAAGCAGGAAAACCTAGACTCTAAAATTCTTCGTTTAAAGGTTTCGAATGGAATTAATAGTGATGAAGCTTTACTTTGTTTCAATTCCAATGCTTCGGATGCTTTTGATGGTTACGATTCGCAAAAATGGAGCAACGCCAATGCTTTGGTGCCCGAAATTTTCACTCAAATAGGCAACGAGCAATTGGTGATAAATGGTATGAACGCAGTTAAATACAACACCGAAATTCCGCTAGGTTTTTCTACTGGTCAGGCAAATAATTTCAGCATTTCTGTCAATGAAATGACTAATTTTGAAGCTGGAACACGTGTGATTTTGATTGACAAACTGAACCCTACGGTAGAAAATGAGCTCACTAACAGTAGAGCCTATAATTTTAGTGCATCATTAACTGTCGCTACCACAGATCGCTTTAGTTTATTATTCCGTGCCCCAACGTCACCAAATAGTTTGAATAACACAACCAAACTAGATGCACAAGTATTTGTGAATGCAGCCAATCAAATTGTGATAAATCAGAACGGGAGTATTGAAAATGAAGGCAAAATTTATATTTCTAACACAATAGGTCAAATGCTATTCAGCACACAAACCACAGGAAATAATACTGAGATTCAACATAATTTTGAATCGGGTATTTATTTTGTAATGGTAGAAAAAGACGGAAATAGAATAATACGGAAAATTGTAATATGATAAGGTTAGAAAATTAATTTTTCGTAAATATAATGACAGGGCGAGTTTTATCAAAATATTACAATGTATTATCATTGCCTCATTATAGAGAATAACCATTGGTTAATTAGAAAGTACATATCAGAAATATAAACCAATTTCAGCGAAGTTGACAAAT
>CAZEEN010000435.1:0-1849 GCA_964511115.1 uncultured Paludibacter sp. | reverse complement strand
AGCCGAATTGGTTGTTTTCGGATTTGGGATATTGTCGACTGTATATTCTACAGAAAACAACGAAATCGAAAACAGCATAAAAGCACTGATAATAAGTGATTTCATAATTTATTAATTTTGAGCACCCAATAAATCAACTTCGAAAAACAACATGGAATATGGCGGAACGGCACCATTTGCACTGGAGTTATAACCTAAATCGTAGGGAAAGAACATTTTCATACTTCCACCGACATTTAATAAAGCAATTGCTTCTTTCCAACCAGCAACCGTATTTGCTAAATAACCTTCGTAAATTCCACTATCGAAAATTTTCCCAGTAATTAGTTTACCAGTGTATTTCACTCTTACATACGATTCGATATTTGGTCTTTTTTGAATTTCTCCTTGATGAATAATTGAATAACATAAACCCGATTCCGTTTTTTTATAATCGGTTTTAGCAGCCACTTCAGCAGCATATTTATTGTCGTTCAGAATTTTCCAATCGGCGTAATCCTCTTCTGTACATGCACTAAATGCGAAAGCTATCATAAAAAACAGAAAGGTAATTTTTGTAAGTTGCTTCATATTTTATTTTTTATTTTTACGGTATTGTTCTGAAAATGATTTTGTTGCAAATTTTGGCATCGTTCTGTTCGGTCCCCAACCCATATAATTAAAAGGCGAAGTTACAATATTTTTCACAAATCCGGATGCAAGGTCGAAACCTGCACGATGTGAACTCATTAATTTGAAACCCTGCATTGCCAATTTTTCAGCTGTTGGACGAAGGTTTTGTTCCACTGCTTTTCGTCGGTTACTGAGCAAAATGTCCGTTAAAGGGATTTTTACCGGACAAACTTCCACACATTTTCCACAAAGTGTAGATGCAAAACTTAGGTGCGAAAAGTCTTTAAACCCTCGCAAAAATGGCGTAAGTACAGAACCTATTGGCCCGCTGTAAGTAGTATCGTAAGTATAACCACCAATTGTTTTATACACCGGACAGCCGTTGAGGCATGCTCCACAGCGGATACAAGCTAACGATTCATACCCTTCGTCGTCGGCAAAAACTTCAGTCCGTTTATTATCGAGCAAAATAACGTACATTTTTTCAGGTCCATCTACTTCATTGTTTTTTCGTGGTCCGGTGAAAATGGTATTGTAAGCTGTAATTTGTTGACCGGTGCCATGAGCAGAAAGTAGCGGATAAAACAAGCCCAACTGATGCATTTTTGGTATTATTTTTTCGATACCTGCAATGACAATATGAATTTTTGGAAAAGCGGTAGTCATCAAACCATTACCCTCATTTTCGGTTACAGAAATACCACCCATATCAGCAATCAAAAAGTTAGCACCCGTTACTCCCACCTCAGCCGTTGTATATTTTTTTCGCAGCACCTGACGAACGTATTCTGTCATTTCCTCTGGCGTACTATCAATTGGCGTGTTAAATTTTTCGTTGAAAAGCTTTGCAATATCGCCTTTGGATTTATGCATGGCCGGAGTTACAATATGATAAGGTTTTTCGCCTGCCACCTGCACTATAAATTCACCCAAATCAGTTTCAATCGACTCACAACCAACACTTTCAGCCACATGATTCAATTCAATTTCTTCGGTTGTCATCGATTTACTTTTTACAAGTAATCGGGCGTTATTTTCGGAAATAATTTTTTTGATACATTCATTTGCTTCGTTCAAATCTGAAGCCCAGATAACTTCACAACCATTTGAAATACAATTACTTTCAAATTCAACTAAATATTTTTCCCAGTTTGCCAACACATCGCGTTTAATAGCCGCTGCATTTCGCTTTGCCAACTCCACATCCTTGTAGCGTGCCATTCCCTTCTCCACTGCT
>CAZEEN010000434.1:0-1885 GCA_964511115.1 uncultured Paludibacter sp. | reverse complement strand
CATCCCGACCAACGGGAGGGATATACACCCTTGTAATAAATAATAAAATATTTTTTCCAACTTCTTTAGGGCAACCCTTTCCCTTTTTCGTCAATACATATTGAAACACTTTTTTAAACTGAATTCATTACACTTTAAATTCAATATTGTATGAAAAAACTACTTACTTTTATTCTATGTGCCACATTTTCGTTAGGCATTTATGCGGCCGATTTTTTTGTAGATGGCGCTATAGCTGCCAGCGGTGATGGTCTAACTTGGGAAACTGCTAAAAAAACGTTGCCAGAAGCATTTACTTTAGCAAAAACCAACAATGCGACAAGCCAAAATGACAACATTTATGTAAAACAAGGAACATATACAAATGGAACTATTGATTTAACAAATGTCGATTGTACAGGAATTTCTTTGTTTGGAGGCTATGCAGCTTCAAGTGCCAACACTGATATTTCACTTCGCAACATTGCCTTGAATGCTACAATTATTGATGGCGGTGGTACTGTTAATGCAATGAAAATTGCACGAGAAGTATTGGTTGATGGGTTTACTATTCAAAATGGTAAGGATGCATCTTATACGGTGAATGGCGTGTCGGGTGGCTTGGCAATGAATTTCGCTACTGCTGTTGTATCTAATTGTATTATTAGAAACAATACACGTACAACTGCAAATAATAAGAGTACTGGCGGAGGTGTCTTTATGGCTAATGGAACAATTCGTGATTGTGATATTTATGGTAACAGTAATACACATGCTAACTCTCAGGGTACCATTCAAATTACTGGTGGAACAATTGAACGTTGCAAAATTTATAATAACACTGCTGGTGCAACAGGTCAGGTTGGTGGAATTTTAGTGGCTAAAGCTACTGCAACAATAAACGTCTATGCCTTACTTGACAATAACATTACTTTAGCAAACAATGTAATTTATAACAATGCTTATCAAGGTATAAAAGTTGGTTTAATTACAGGTGAAACCAAAACAGTTAATATCGTTAATAATACAGTTGTGAACAATGGAGCGCCTGCAGTTTTTGGTGGTGCAGGTATTGCACAACTTACCGCTACTAACAATATTCTTTATAACAATGGTGGAAACGAAATACTTGCAGGAACTGCTACTTACAATGCCATACAGGCCGAAAGTGTAACTGGCACAGGCAATATAGCATTAGCCGCAGGTAATCAAGCAACTTTATTCACCGCTCCAACAGCAACGGCCGGTATTATTGCAGATGCTTCTTCAAACTGGATGCCAATATCAGGCTCTGGCCTGTACAATGTGGGTCTTAATTCAGCTGCAAATGGCTCTGCGGATGTTGTTGGCAATACACGCATTCAGCAAACAACTATCGATTTGGGTGCTTACGAAACAAATTTAATTACTACAGTATTAAGCCCGACATCAAATAATGTATCGAAAGTTTATAGCAAACAAGATGGCTTAGTTATCGAAAATGCCGATGCATACCAGATTTTTAGTATCGAAGGTCGGTTGCTTCAAAGTGGTTTGGTTCGTAGCAATTTTATTGCACTCAACAAAGGTGTTTATATTGTAAAAGCCTTGGTAGGCAATAAATCAGAAATATCGAAAGTGATTGTCAGATAATTTTTAGTTTTAAGGTATAAGGATTGTTTAGTTTTGTGACAATCTTTCAATTAAGGCAGTGAAGGTTTAAAACTTCACTGCCTTTTGTATTTACCCTCCGCATCCGTCGCTCGACAAACTTCGCACTGCACCGCCCGCTGGCGACGGATATGAGGACAAGGAACACGCCTTGTCATCCCGATACGAAGTGAGGGAAATAACGCCTTGTCACCCCGGCGCGCAGCGAGGGATATAAAGCACCTCATAACCCGCAAAACACTTATTCTACGCTCAT
>CAZEEN010000433.1:1583-1903 GCA_964511115.1 uncultured Paludibacter sp. | reverse complement strand
CTTGCAGATTAGCTAATCCGTGAGATGTAACACCTATGTATATTGTCAATTAAAAGATATTACAAAAAAGGCTTGTCGGAACTCACGATAAGCCTTTTTTTTGTATTAATACCCCCGACCCCTAAAGGGGAGGAAGAAAAATTACTAACGATTATGTAAATGTTTGATATGAAGAATATAGAAAAAGAAATACAAGACAAAACTAACTTCAGTTCCCCTTTAGGAGCTAGGGGCCGTTACTCAATTGATAACAACGGCTACTACGGCGAATTTGGAGGAGCATATATTCCCGAAATTTTGCACGGTACAGTAGAACGACT
>CAZEEN010000433.1:0-1573 GCA_964511115.1 uncultured Paludibacter sp. | reverse complement strand
CGTGAGATGTAACACCTATGTATATTGTCAATAAAAGATATTACAAAAAGGCTTGTCGGAACTCACGATAAGCCTTTTTTTATTGTTATTTGTCTTCGACGTTATTAATAGTTATTTGCCCTTTGGGCGTTATTTTAAAAATAATAACACGAAGAAAATAACGTGCGAAGCACAAATAACGGACGAAGTCCAAATAACACGAAGTAAATAACATAATAACTTTCAATATGAATTATCAAATAAATGAGGACGGCTATTACGGCGAATTTGGAGGAGCATATATCCCTGAAATTTTGCATGGGACGGTTGAAAAACTGAAAGAAGCTTTTTACGCCATAAAAGATGATGCTTCGTTCAAAGCCGAATACTACGATTTGCTTAAAAACTATGTGGGAAGACCCTCTCCGCTATATTTTGCAAAACGATTGTCGGAAAAATATGGCACCAAAATTTACCTGAAACGCGAAGATTTGAACCATACTGGTGCGCATAAAATAAACAATGCGCTGGGACAAATTTTGTTGGCAAAACGAATGGGTAAAACCCGCATTATTGCCGAAACTGGAGCCGGTCAGCATGGCGTGGCAACTGCTACGGCTTGTGCGTTGATGGGTTTGGAATGCATTGTGTTTATGGGAAAAACCGATGTGGAGCGTCAGTTTCTGAACGTACAAAAAATGCGCATGTTGGGTGCAACTGTTGAGCCGGTTACAAGTGGCAACTGGACATTGAAAGATGCCACCAACGAAGCCATTCGTTATTGGTGCTCCAACCCTGATTCGTTTTATATAATTGGCTCTACAGTTGGGCCACATCCGTATCCCGATATGGTTGGATTTTTCCAATCGGTTATCAGTGAGGAAATTAAATGGCAATTGCAGGAGCAGATTGGTCGCGATTATCCCGATTATCTCATGGCTTGTGTAGGTGGCGGAAGTAACGCTATGGGAACTTATTATCATTATTTAAACGATGAGCGTGTAAAAATAATTTCGGCCGAAGCAGGTGGTTTAGGTGTGGAAACAGGCGAAACTGCGGCAACTATAAGTGTTGGAACGGTAGGAATTATTCATGGTTTCAGAACTTTGCTGATGCAGGACGAAGATGGTCAGATTACCGAGCCCTATTCCATTTCTGCAGGATTGGATTACCCGGGAATTGGACCTGCACATGCGTACTTTGCCAAAGTGGGACGAACCAAAGTACATGCCGTAAATGATGATGAAGCGTTAGAAGCTGCTTTTGAACTAACAAAACTCGAAGGAATTATTCCGGCTATAGAATCGGCTCATGCATTGGCATTGCTCAAAAAAGAAAAAGATACTTTCAAACCCGAAGATATTGTAGTACTTACCGTTTCGGGAAGAGGTGATAAGGATATGGATACGTACATAAAATATTTTAAATGAAACCTGCCCCCTAACCCCCTGAAGGGGGAATAAGAAATATTACTAATGATTATTTACAACTATATCATGGAAAATAAAGAAAATATACAAAACAATACTAACTCCAACTCCCCCTTTAGGGGGCAGGGGGGCAGGTTAATTGTTAATTCTCGCAACATGCTGGC
>CAZEEN010000432.1:0-1915 GCA_964511115.1 uncultured Paludibacter sp. | reverse complement strand
CATCTTTCCACCCAATTAAATATTTCGAATGTAGAAGCATTAAAGTTTTACGCACAGTTTGCCGATGTGGTGGTATTGGCGCGTGAGTTGAATATGGAGCAAGTTTCGGAGATTTACCAAGCCATTGAAAATGAACAAATAAAGGGTAGGAGTGGAGCGCTAATTCGAATCGAAATGTTTTGTCATGGAGCATTGTGTATGGCAGTTTCGGGTAAATGCTACCTGAGTTTGCACGAAAAAAATGTTTCGGCCAATCGCGGTGCTTGTAACCAGATTTGTCGACGTGGGTATACCGTGAAAGACAAAGATTCCGAAATTGAATTAGAAATTGATAACGAATACATTATGTCGCCCAAAGACCTGAAAACAATTGGGTTTATGGACGAAATGATGCGTGCAGGAGTAAGGGTTTTCAAAATTGAAGGACGCGCTCGTGGAGCCGAATACGTAAAAACAGTGGTAGGTTGTTACTCCGAAGCTATCGAATCGGTGCTAAACGAGACGTTTACAGACGAGAAAAAGGCTGAATGGGACGTTCGCCTTAGCAAAGTCTTTAATCGTGGATTTTGGAATGGTTATTACCTCGGTCAGCGATTAGGCGAATGGAGTGGAAATTATGGCTCAGCCTCCACGCACAAAAAAATATACGTAGGAAAATGTACCAACTTTTTCCAAAAATTGGGTGTTGCCGAATTTTTATTGGAAGCACAATACTTAGAAGTGGGCGACGAAATACTGATTACCGGCGAAACCACAGGAGCTTACGAAGACCATGTAAAGGAAATGCGTGTAAAACTTGAACCGGTGCAAAAAGTAGAAAAAGGAACGTATTTTTCTATGAAAACCAATGAGTTGATACGACGAAATGATAAACTTTTTAAAATTGTAGCACAAACAAAGCAATAGAAAATCGGTAAATTCGTCATTATGTTGACGATTTTAATAGTAATTTCGTCATTACAATGACGAAATTACTATTTTAAGCAATAATATTGATAAAATTTTGGTTGTTTATTTCAGCAAACGAGGCAGCCGGATACATTTTACTAAAAGCAGCTGGCGCTTTGGTTGACTTAGCCGACCATTTACACTCATAAGCATTCATTTCCTGATTCTGCACTTCGAGCAAATCAACTTCCTGATGATCATACGTGCGCCAAAAATAATGATTTACAGGAAGCAAGTGGAAGTATTTACGTTTTATTCTTTCGGATAAAACAAATGATTCCCATAATTGCCCCACATCGGTACGAATAGATAAAGAAGAAAAATTGCTTATTAAAGCGTTTCTTATTCCATTATCGTAAAAATACCATTTGCTCGATTTTGAAATTTCTTTCCGTAAATTACCTGAAAAAGGCGGAAGTTTATAAATTACAAATACCTGCGAAAGCAAATCGAGGTATTTTTCAACAGTATTCTTACTCATTCCAAGTTGTTTACCAAGTTCGTCGTTCGATACCAAATTTCCAACCTGATAAGCGAGCAAGCGCAATAAATCACGCAATTTATTACTGTTTCTTAATCCTTCAACATTTAAAATATCGCGTAATAAATACGCATGTACCATATCAGAAAGGTATTCTTGTTTTTGTTGGTATGATAAATCGATTAATTGAGGATAAGTACCATAAATCAATTTTTCGGGTAAATGCTGAATGACCTCGGCACGGTTTTCAATCTGAAGTAATTCTTCCTGACTAAATGGAAAAAGATAAAAAGTCTGACTGCGCCCCACCAAAGGTTCTCCGGTTAAATTAAATAAATCGAATGAAGATGAACCGCTCGCAATAATATTAACAGTAGGTATTTCATCTACTATCAACTTTAATTTCAAACCAATTTCCGGTATATTTTGTGCTTCGTCTATAATGAGCAAATCCGTATCCTGAAGCAAAATTCGATAATTGGCAGC
>CAZEEN010000431.1:1685-1922 GCA_964511115.1 uncultured Paludibacter sp. | reverse complement strand
GGGGTCAATTACTTTATCAATTTTAGCCCGCTGAGTGCCGAAGTATCGCCCGGACGAATGGTAAGTGCATGATTGAAAAGCACTTTGGCATCGGCTGCTTTTCTGAGGTTAAGTTTAGTCCACGCCAACATAATTACCGAATCGTAATCGAGCGGATACAGATTTACCACTTTCTCGAAAAGTTTATTCGCATTTACATAATCCTTTCGGTTGTAATAAACCACACCCAACCAATAA
>CAZEEN010000431.1:0-1675 GCA_964511115.1 uncultured Paludibacter sp. | reverse complement strand
CGCATCCAAAACGTGCTTCGATAGCATAAGGTTTTAATGCTATGGCTTTGTCGTAATATTTAATTGATTCTGTATAGTTTTTACCCAAATAAAGCAACCAACCCAAGCGGATATTGTTGAAATAATCGTTTGCATCGTACACGCCTTTTACTTCCTTGATTGCAGCTGCATAATTCGCATTCTTTTCGTATTCGTAACTTTTTGAGAAAGCTGATTGACGAGCACTATTTTGCGCAAAAGCATTAGTTGTAAGTATCAAACAAATAATAATTGTTTTAAATTTCAGATTTTCCATATTATTCCTCCTGTAATTGAATGTTGTTTGTAATTGTATATTGGTTCATTGTTTAATTTTTTATCAAACGTATAATTTGTATAAACTGTAAGTTTAGGTAATAAACTCCAAAATGCCGAAAATCCTGAACGAAATATAGTATGATCAATAGAGTTATATACATATAATCCATTATTATCAATAAAATTATTTAAATTTCCAAATGAAACTTTACCTTCAATCCATAATTTATTGGTCGGTAAAATTCCAACAGACTGTGTATAGACCATTCGACTTATTCCATTCCGATTTATAGAATATAGCGTTGATTTTAAATAGGGTTTAAATTTAGTAGGCAATAGCAATCCAACATGTACTCCAATTTGAGTTTGCAAAGTATCGCTGGTAAATATTGAGCTACTTAATCCAAAATCAAACCTACCAATTCGCTGACTCAAATTACCATAAAACACATTTATTTTTATTGTGTCTTTATATTTATTTACAGCATCATCCACTTTAGTATTCAAGTAATGATAACCAAAACGCAAAGCAGTTTGATTAAATAAATTGTAAGTAAGCAATAAGAAATATTCATTTTGTTTTACTATAGATGTTGAGTTATTAGTTTGGTTATATTGTGAAAAGGATTGATAAATATTAAATCGAAAATCAGGTTTTGAATTTATTCCAATTCGTGTATAGTTAGGATTAGAACGTAGATCACTAATGGTTAATGTCGGGTCACTAACAGCCCCGTTAATTTTATAGTTATACTCAAAATCAATGGCATCGAGTGGTCTGAAACTCTTTAATTTCAAAAACATACGAGATTCGGAAGATAACTTTGAAGCATGATACATTGCCATTTCTGTATCGCCAATACTGTTTGCAGAATAATACAAATAGGTATGCGAAACCTCATCTTTATCATCAAAATTCAATGCATGTTGGTAATGCCTGATGGCTTCAAAATAATTTCCTTTTACAAAATAAGCATAGCCCATTCGTTGCTGTAAGTACTTAAAATCTACACCTTCTTTTATTGCAATTTTTCCAAGCGCTATCAATTCGTTCCAATTACCGATTAAATAATAGTTGTATGTAACCGAATCAACTTGTACGCTATTGAGTTTTGGTTGCGAAAAAATTGGTATTGTAAAAAACAGAAATCCTATTAAATATTTATACATGATGCTTTAATTTTCGTATTTTTCGTTTTATATTCAAATTCGCTGATTCCGGTTGTAGTAATTGTAATGCTGCTTTGGCTTACCACGCTTTTCTTATTCAGGATATTGAAATTCAATCCGCTTGCAAACCTAACCACACCGCTATTGAGTGCGTAATCCGAGAATTCGATTTTCGACAAGTATTCCACATTAATAAAACTTTTGAACG
>CAZEEN010000430.1:0-1924 GCA_964511115.1 uncultured Paludibacter sp. | reverse complement strand
CGAGTGCCCTAATTTCGTTATATAAAATATGTATTTCCAAATTATCCAAACTTGGCTTTATTTTGTGTGCTAGCTTTTTTATTGTTTCAATGTCATTCACAGCAACCGCCTCGTTCATTTTCAGTATTGTATCCGAAGCGATATTCCGAAACATCGCAACCATACTAGAAATAAATTTCTCATCACCATTAGCTATTACATTCATTTGCTGCAAATTGAACAATTTAACATTACTTAAACTCAAGTCCATAGTTGATTGCGGTTCGTTTTCATTATTTTTAAAACTATTCGAAACCGCTTTTTTGGTCCGGCAAAATGATTCTATTTTCGAAAATAGTTCCTCTTCTTTGTAAGGTTTAATCAAAAAATCATTCATACCAATACTCAGATACAATTCAATATCGTGTTTAAATGCATTGGCTGTAAGGGCAATAATTGGTGTCGTGTTCTGCATTTCTCCTCGAATAAACTTGGTTGCCTCTACTCCATCCATTACAGGCATCTGCACATCCATCAATATCACATCAAATTTTTCTTTTTCTAAAATATCTAAGGCCACCTGACCATTTTCGGCTTCGGTAATGTTACACTTGGCTTGTTTTAAACTTTGGCGGGCAATAAATCGGTTCATTTCGTTGTCTTCAACTATCAAAATTCGTGTATTCGAAATATCATAATGTCGAGTCGATTTATCTATCCGAATCAATTGATCTTCGATGCCTAATGGAAAATCAACTTCAACTGAAATTTGAGTTCCTTTGCCTTTTTTGCTATCAACTTGAATATCACCACCCATCATTTCAATTATTTCTTTCGAAATGCTCATTCCCAAACCTGTTCCTTCGTAACTTCTGTTTGCTCCATCGTTTTCTTGTGTAAACTTACTAAAAATCTGTTGCAAGAAATCTTCGCTCATACCAATTCCCGAATCGGATATCACAAATCGAATGCGCTGTATTTCGTTATTGCTTGCAATTAATTGTACATCAAGGTTCACAAATCCTTCGTCGGTAAATTTTATGGAATTTCCCAAAAAGTTTATCAACACTTGACTCAATCGAAGCGAATCGCCCTTTAGCGCTTTGGCAATATTTTCGTCGCTTTGTACTGTAAATTTAATCTTTTTGCCAACAGCACGCGAGCTCAAAATACTGCGTACATTGCTCAATACAGCCGACAAGCTAAAATCTTTGATGTCTAACGAAAACTCGCCGGCTTCAATTTTCGACATATCGAGCACATTGTTTATAATCGAAAGCAGATGATAAGCCGAAGCTTCGGTATGTTTCAAGTAAGTTCGTTGTGAATCGGATAGGGTTTCTTTTCCAATTTCGCGAATCATACCAATAATAACATTGAGTGGCGTACGAATTTCGTGGCTCATATTTGTTAGAAACAACTCTTTTGCTTTTGCGGATTTCTCGGCAATTTTGCGAGCTCTTTCCAAATTATCCAACATCTCTTTTTGCTGCGTAATATCAGTATCAATGCCTCTATAACCAATAAATTCGTTTTTAGAATTAAAAAGCGGTCTACAATTTGTAGATAACCATAATTCGGTACCATCCGCTTTAAGGGCTCTCTTCTCGTAATTATTTATAGTTCTTCTATCGTGCATAATAGTAAATGCATCCGATTTAATAAGCTCTCTGTCTGTAATGGCTAAAATATCGTAAAAATATTTTTTTTGTAGCAAATCCTCCGGTTTGTATCCCAACACCGTTTCAACAATCGGACTTATAAACGTATAAACTCCCTCCGCATTAATTTCCCAAGCAAACGAACCCGACTGAGCAGACATTTCGTTCAGTCGCTCGTAACTTTCGGTCAACTCTTTTTCGTGTTTTACTCTATCAGTAATATTTACACTTATTCCAACAAGCCCAGTAGTTTCATCCAAATCGTTTTTTAGTGGCAGTTTCGA
>CAZEEN010000429.1:0-1933 GCA_964511115.1 uncultured Paludibacter sp. | reverse complement strand
CCAGTCAGATCGTTCTGGCGACAGATTCCTACGCCAAAGCCTTCATGGTCGCCGGCGCGGTCTGCGTTGCCGGAGCCATTCTGACGCTTTGCGCAGCCCTGCTGGCCCGTCGAGCCAAACTCAACGGCTGAAAAATTCCTGCGGTGCTGATTAAACCCCGCCAGTGCGCTTGCCCGGAAAATCGCCACTGGACTCGCCCGCTAAGAAATGGCTAAGCAGTTGGACAATTACGGAACAATCAGTATGCTTCCGCGCATAAACTGAATGAGAGCGGAGTGAAAAATCAGTGATGTATTATCAAATAATCGGATCCCGTTCTGGATCTCGCTTTAAAACCGGCAGCCGGATGGCGTTCATTATGTAGTTAATCAAACAAATATTCAAAGAACCAATCATGAGCATAACACCCTTACGAATCGCCGCTTTAGATATTCTGCGTGCATTTGCAATTCTGATGGTTCTCCTCAATCATGTGAACTGCGGGACTGTTCCTGCGTATTACGACCCATCTGGGTCGGCCGGCGCGATTTTTTGGGCAATCAAAAAGCTGGGATGGGGCGGCGTTGACCTGTTTTTTGTTTTGAGCGGATTCCTCATCAGCGGACTTCTTTTTTCAGAGGTGGAAAAAACAGGAACCATTCATGTTCCCCGGTTCCTGCTTTCCCGTGGATTCAAAATCTGGCCTTCATATTATGTGCTGTTGCTAGTGTTGGCTTTTGCGCCTGCAGTGCGCTGGATAGAACCGGGTTCGGTTGCGGCGCAGCTCCGGCAGATAGCGGTACACGGTTTCTTTTTGCAGAATTATCTGGATCGCGGAGTCAACGGCCCCACCTGGTCGCTTGCTATCGAAGAACACTTTTACATGATTCTGCCGGTACTGTTTTTTCTGAGCCTTCATCTGCCGGGCTTACGAAAAAAGGGGCTGCACATGACCCCGTTGTTTGCTTTTTTATTCTTTGTCGGCTGTACTGCACTCCGTCTGTTTGACGTATTTAAAGGCGGCCCGTACCGCAATGATTTTATGATTTCTCATTTTCGTTTTGACGGTCTGTTTGCCGGCGTGCTTCTTCAGTATCTGTATCGCAACTATCCGGAACGGTTCGCTGTATTTGTTCGCAAGAGCTGGCACTGGCTGTCCGGGCTGGCTGTTTTACTGCTGTTGCCGGTTGTCTTTTTGGGGCGCAATCATCCTGTAATGTTTGCAATCGGGTTTACCGGCTTGATTGTCGCTTACAGTATCATCATTTCTCTGGCCATTTCGCTGGATTTCAGTCGCATTCCTCGCCTGTTTTTTACCGGAGCGCTTCAATCCATCGGACAGTGGTCTTACAGTATTTATCTATGGCATTTCTTCCTGCCGGAACTGGCTGGGCCTGTGTATCGCCTCCCGTTTAATGCGGTGGCTGCAATGCCTCTGTCCCGACCGGTTCTGATGGCGCTTCAAATCCTTATTTATTTTGCATGGTCAATCGGAGTCGGGTGGCTGTTTTTCACTTTGATTGAAACGCCTTTTATGCGCCTGCGCAGACGCGTTCTTCGCCGCAGTTTTGGAATAACCCCGGCAGAGGTCAGAACGGGTCCGTCCGATAATTCCTGAGCCATTTTATTATTGGGTAACCTGCAGCTCTTTTTCCCGCTGACAGTAACCCCATGAGCCGAAGCCAACAGCTTCCCGAAGTTTTGACACTTCCCTCCTGTGATTTAAGCCCCGACAGTGCGCTTGCCCAAAATAGCCGTTCATGTTTAACTCCCGCACTGTTTTTAAGGAAGTGAACTATGAAATTTGCGCTGAGCTGGCTGAAAGAATATGTGGATTTTGACGATACGATTGCGGGGCTTTCCGACAAACTGACGTTTGCGGGGCTTGAGGTCGAACACATCGAAACGCTCGGCGGCACGTTTGAAGGCGTGGTCGTCGGCGAAGTACTGGCGA
>CAZEEN010000428.1:0-1934 GCA_964511115.1 uncultured Paludibacter sp. | reverse complement strand
CGCTAAAATACTTTAGAGATGAATATATTGCGCATATAAACGGCAGTTGTCCATCAAAAAAATGTCAGGCTTTGATTAAATATAGCATTGATGAAACCTGTATTGGATGTACCAAATGTGCTCAAAATTGTCCAACGGATGCCATCGAAAATTTACCACATCAAATTCACAGCATCGATCAGGATAAATGTATAAAATGTGATGTTTGCAGATTGGTTTGTCCGGTTGATTCGGTAAAGATTTTGACCCCTAACCCGTTCGGCTGATCTCACGTCGAAGCCTAAAGGGGAATAAAACACGAAACACGAAACGCGAAACGCGAAACACGAAACGACTAAATGATTGAACTTAAAATAAATAACACAAATTACTCTGCCAATCCGAACGAAACAATTCTGAGCGTGGCGCAGCGTGCGGGAATTCATATCCCAACGATGTGTTGGGTGAAGGAATTTGACCCATCGACCTCGTGTATGGTTTGTGTGGTGCAGGACAAGCGTAATGGCAAAATTCTGACTTCCTGTTCGGTAAAAGCTGAAGCTGGCATGGACATTGAAACGGATAATGCCGAAGTGCTTGACATGCGCAAAAGTGCATTGGAACTGCTTCTGAGCGAACATTATGGTGATTGCGAAGCGCCTTGTCAGCGGGTGTGTCCAGCCGAAATGGATATTCCATTGATGAACCGACTGATAGCTTCCGGCAAAATGAATGAAGCATTGAAAAATGTGGCAGAAACCATCGCTTTGCCTTCTATTCTGGGATATATTTGTCCCGCTCCATGCGAAAAAGCTTGTCGACGTAAAGATATTGACGAACCAGTTTCGATTTGTTTGTTGAAACGTTTTGTTGGTGAAAATGAAAATATTAAAGTCGTTATCAAACCCAAAAATGGCATAAAAGTAGCCGTAATTGGAGCAGGGCCAGCCGGAGTGGCTGCGGCATATTATTTAGCATTGTATGGTTTCGATTGTAATGTGTTCGACAACAACGACTTGCCCGGAGGTAAAATGCGTACCGATATTCCCGAAGAGAAACTACCTCGCAAAGTGCTTGATGCTGAAATTGATACGATAAAATCATTGGGAGTTGAGTTTTTTCAAAATCAAATTGTTGATGCATCCCAAATTGAAAAGGAATTAGCTAAAAAATATTCATTTGTTTTGCTCACAATTGGAGCTGAAACGTTGATTGACAATTCCGTTTTCAACAAAACTACTTCATCGCAACTCAATGGATTGGAAATTTTTAAATCGAACAATTGTGCTATTTTAGCCCCCAAACAAATTCCTAACAAAAGCAAAATGGCTGTAAGAGCTTCGGCTTTGGGACGAAAACTGTGCGAATGGACAATGGAATATATTGAAAACAAAGAAGTTAAAACACCCGAGCGAAAATTCAATTCAGTTTACAAACGAATTGCCGATGTGGAACGGGAAGAATTTTTAAAAGAAGCTGGCAATCATTCTATTCAAGTTAAAACAAAGAATTATTTGACTGGATTTACCGCCGAACAAGCCATAAAAGAGGCTCAGCGCTGCCTGCATTGCGATTGTAGGGAAAAAGAGAATTGTACGTTGCGCAATTTATCAACCGAACACAAAGCCAGTCAGCGTGTTTATACCATTGATAAACCCAAAAATACAGTTAAAAATTTGGGACATAAAACAATAATCTTTGAAAAGCTAAAATGCATTAAATGTGGCATTTGCATTCAAACAGCACAAAGCGAGGGTGATATTACCGGATTTGCATTTTCAGGACGCGGATTTGATGTGGAAATAGCCATTCCAATCGAAAAAAATATTAATGAATTAACTGAAAAAACAGTCAGGAGCTGTGCCAAAAACTGCCCAACAGGAGCAATAGCATTAAAATAATGAAAAGAGTCGATGTGATATATTTTGCAATATTATTTAGTTTATGGAGCTTTT
>CAZEEN010000427.1:0-1936 GCA_964511115.1 uncultured Paludibacter sp. | reverse complement strand
TTCGCTACCCGTTTTACGCTCTGTGTTGCCATTAAACTGTAAAAATGAATACTTGGTATGTTATTTTTAATCAAGTCTTTAGCCTGCAATATACACCATTCCACTCCCACTTCGGTAGCTTCGGCATCGGTTTTGCATTTGCGCAGTTCGGCTACAAACTCTTCGGGGAAATCGGTTTTGAAGATTTTGGGTAATACCGTCATCTGATTTAGGAATGTAAGCGGCTTTAATCCCGGAATAATGGGCACATTTATTCCAGTCTGGCGACATTTCTCCACAAAATCGTAATACTTTTGATTGTCGAAAAACATTTGAGTCACCAAGTATTCAGCTCCGGCATCCACTTTTTGCTTGGCGTAAAATAAGTCTGTATCCAAATTGGGTGCTTCTTCGTGTTTCTCAGGGTAACAAGCCATACCGTACGAAAAAGATGGCATCGAAGTTTTCATTTGCGAACCATCCAAAAAATAGCCTTCGTTGAAACGATTTACCTGTACTTGTAGCTCAGTGGCAAAAGCATTTCCGGTTGCCACAAATCCTTTTTCGTGCTTGGCTTTATCGCCACGCAACAACAACAAATCGGTAATTCCGAGGTACTGCAAGTCGATAAGCGCGTATTCGGTTTCTTCGCGTGTAAATCCGCTGCAAATAATGTGCGGAACAACCGGAATTTTGTATTTGTGCTGTATGGCGGCAGCAATAGCTACCGTTCCCGGACGATGACGCTCCGAAACACGCTCGAACAATCCGTTAGCCATTTCTTTGAAAACCAGCTCACTACGGTGTGTGGTTATGTTAATGTATTTTGGGTCAAATTCGAGTAAAGTCTCAATTGTGCGGTTTACACCGTCCATACCATTGCCTTTTAGCGGCGGCAGTAATTCGAACGAAAAAGCAGTTTTACCAGTATTTTTAATGCTCTCTACAACACTCATCTTTCATGCATATTTATAAAATTGACTGCAAAATTAGCACTTTATTGTAAAACTTCAACTAAATGAGCTCTTTTTATAACAAAGTTTGCGAAAGTAGTAAGATTGGATTACCTTCGAGGCTAAAACTGATTATTTCAACATATTTTCGTAAGCACCTTTTGTTCTAAGTAATTCTAATGCTTTTTGGAGTGATTCGTTTTCGGCATCGATAATCTGATAATACTCATTTACTTCCCACAAGTCGCGTGCTACCAATGCTTTTAATTGTAGTTTTATCATTGGCTCGGATATGTCGTACTGCTTTTGGTCGAACGTAATCTTTTCTTTTTCAGCCAATTGTTTTAACTTTTCAATAATCGAATTATCAATTTCGAATTCTTTGCGGAATTTCTCGAAGATTTTGTATTTCTTTTTGAGTTCGGCTCTGTTTTTATCAATATATTGCACCGACACTTTATTTACAATGCCTTGCGCCACAATTTTGCGATGAAAATCGGTGTAACGTGTGGTATCAATCGGCACAAAAATATCGGGCATAATGCCACCACCGCCGTAAACAGTACGTTTGAGCGTCAGGGTTTGATATTTCAGCGAATCGGGCAAATGAATGCTGTCGGCATGCAAAAACTCGCCATGTTTGTATCTATCCATCAAATCTTTCTCGTATTTCTCAACACCATCTTTGTAAGGTTTCTGAATACAGCGTCCGGTAGGCGTATAATAACGGGCTGTGGTCAACCGCAACATCGAACCATCCACTAATGGTAACTGACGCTGAACTAAGCCTTTACCAAACGTGCGACGGCCAATAATTATTCCACGGTCCCAATCCTGAATAGCTCCCGAAAGAATTTCGCTTGCCGAAGCAGAGTATTCGTCCACAAGTACAATTAATTTTCCTGTTTCAAAACCACCCACGGCGGTCGACTCCATAATGCTCTTGGGTTGATTAAGTCCCTGCGTATAAACTACAAGCTTGTCTTTACTTAAAAACTCATCGG
>CAZEEN010000426.1:691-1938 GCA_964511115.1 uncultured Paludibacter sp. | reverse complement strand
TTTTCAGGAATATTTTTGTTTCGGCTTCTTGGTCAACTTCAGTATCGTTTTTTATTCCCAGAAACTTTTCGAATACATTCAATAATTCCTGTTGCTTGGTATCTTTTGTGCGATAAGTATTTTCGTCAACAAGCTCGAAATACGCACTAAGTTGTAAATCATCAGCCCAATGTTGTACTAATTCATATTCTTCAGCAGGCTCTTTATCATCTTTGTATTCTAAAAACTCTTCGTAGAAAGTTGTGGCTTGTTTTAATTCGCTCGATGTTGGTTTAAAATCACTCACTATATCAATACCATACAATTCCCTGAACTGCATAGCATTAACCATGTTGTAAATCTTATTTTTCGAAACAATTTCTTTTGGCGAAATTTCGATTACCTTTTTGTCGGTTACTGATTGCAAGGATTCCATTAGTAAGTTGTAAAAAGATATAAACTGAAATGGCCGCAACTCCGGAAAATCGTTATACAACGAATTTTCGACAAACAAATCCAATGGCGTATTATAAACTTGTAGATTCATTCCATCAAAAAGACCATTAATATAATTTGTAATTTGATTTTCGGGCACTCCCATGCGCTTCAATTTCTGAACAGAGGGCTCTATCCATTTGCTAAATGCATTTCTATGAAGTGAATGCGACGTAAAGAGTTTATTTATATTGTTTTTACGCGCATCAATTGCAAATTTCAGATGCATTAATTCATGCATAATCAAATGTTCGATAGCCGGATAGTTTGGTTTGAACTTAACGATGTGTTTGTAGGTATTGTAGTTCTCTGCAAACTCAAATTTTGCCGCAGTTAAAATTTCTGAATCTTTTATGATATCAATCTCTTTACCACATTCAATTTCAAGTTCTCGTCTATATTTTCTATAGGTAATCTTTCCAACATCTGTTGAAATAATATTTTTTGCAATAGTAAAAGCTTGATGGATTGAATTATTGTATAGCTGATCTTTTACTTTGTTCAATCTAATAGCCTGAACAGTACTGTAAAACGCTGATTGTAAATCATTCTCCATTTCGGCAATCATTCCCAATGCAAAATGAGTATTTGGATAGCTGTTATTAATTTTCATTGCCTCCCAAAAGTATTTTTTTGCTTCAGCAATTTTACCCTGCTGCATTAAATTGGCGCCGATATTATTAAGTGAAATATTGTCGTTTGGATTGTTTTTTTGCGCTTGGTCATAATATTTCATAGCTGATTCAATATCATCCTTAAACTTTGCAAAAATA
>CAZEEN010000426.1:0-681 GCA_964511115.1 uncultured Paludibacter sp. | reverse complement strand
AAAATATTGCCCATCATAAGCAGCGCCCACGCATTTTTTGGGTTCCAGCGCAAAGCATCAATTAGGCAATTAACAGCTTCATCCTGGTCACCTTCATCCGAAAGAATTTGCCCCATTATTCGGTGATATTCAGAGATTGTTGGGTTCTCAGTTATAAGCTTCGAAAGGATGGGTTTAGCATCTTTGAAGTTGCCTTTCTCACAAAATGATATTACACGTTGGAAATCAATTTCGTGTCGTTGTATGGTGTTTATATCAATTTCAACAATTATCAGGTCGTTGTCAATTGTAACTTTAGGTTTGAATTGATTGTAAGTGTAATAATCAGATAATATTTTGATTATGTGATTATCGTCGCTGTTAGTAAGCTCGGGAAATAGCGTATATAAGAAGTCTTCTTTCGGAAAAATGATTTTCATTGGCTTTAGCTTGCGCATTCAGCCATTGGTCAGATAAGAAATGTCAACGCATAAAAAAGCGTGAGTCTTGTCTTATCCGCCACCAAAGCCCCTAGGAAAGGCCACATGCAAAACGATAAGTCAAAATGACTCACGCCGTTTGGGCGTGAGCATTTTGCTCATTGAATCTGTTTTGCATGTTCGCTTTGAGAAATTTCCTAGGTTTCTTGGTGGCGCGAACAATAGCAGAATGCTATTTAATTAATATTTTTGAAATGTAGAG
>CAZEEN010000425.1:0-1943 GCA_964511115.1 uncultured Paludibacter sp. | reverse complement strand
TAGCTAAAAAATATTCATTTGTTTTGCTCACAATTGGAGCTGAAACGTTGATTGATACTTCCGTTTTCAACAAAACGACATCATCGCAACTTAATGGATTAGAAATTTTTAAATCAAATAATTGTACTATTTTAGCTCCGAAACAAATTCCTACCAAGAGTAAAATGGCTGTGCGAGCGGCGGCATTGGGTCGGAAACTGTGCGAATGGACATTAGAATATATTGAAAATAAAGAAGTTAAAACACCCGAGCGAAAATTCAATTCTGTTTACAAACGCATTGCCGAAGTAGAGCGGGAGGAATTTTTAAAGGAAGCTGGCAATCATTCAGGTCAAGAGAAAACTGCGAATTACCTGACCGGATTTTCGGTGCAACAAGCCATAAAAGAAGCGCAGCGCTGCCTGCATTGCGATTGCCGTGAAAAAGATAATTGCACCTTGCGAAATTTATCATCTGAACACAAAGCAAGTCAACGTGTTTATACTATTGATAAACCAAAAAGTACAGTTAAAAATTTAGTGCATAAATCGATTATTTTAGAAAAACTAAAATGCATTAAATGTGGCATTTGCATCAAAACAGCACAAAGTGAAGGCGATAAAACCGGATTTGCATTTTCGGGACGTGGGTTTGATGTTGAAATAGTGATTCCTATCGAAAAAAATATCGATGAATTAACTCAAAAAACAGCCATTAGTTGTGCCAAAAACTGCCCAACAGGAGCAATAGCATTAAAATAATGAGAAGAATAGGTGTATTATATTTTGCAATTTTTGTTGGTTTATGCAGCTTTGCACAAACCGCAACTTCGTGGCCAAATCACAGGGGAAGCAATGTGTTAAACGGCATTTCGCACAGCACCTTAAATACACCTTTGAAATTGCTTTGGTCGTTCAAAACAGGCGACGAGATAAAATCATCCCCCGTGATTAGCGGCAATCTGATTTTTATCGGCTCCATGGACGGACATTTATATGCTTTGGACAAGGCCGGAAAAGTGAAATGGAAATTCAAAACCGAATCGTCGATAGAATCATCGCCTATTGTTATCAGAAAAACAGTAATCATCAGTAGCTCAAGTGGAATAGTGTATGCTTTAGACGAACTAACTGGGAAGTTGAAATGGATATTTCGTACCGAAGGGCAAATTATGGGCTCTGCCAATTGGCTTTCGGATGGTAATGGCATACGAATATTAGTGCCGAGTTACGATTTTAGTTTATATTGTTTGTCGCTCGAAACCGGAAAACAAATTTGGAAATGCCAAACCGAAAATTACTTAAACGGAGCTGCCGCCACCGATAATAAAAAAATTGTGATTGGAGGATGCGATTCGTATTTACATATTATAGATGCTAAAAATGGAAAAAACATCGCCAAAGTTGAAATTGGAACTTATGTGGCCGAATCGGCTGCAATATCCGAAAATCTGGCTTTTGTGGGCGATTACGATGGCGGTTTTACCTGCGTTGATTTGACCAAAAACAAAAAGAAATGGAAATTCACAAATCCAAAAGCCACACCATTTTTGAGCTCGCCAGCAGTTAATGCCAACAGCGTTTTTATAGGTTCGCACGACAAAAAAGTGTATTGCTTTGATAAACAGAACGGTAAAGTGCTTTGGATGTATCAGGCTTATGGGAAAATTGAAAGTTCGCCTGTTCTGTTAAAAGACAAACTTATTATTTGCTCAAACGATGGCATAATTCATTTCATAAATCCTCTATCTGGCAAGAAACTATACAGTTATGAATTGGGAATTGCTATGAAAAGTACACCGGCAGTGATTAATAACTTTATGGTTATTGCCGGAAAAGATGGGAAAGTTTACGCATTTAAAGGAAGTAACCCATGAAGATAGCTTATTTATTACCGGGTTCGGGCGGTTCGTTTTATTGTGGCAATTGCACCAGAGATAAATTTCTGACGCAATCGCTCAAACG
>CAZEEN010000424.1:0-1947 GCA_964511115.1 uncultured Paludibacter sp. | reverse complement strand
GCTGCGAAGTTACGCCATTTTTTTCTGTTACCGAAAGTTGAAAATTGGTTTTGACGGCTGTTGCTTTAACTGATGCTATGAGGTTGTTTATAACTTTCTCAGCATCAGCATTGTTTTGAGCAGATATGCCCACTATCGAAAATATGAATAGAATTATTGATAGTCTTAATCTCATAGATTTTTTTATAATAACCACAAAGGAAACAGAGATTTTACACAAAGTACTCAGATAGTAATTACAATGTTCCATTTATTATTCTTTTAATTCCTGATTTTAGTAATAAAACATTGAAGTTGATTAATAAGCCCAGTTTATAATTTCCTAATTTTAAATATGTTAGAGTTTGAGCTAAATGAACATCATTTAAAGTCTCTACACTTTTTATTTCAATAACTACTTTATTTTCAACTAATATATCAATTCGATAACCACAATCTAATTTAACTTCTTCGAATACTAAAGGCATAGCCTTTTCTTTTATAGCACTAAGCCCTTCTTTTTTAAGTTTATATAGTAAACATTCCTGATAAGCACTTTCCAAAAGTCCTGGGCCTAAAGCTTTGTGAACTTCTATTGCGCAAGCAATAATCTTATATGAAATTTCATTTTCAGTCATTTTATTCTTTGTGAAAAGTTTTGTGACCTTTGTGGTTAAAAAATTAAAGCTGTTTCAAAATCTGTTCCAAATGATAATCGTCCATTACAAGCACCTGACGCGCCTTGCTACCTTCAAATGGGCCGATAATTCCTGCTACTTCCAATTGATCCACAATGCGGCCTGCACGGTTGTAGCCAATGGAGAATTTGCGCTGAATAAGTGAAGTAGAACCTTGCTGACTGGCCACAATTAGTCGAGCAGCTTCCTCGAATAGTGAATCGCGCTTGCTCATATCCACCGAACTCATATCAATTCCTTCACCATCAGGACTAATATATTCGGGCAAATAAAATGCGGTAGGATAACTTTGTTGGTCGCTAATGTGATGAACTACATTTTCTACTTCGGGTGTGTCTACAAAGGCACATTGAACACGCATCAAATCATTTCCTTGTGAGAAAAGCATATCTCCACGTCCTACTAATTGATTTGCTCCCGGAGCATCAAGAATTGTTCGCGAGTCCATCATCGACGATACACGGAATGCAACACGTGCAGGGAAGTTGGCTTTAATAACACCAGTGATAATGTTTACCGAAGGGCGTTGTGTGGCAATAATCATGTGTATGCCCACCGCACGTGCCAACTGCGCAATACGGGCAATTGGCATTTCCACTTCTTTACCCGCCGTCATTATCAGGTCGCCAAACTCATCCACAATCACCACAATATAGGGTAAAAAACGATGTCCTTTTTCGGGATTCAGGTTGCGGTTGAAGAATTTCTCATTATATTCTTTAATATTACGAACATGCGCTTTTTTAAGTAAATCGTAGCGTTCGTCCATTTCCTTACAAAGTGAGTTTAGCGTTTCCACCACTTTGCTGGTATCGGTAATAATAGCATCTTCGCCATCGGGCAATTTTGCCAAGAAATGTTTTTCGATATCGCCGTAAATATTAAACTCCACCTTTTTGGGGTCAATTAAAACTAATTTAAGTTGAGCGGGATGTTTTTTGTAGAGCAAGGAAGTGATAATAGCATTTAAACCAACCGACTTACCTTGACCAGTAGCCCCAGCAACCAGTAAGTGAGGCATTTTAGCTAAATCTATCATGAAAATTTCGTTGGTAATAGTTCGCCCAAAAGCCACCGGAAGTTCAAATTTCGATTCCTGAAATTTTTTGGAAGCAATAACCGAATGCATCGAAACCACTTGAGGGTCAGCATTTGGAACTTCGATACCAATTGTTCCTTTGCCCGGAATAGGTGCAATAATACGAATACCAGTAGCAGCCAAACTAAGCATAATGTCGTATTCCAGATTTCGAATTTTCGAAATTCGAAC
>CAZEEN010000423.1:0-1953 GCA_964511115.1 uncultured Paludibacter sp. | reverse complement strand
CCCGAAGGGTAACTAACGCCCGAAGGACTAATAACCACTTAAAAAATTGCCTGTATGCAATTTTTTTTTTATCTTTGCCTGTAATTAATCCGTCCAATGACGGATGTTAATTAAATGTGATGTTGTGTCTCGATAGCTATCGGGAGGGATGATATGTTGATAATGATTAATTTAACGATAATAGCCGATGGTTATTATTTTCAAATTTCTAACTTCTAATTTATCTCCCTTCGGTCGCTGACCGTTGGTTCTAACTTTACTAAACCCATTGTCATTGCGAACTTTTATTACCTTTAAATTAATGGAAAAACAGAATTCAATTAAGCTTTTCGAAGAAAAAAAAGTACGTTCAAAATGGAACGAAGACGAAGAGGAGTGGTATTTTTCCGTAGTAGATGTAATTAATATACTTACTGATAGTGCCAATCCAACTGATTATCTGAAAAAGTTAAGAAAGCGTGATTCATTACTTGGCGATTACATAGGGACAAATTGTCCCCAGGTAGAAATGACTACCGAAACTGGAAAACTACGTAAAACTTTAGATTTGAGTTTGCTACTTTAACCGACATTATTTACAAAACCTGGGCAGACAAAACGGCTAAAGAATATAAAAAGTTCAAAGGTCTGAAAAAAGAAAACCTACGTGACAACATGACCAATAAAGAATTGGTTATTAATATGCTGGCAGAACTATCTACCAAAGAAATATCTGCAGTAACAAACCCCGAATCGTTTAACGAACACGAAGCTGTAGCAAGGCGTGGTGGAAATATAGCAAAAGAAGCTCGTTTAAAATTAGAAGAAGAAACAGGTATAAAAGTAGTTAGCCCTTTGAATGCAAAAAGTATAGTTTCAATTAAAAACAAGAACGATTAGAATTTACCTATTTAACATTTTCTATTTATTAACGCCGCAGCCAACCAACGGTCATGACCAACGGAAATAAATAACCCAATAACGGCGAAGCCCCTCCAACACCCGAAGGGTAAATAACGCCTTTAGGCCAATAACCCAATAACGCCCGCAGGGCTACTAACGCACGAAGAGCCAACCAACGTGCAACGCACCCAATAACGCCAAAGGCCATAATAACAGCGTAGCTAATAATAACGCCTTCAGGCCAATAACCCAATAATAACGCCCGAAGGGCAAATAACGGGCAACGACCCAATAACGACCATAGGGCAAATTTTTATTTCGTTAAAAAATCAAGTCACTATTTCAATTTCACGAAAAGATAGTATATTTGCACTTCAATTAAAATTGAAATATGCTTGAATAGCACTTGTTGGTTAAAAAATAATTAGTAGACAGATGAATTATACAAACTTTCAGACTAGGAAATTAGAAGCAATTAATGTTCTGATTAACATTAAGGACGAAGTTGTTTTCAGGAAAATTGAAGAGAAAATTAAAGAAACTTGTTTCGAATCAACTATTAAACAGTTTACGCAAAAACAATTGGTTGAAAGAGCTAAACGTGCAAATGAAGATTTCAAAAACGGAAGATTCATGAGTCAAGAAAATCTCATAAAGGAATCGGAAAATTGGTGATGATGAAGAAAGTAATTTGGTCTGAATTTGCATCTGACAACTTGAAAATCATTTACAACTATCACAAAAATAATGCGAATATTAGTGTTGCTAAAAAAATTAAGAAAAAGATTTTTGAAGCAACATTTTTAATATACAATCAGCCCGAAATGGGACAAGTAGAGTTTTGGTTAGAACATTTAAGTGAGGGACACAGGTATGTGGTTGTTGGAAACTATAAGATAGTTTATAGAAACATTGATGATGTGATTTTAATTACCGATATTTTTGATACGCGACAGAATCCTTCCTTAATGAATGACAAAAAAAGGAAAGGGTAGTAACTTCAACCACCAACAACTTCCTTGTCCACAGATAACACAGATTAGCACAGATAATAACGCCGCAGGGCAACCA
>CAZEEN010000422.1:1493-1956 GCA_964511115.1 uncultured Paludibacter sp. | reverse complement strand
CTGCTTAATAAATTTTACGATAATCGGAATCTCTTTCGCAGTATTAAACCGCCCCAGACTAATTCGGATAGTTGATGAAGCATTCTCCCGGCTTACTCCCATGGCAGTCAAAACATGGGACGGTTCAATCGCTCCAGAAGTACAAGCGGACCCTGTCCCCATCATGAGTTCGGGAGCATTAAGGATTAGCGCATCTGCATCAACACTTGGAAATGTAAGACTACTTGTATTTGGCAATCTTTCTGCGTCACATCCATTTATTAACATTGAAGGAATTTGTGACATGAGTTGTGATTCGATCTGATCTCGCATTTGCTTTATTCTTACAGACTCACCGTGTAATTCCAGATTAGAGATTGAACATGCTTCTCCAAATCCAACGATACCTGGGACGTTCGTTGTCCCTGAACGCAAGCCATTTTCTTGCCCGCCGCCAGACCATATAGGTTCCATTGGGATGGAA
>CAZEEN010000422.1:0-1483 GCA_964511115.1 uncultured Paludibacter sp. | reverse complement strand
CTTTGGGACCATACAACTTATGCGCGCTGATCGAGAGTAGATCAATTCCTAATTCATCCACGTTGACAGGGACTTTCCCCACGGCTTGCGCCGCATCACAGTGAAATACAGCGCCGTACTCCTGCGCTATTTCGGCAAGTTCTTTTATAGGTTGAAGTGTTACTTCTTCACTGTTTAGCATAACTCCATTGAGCGTTAAATCCCATATTAGTGGCAATTTGAATTTGTGGGGCAATTACAGAATACAAAGCATCATGAAATTTATCGAACGACAAATTCTTAATTTCATCCAGCGAACTTGTTTTCAACAGCAATGTGTAATCTTCCAAAAGATTACTTTTATTTGACTTGGCCACAATTTTAACAGCCTTGTATTGCATCTCGGCAAATAAATTGAAATACAAATTGGTATTTGGCAGGTTATCACTTTTAGCAGAATTAACATTTTTAGGGGTTGGGGCAATGTTCCACAATAAATCGTGAGCAACGAATCGCCACGGCAAGAAATGGTCTAAAGAAAAGAATCCTTTTCTCAATTCCACGCCAGAATAAATGCAAGACACCTTTTCAGTTTTTTCAAGAACCAACGTCCAAAATGCCTTTGCTTGTTTTAAGTCTCTTTGTAAAGGCTCAAATAATTTACTCGAAATATTTGGAACATTTGGATTATTTTTTTGAATATAGTTAACCAAATGCCACAAGCAAAAACCATTCAAAATATACAAATTTCTATTTATATATTCAAACCAAACTGGATGAATTTCAATTTCTGTAAATGAGTGGGATGTAAAGCGATACAAGCAAGGAGATTTATCATTTTCAAACGCCAGTTGAGCCAGCTTTTCAATTCGAGAATTAATTTCCGTGTCTTTTATTCCCCGTAATTCTTGCAAAAAGAATGGTCGTAAAAATCTAAAGGGAACATACTGGCTCAAACTTTTAGTTTCACGAGAAATGGACAAATTTTTCGCAAGGTATCCTTCTAATGCCGAAATAACATCCTGCCGTTTGGTGTCTGCTGGCAAATTAGCGTTTGCACTAATTTGCAAAGCCAATTGTCCAAGTCGGTCTTGTTTCCCAAAGGAAAGTCGAAAATAATTAGTTGGATACCAAACTCCCGCCACCATCCGAGAAAGCAAATCATTAATAGAAATTACTCGAGATTGTTTCTCACGAATGTGTTCCAAAATTGCTAAAAACCAAAAAAATTTATATGAATTGGTTACATTGTCAAAACTTAATGATAATTTTTCAATTGGCAGGGTATCAAAATTTGGCAGAGTCACCATGAAATTATCCTATTGAGCCAGGGGTATTTAGCTTTCCAATTGACTTAATAATATCAATTACGAATTTCTTGAAATAACCTACTGATTTTTGTGAATTGAAAGTCTCTTTTTTTATCGCAAAAATGCCAAAATTACGGGTAAATTCGGGCTTCAGGGCGATTTTTTCGGGACTTACTTTATTCAAAAATCAGTAA
>CAZEEN010000421.1:0-1966 GCA_964511115.1 uncultured Paludibacter sp. | reverse complement strand
AACATACATCCCGGAGAAATATTAAATGAGGAATTTCTGATTCCGATGAATATTTCTGCCTACAAGCTTTCTAAAGACCTGGAGATTCCTCAAACCCGAATTTCACAAATTATCAAAGGCAACCGTAGAATAACTGCCGATACAGCTTTGCGGTTAAGTTCCTATTTTGGTAACTCTGCCGGATTTTGGTTGGGTTTACAGAATGATTACGACATTGAAGCTGAGAGAAGCACACAAACCAGCGTATTTGAACGAATCAGGCAACGAAAAAATATTCATACTATTTAAGAGAAAAGTGGTACCGCTGCCGAAATCCATCCATCCACTAAAGCCTGCTTACCGGACAATTTTCGACTAAAGCCTGCGAGAAATCTTCTAAGGTAACGCTAACAAGTCTATCCTGCACTTCATTGCGCAAGTAGCGTTTCAGCGATTCAACTTCGGAATCGGTTGAAGGATGATTGACGGGAGCCAGTAGTACCGAATACACCTTATGATAACCCTGTTTCCGCCCATACACTTCAGCCAGCAAAAAATTCCTGTAGATTTGAGTTAAAGGAACCTGATTCGTAGCCAGCAATTCGAGCCCTTGTTCGGTAAACAAACCTGTTTCTTTCAGCATGTTGAGTTGATTCGCATACACCTTTTTGTCAGAAGCCGTGTTAGTGCCCAGACTATCGGTGTAGTTCATTACCTTCTATTTTAGCAAATTACGTTTTTCAACCTGTTGCAATACTTTCATTTGTTGAATGGCAACCTGATTCAACCGGACGAGCCGCTCCTGTTGAGGCAAGCCCTCATTAATCCAAACCGCATTCAGATTTTCGAGGTTCGACAAGCAAATCAACTCGTTTATCGTTGCATAATCGCGGATATTGCCTTTTAAATCAGGATTGGCATCACGCCATTGTTTAGCCGTCACTCCGAAAAGAGCAACATTCAACACATCCGCTTCGTTGGCACACACAAAGTTGAGTTGTTCTTTGGTGATTTCATCCGGAATCAGGTTTTGCTTAATTGCATCGGTATGGATATGGTAGTTGATTTTAGCCAGTTCGCGTTTGGCCGGCCAACCGAGTTGTTTCTGTTCTTCTTCTTTAAGGCGTTGAAATTCTTTTATAAGGTATAATTCAAACTCTACCGACACCCAGCTGGCAAATTTAAACGCAATATCTTTTTGTGCGTAGGTACCTCCGCCTGCCCCATTTTTTGTAATAATTCCGATGGCATGCGTAATTTTTACCCATCGGGATGGACTCATCGTAAACGCATTACTCCCGGCTTCTTTCAAAAGGGGGTCGAAATCGACCCCTTTAAAATTAGGATTGTTAAGCTGCTCCCAAAGTCCCAGGTACTCCAGGGTATTTTTCAACCTCATCCAGTTTTTGACCACATTTTTGGGTTCTAAAGGATTTTTATGTCGTGCAATATCAGTGATACTGATTTAATCCACTCAATTCAACTGAATGGTTGAGATGGATATCTCTTTAATTGTAAGAACAGTTTTTTTGCCATAGTTATATCATTTTGGTTTTGGTAGTAACAAATTTCTTTCGAGAATTAAATTTCTGTAAGTACAACAGCCCGGAAAACACTCTCCGGTCTGAAACTTTGTTAAACATTAAATCATAGCAATCGATATACACTTTTGAAGCACGCCCTGAATACTAAGTTTCAATTGTGGTGCTAAAACTAGCAGAAGCTCCGCTAACATTCTTTACTAAATCAGAGGTGACTGGAAGAGTGTGCCTACCAAGAAAAAAGAGAAAAACCGACGGTCAGGAAAGCTTTCGCTTTCCAAATACCAGCAGAATGAGATATCCTCATAATTTTTTCATTTATATCGCTTCAATAGCCATACAGGTACATTAGTCATCCAGTTGTGAGTCAGGACATAGATACAATTTTTTGAAAGCAAGTGAAGTTCGGGTGTTTTTTTGTTAAATGTATCATAATAATTATACAG
>CAZEEN010000420.1:0-1967 GCA_964511115.1 uncultured Paludibacter sp. | reverse complement strand
TAATTCGTTTCGATTCGTTGCTTCTGAATGCCGATACATCAAATCTGCGAACTGTAGTTAACGGATTTTACAACGATTATCCGCAATTTATGCCCTATTTTGCCGAACAAATAATGGGCGCAAATCCAAACGACACTGCCGAAGTCGCCCGACTAATCAAAGCATTTCGGACCAATAAAGAGTTCGAAAAAGTAAATGCCGATGTTCAAAAAACCTTTGTTTCTATAGATTCCATCAAATCGAATATTTTAAAAGCCTATCAATATCTGAATCATTTTTTCCCCGAAATAAAAACGCCTCCGGTTTATTTTTTCGTTTCGGGCTTTAACCGTTCCATCATTCTCGAAGACGATTTCGTAGGTATTGGACTCGATATGTATCTTGGCAGCAATTATCCAAAATACGCCGAAATAAGCTATCAATATATGCTTTACAACATGCGTCCGGCAAGCATTGCCCCCGATTTAATCTCGGCATTGTTGTTCCGACACTTTCAGTTCGATGGCGGGCAAGATAGGCTATTGGAAAACATGCTTTTTCGCGGAAAAGTGTTGTACGTGCTATCGGTTGTAATGCCCGACCTCGCACCAAACGACATTATGGGTTACACGCGCTTTCAGTGGGAATGGAGTCGCAAGTACGAAGAAAAAATATGGAATACCATAGTTGGTCAAAAAGATATATATTCGTCCGACCAATTACTGATTAATAAATACTTAAACGACGCTCCGTTTACAGCCACTGTTTCGCAGGAATCGCCCGGAAGATTGGGTACGTGGGTAGGCTGGCAAATTATTCAGAAATACATGGACGAAAACCCGGATATTACGCTCCAAAACTTAATGAAAAACTCTAATTATCAGTTAATTCTGAATAAATCGGAATATCAGCCTTAAAGTCGAAACTTTTTTGAGTTGAATGTTGTTTGATTAAAAAATAGAAACAACATGAACTGGACAACAAATAACATTCCTTCGCTTGCCGGCAAAACAATAATTGTAACTGGCGGAAATAGCGGTCTCGGATTACAATCGGTAAAAGCTTATGCCGAAAAGAGCGCAACAGTAATTTTGGCTTGCCGAAACTACGATAAGGGCGAAGCAGCCAAAAACGAAATTCTGAAATTGACTCCAGCTGCTCAAATTGTAGTCATGACGCTCGATTTGGCAGACTTATCGTCGGTAAATACCTTTGCCGAACGTTTCAACCGTGAATTTAAGCGCTTAGATATATTACTAAATAATGCCGGAATTATGATGCCCCCATACCAACTTACCAAAGATGGTATTGAAAGTCAGCAAGGCACTAATCATTTCGGACATTTTGCGCTTACGGGATTATTACTCGATAAGTTGAAAGCTACACCTGCTTCGCGCGTGGTAAATGTGAGTAGTATTGCGCACAAACAAGGCAAAATGGATTTCAACAATTTGCTTTACAATAATGGGAAAGGCTATAGTCCAATGGCAGCTTATGGGCGTTCGAAGCTCGAAAACTTATTGTTTACTTACGGATTACAAGCGTTTTTTACTACTAATAAATTAGATATAAAAGCCGTTGCTGCTCATCCAGGAGTATCTGATACCAATCTTTTCAGCAGCATTGGTGGTAGTTTTTTACAAACCATTCTCAAACCTCTTTTTAAATTATTTATTCAACCGGCTTCGATGGGTGCATTACCGCAATTGCGTGCTTCGGTCGACGAATCGGTGGTTGGTGGCGAATACTTTGGCCCTAATGGAGCGAATGAAATGAAAGGATATCCCGTTATAGTACGTCCTAACAATCATGCGCTCAACAAAGAGCATATCCGACAGCTTTGGGATGTTTCCGAAAAAATTACTAGAGTTAGCTATTCGTAAAATAAGTAAACTTGATTTTTAAAAATCACATTCTGCTCGGAAGGATGTGATTTTTTTTTGTAAAAAAAAATAATTACGAATTGATGTTATACATTTGCATCTTCA
>CAZEEN010000419.1:0-1967 GCA_964511115.1 uncultured Paludibacter sp. | reverse complement strand
CATCATACAATTCCGAATTGGAATTGTAAACACTATCATTCATTTCCTTAGCAAACAATTTTATAAAATCATCAACCCTTTCGTCCATCGCCGTCAGGCTAATCGCAACTAGTTATTATTCAGTACATTACAAATGCAGCGTTTTGTAATAATTTCTATGTAAATAAATGCAGGTGTTCTTTATTCATTGTCGAATGAATTGGCATCTGATCTTAAAACTTTTTTTACAGAAGACGCAATTGAAAAAATTGCAAAGGAAACTGAATTCGTTAAAAGAGAATCTGGAAAAATTAATGGAGTTACATTTTTGAATACTATTCTTACCGCTAATTTTGACAATAATAGTTTAAGTTTGAATGATTTGTCTAGCGATTTTGCAAATTATTATTCAATTAAAATAAGAAAACAATCTATTGACGAACGTTTTTCAAAACAATCGGTTGAGTTCTTAAAAAAGCTTGTTGAAGACAGATTAAAAGAAATTTTGAAGAAAAACATGTCAGCATTTACTTTTTCAGATAATTTTAAAAGTATCAGAATTAAAGATTCAACTTCCTTTCAACTACCTGAAAATATGACTAATAAATATCCTGGAAGTGGTGGCTCAGCATCTTCTTCTCAAATAAGAATTCAATTTGAATACGATCTTAAAACAGGCTATATTTTTGAATTAAGTCTGAGTGGATTCAATAAAAATGACCAAACAAATGCAGTAAACACTCTTTCAACAGTTGAAGAAGGCGATTTATTAATACGAGATTTAGGATACGTATCTATTTCTGTAATGATTTCAATTAATGAGAAAAATGCTTTTTTTTTGAATAGATTAAATACAACAACCGAAGCGTATTTTAATTTTGATGATAATAATCCAATAAACTTCATTAACATAGCGGCAGAACTTAAAAAAAAACAACTCCAAAGAATTGAAAAACACGTTTTTATTGGCAAAAACAAACAACTTAAAGTAAGGATGATAGTTGAACGATTATCAGACGAAACCATAGAAGCTAGATTACGAAAAGCAAACAAAGAAGCCGAAAAAAAAGGAGCTGTAATGTCAAAAGAAAAAAAGGCACGTATGAGTTTAAATATTTACATCACAAATATATCCGAAGACTTACTGCCTGTTGAAAAAATAAGATTTTTATATAGCATGCGATGGCAAATAGAATTGATTTTTAAAGTGTGGAAAAGCATAGGTAAAATTCATGAAATAAAAAAAATGAAAGTAGAGAGATTTGAAACGATGTTATACGCAAAACTACTTTGGCTAATACTTAATTGGTCGGTATTTTGGCGTATTGCAAAAGATATTTGGTTAAAAAATGGCATAATATTGAGTATGTATAAAACTTACAAATCATTAAGAAATATGCTTCCTGATTTTAGATTTGTTTTATTAAAAAAAACAACAATGGTTCAATATATTAATCAAATAATTACAATAGCACCTGATAATATGCAGTTTGAGAAAAAGAAAGACTCATTAGCGTTATACGAAATAATAATAATTCTTTGTTATAGTTAGTAATTTTATTGAAATAAATAGCATTAAATTAAAATATTTTTATATATTTATTTGATTGATATATAATTAATACGTATATTTGTAACAACTAAATAAAGAGCTACTTGTATTGTGCTAATTACTAAATACTTATAATAATTTAAAATGAAAGATTAAAATGAAAGAAACTGAAACAAAGCAATCCCGCTGCTTAGATGCTCAACGGGATAAAAAAAATATCTTTTTAGCAAATTTTTGACAAATTATTTTTTTTAGTGTAAACGGTAAGATAAAAAAAAACAGCATGAAATGTAAAATATAAACTTTTTAAAAAATGTAAATATAAGTATTTCAAACATTTAGAGTATTAACCTGACGGCGATGGCCTACAGGCGGTGATCCTCCAGGACCAGGTGATCCAATGGTCGTTGGAGTTCCTATTGATGGAGGTGCTTTG
>CAZEEN010000418.1:0-1974 GCA_964511115.1 uncultured Paludibacter sp. | reverse complement strand
AGAAAAGGTATACGATTATTATGCTGTCTTTCTGCAATTTCGAAAACGAAATACAGAGGCCTTGGCGAATTATGAAACCATGCTCAACATTAATCCGAAAAACGAACAAACGTGGATGCAGCTGATACAGTTACGTTTGCAGGAGCAGAATTTCGAAGAACTTCAAAAAGCTTCCGATAGGGCAATTACCACTTTGCCCGATGTACACCAATACTATTTTTACAAAGGAATAGCCGAGACGCAACTTAAAAACTACTTGATTGCACTCGATGCCAACAATAAAGCGCTGAGTCTGGTGAAAGAGGAAGAAAAACCTGTAAAAGGTGATTATTACGCACAAATTGGCGATATTTATTACAAAATGGATAGCACCCAACGTGCTTTCGAAGCTTACGAAAAGGCATTGGAGGCAAATCCGGCCAATATTTATGTAATGAATAATTATGCTTATTATTTATCCGAAAAAAACATGAACTTGAAAAAAGCTGAAAGTCTGAGCGCCAAAACAATAGAAAAAGAACCCAAAAACAGTACTTATCTCGATACTTACGCTTGGATTTTTTACCAGCAGGGAAATTATTCGTTGGCTAAATTTTACATGGAGCGTGCCATTGATAATATGGATAAAAAGCAAGACCCTGGCGTAATGTACGAACACTACGGTGATATTTTGCTTAAAACGGGCAACGAGAAAAAAGCACTCGAAATGTGGAAAAAAGCCTACGAAACCGAAAATAAAACAGATGCTTTAAAACTGAAAATTGAAAACCTAACTGAATTATTAAAGAAAAATGAGTAGTAAAAAAACAAATTATATTTTTGCTGTATTGCTTATTTCAATAGCATTTACTGCCTGTAAAAGCAAAAAAGCCTTGGTTCAACCCGATAATGTCGACCGTAAATTGATGGAGCAGGTGGATAAAATCCAAAAAGCAGAACCAACATTTGCTACAGCCAATGTAAGTAAAATGTCGGTGGCTGTAGAAGTTGGTGGACGGAAATTCAACACGTCCGCGAGTTGTAAAATTCGAACCGACTCTGCTATTCATATTTCTATACAGCCGTTTTTGGGCTTCGAAATGTTCAAAGTGGAAATTAACAAGGATAGCCTATTGGTATTCGATAAGGTGAATAAAAAGTTGTATCCTGTACCTTTTGCCTATTTTAAAACCAAATTTGGCTTAACAGTCGGTTTTTCCGATTTACAAGCCATGCTCTCAAATCGCTTTTTTACCGTTGGTAGTGCCGAAGCCGATTTGCGTAATTGCAAACAAGTTGAAAGCATTAACAATCTGAATGTTATAACCTACCAAAGTACCGAAATGAATCAGCAAATAATGATAAACTCCACCGACCGCATTGAGAAAACGGAACTGAAAGCCATTAATTCCGACTACCGAATGGAGATTGCTTACAGTCAGTTTGCGCTTTTGGAAACAATTATTTTTCCACAGATTATAAATTTAGTAGCTACAAACGGTAAGCGTACCGTAAAATTCGACTTTAAAATTTCGAAAGCAGTATTTGATAGTGAGCTCAGTTTTACGAAAATTGACCCTTCGAAATATTCAGTTGCTGACATAAATCAATTGTTGAATAAGTGAGAAATATTGAGAATTACATATTTATCCTGCAAAAAATGTATCCGCACTACACTTTTTACACGTAAAAAGTGTTGTTTGATTACACTTTTTTCAACGAACTTTTGTATTTTAGCATTCTGATAGATTACAAAGCCGAAAGTTGGATGACAAATTTGCCGCTTTGGGCAATTGAAACAATATAAATAAATAAGAAACAAGCAAGATATGAACATTAAACAACTTATATTACTCCTACTTTTGTGCATTACGCTTCCCATGCAAGCACAAAGCGTGAAAGAACTCGAAGCACAGCGAAAGCAAGCATTAAAAACGCTTGAAACGACCAATAAGATGCTGAACGAGACTAAAAAGTCTCAAAAAAGTTCGCTGA
>CAZEEN010000417.1:0-1974 GCA_964511115.1 uncultured Paludibacter sp. | reverse complement strand
TTATGATTATATTATTCAAGAAAATTAAAAATAACAAAAAGTCAAGATGACTTCTATGTTTGTGTAAGCGATGAAATAAATTGAGTTGCAGAAGACATATTTCTACCTGCATAAAAATCGTACGATTCTTCAATTTCTTCCTGAGCTCGTGGAGAAACAATGATTTTATAACTCATTTTTCCTTTTTAATCTATTAATGGATTCGGAAGCTGAAATATAATCAGCAGTATTTTCATTAACCCGATTATCTAATAGGTTCTTTTGTTCAACCGATAGACTGTAAGTATCAGTGTTATCTTCAACTGTTATAGTGATTGATTTTGTATCGTAAGTCGATTTGATTTTATCAAGCACTTCATTATTAATGTCTTGTGCTGATTTAAAGTGAAAGTTTGTTTGCATAAATTGTTTTTTTAGATTTAGAAGTACAAATATAAAATATTTAATTCAATAGAAAATAAATTTTATGATATTTAAAACGAAATATTTCTTTTTCTCACTCCTTTGCGTCTTTGTGTCACCGTGCCTTCCTGTCGGTCTGACAGGTTTAAGTTTGTCAGCAGCTACAATTCAACTTTCGGGTTTTGTGCGCGATGCGCAAACGGGTGAAGTACTGATTGGAGCCAATGTGTGGGAAAAATCGCATAACGCAGGAACGAGCACCGACAACCGTGGCTATTTTAATTTGAAAGTAACGACTCCCTGCTCGGTTACAATTTCGTTTATAGGATACAAAGCGCAGCATCTACAACTAAATAACACACGCGATAGTTTGATCAGCATAAAACTGTACGCCGAAAATAGCTTGGCTGAAGTGACAGTTACCGCAACACGCGAGAAAACCTATGAAGTGAGCCGCATATCGGCAAAGGAACTAATGCAAATTCCGGCTATTGGTGGTAAACCCGATGTGATAAAAGTCTTGCAGTTGCTTCCCGGAGTGCAAACACAAAGCGAAGGCATGAGCCTGATGATGGTGCGTGGCGGTGAAGCCGGACAAAACCAATACCTGCTCGATAATGTGCCGCTTACGTATGTGAATCATTTGGGCGGTTTGTTTTCTGTGTTTAATCCCGATATGATAAACACCGTGGATTTTTACAAAGGAAATTTCCCTGCACGGCATGGCGGAAAATTATCGTCGATTGTGGATATTACTCAGCGCGAAGGTGATGTATCAAAACATCAGGGTTCGTTTAGTTTGGGTGTAACGGATGTGGCTTTTACGTTTGAAGGACCGCTGGTTAATCAGAAAATGAGTTATATTGTTACTGCTCGTAAAACCCTGACAGATGCCTTATTAGGAGGACTATCAATTGTAATGAACGAGAATGATGCCATTGTAGCCTACGGTTTCCATGATATAAATGCCAAACTTAGTTGGAAACCCGACAATAAAAACAATCTGAGTCTGAATCTCTATCAGGGCGACGATTATTTGAACTACTGGACTAAGCCGTGGAAAATGGAAAATGACGAACGTAGTCATATTAATCAGCAGTGGGGCAATTGGTTGGTTTCGGGTCGTTGGAACAGGGTTTTTAGCTCTAAATTGTATGCCGAAAATATCCTTTCGTTCAGTCGCTACCGTAATAAATCGGGACAGAAATACAGCTACAAAGAAGAGGAACAACAAAAAACTACTGAAAGCCTTAATCGTGCTTCGGTCAATGATTTTTCGCTTCGCTCAGCATGGAAATATTCGTTATCTACAAACTGGAATATGGTGTTTGGCGCACATGCAGGATATTTGATTTACGAACCGAATTACAATTACCTATCCACTTCCGCGACACCAATTATCAGTGATATTTTTAACTCCATCGAATCGGCAGTTTATTTGGATAATAAAATTAAACTCTCGCCTAATTTACTTTTTCAACCTTCGGTGCGTATTACAAATTTCTCGAACAACGGTGAAAACTTTTTTGAACTCGAACCACGCGTCAATTTGTCGTACAAGTTAACCGACAA
>CAZEEN010000416.1:0-1977 GCA_964511115.1 uncultured Paludibacter sp. | reverse complement strand
TTTTGTGCTTTCAATGCCAAAGCGCATGGCGTTGATATTGAACTAATTTCGAGCACAAAATACATTTCGGGTGGCGCAACTTCGCTTGGAGGTTTGATTATAGATTACGGAACATACAATTGGATGAATTCACCCAAATTACTTCCGTTGGCTAAGGAAGTAGGTGATTTGGCGTTTACTACCAAGCTGCGCAAAGAAATTCATCGGAATATGGGCGCTTACATGACACCGCATGCCGCTTATATGCAAACTCTTGGGCTCGAAACACTGTCATTGCGGTACGAAAAAGCCTCGCGCACTTGTTTCGAACTAGCATCCAAAGTTGAGCAGCTGCCACAAGTGCAGTGCGTTAATTACCCAACGCTTGGCGAAAATAAATTTGCCGATGTTAGTCGTAAGCAATTTGGAGATTATCCCGGAGCTATGTTTACCCTAGATTTGGAATCGCGTGAGGCTTGTTTTGCGTTTCTAAATAAACTTAAATTGGTGAAACGCGCTACTAACTTATTTGACAATAAATCGTTGGCAATACATCCGGCAAGCACAATTTTTGGTACTTTTACGCCCGAAGCTCGCAAATTGATGCGGGTTATGGATACAACCATTCGAGTGTCGGTAGGATTGGAAGCGTTGGAAGATATTTTTGAAGATATAAAAGATAGTTTATAATACCGCCCCAAACCCCTAAAGGGGCTTAAGGAGTGGTATTCGAAGTGATTTACTTTAAATAAGTGATTCGAGTTTAAGAGACAAAAGTAACTACACATCCCCTTTAGGGGCTTGGGGCTAATACAAATACAATCAGATGAATAATCTTATTCAGAAAGTTATTCTTTTTTTGTTCAACAGGCGTTTAAACAAGCAGTTGAAAACCGTTGAACGTGAAAAGCGATTCGTGAATTACGAAAGTGCGCGTTCTGTTATATTGTTGTTCGAAAGTGATTATCTCGAAAAGAATTCGGAAATAAAGCAGTTGATTCAAACGTTTTACAACGATGGCAAAAAAGTGATGGCTTGGGGTTATGTGCAAAAAAAGGAAATTTCGACTGCTATTTTACCCGATTTTCGTATTTTGCATCAAAAAGATGCCGATTTTACGGGAATGCCCAATGACACGTTTATGCGTGAGCTCGAAGAATTGAATTTTGATTTGCTTATCGACCTTTCGGTAAACGAAAATAAACCCTTACAATATCTTGCACTTTATGCCAATGCCGCTTGTAAAGTGGGTACGCACAATTACCCGGGAATGTTCGATGTGGTAATTGATGTGCAGCAACTCAAGGAGGAAAATCAGCTCAACGAAGTGGATACAACAGCCATTCAAATATATAATCATCTGTTTTTTTACCTCAAAAGTATACAAACTAACGATTAAATCCGTATTTTTGCACCGAATTTGTACAATTATCCTATGATTAATAATAAACTAACAGGAATGGGTGTAGCGTTGATTACACCCTTTAAAACAGATGAGTCGATTGACTTCGAAGCGCTTTCGAGGATTGTAGAACACCAGATTAAAAATGGGACAGACTATTTGGTTGTTTTAGGTACAACTGCCGAAACACCAACGCTTACCGAAGCCGAAATCGATAAAGTAGCTCGTTTTGTGGTCGATTGTGTAGGTGGACGATTGCCCATTGTGCTTGGTGTGGGTGGAAATTGTACAAAAGCGGTTGTCGACAAAATTTCTAAACTTGACACGAATGGTATCGATGCCATTCTGTCGGTTACGCCTTATTACAACAAACCTTCGCAGGAAGGATTATACCAACATTATGCAGCCATCGCAAAGGCTTCGCCACTTCCTATTGTGTTGTACAACGTGCCTGGTCGTACTGGAATTAATATGTTGCCAGCAACTACAATACGTTTGGCCAACGAATTCAGTAATATTTGTGCCATAAAAGAAGCATCGGGCAATTTTTCGCAAATCGACGATATTATCAAAAACAAACCAGCCGATTTTATGGT
>CAZEEN010000415.1:0-1979 GCA_964511115.1 uncultured Paludibacter sp. | reverse complement strand
TTAAGGATGGGGTCCTGGGTTCGAGCCCCAGCTGGATCACTGATTACGAAATTAAGAGCATGGTCGACCATTAGGTTGGCCATTTTTTTTGCACAACAACTTATGGTCTGCAGATAATTCAGTCAGACCCTAAGTTGGGCTTTCAATTCGTGATTTGGCTGGTGTTTCAGAGTTTAAGTCCTACTGTCAGATTAACAATTCCTCCCTGATTTGCAAAATCGCTGAGCTGATCCATTACCGAAACACCTTTGGTGAGGGTATAGCGTACGTCGGTAGTAATGAAATCGAATAAGTCGATACCGGCACCAATCTGGTAGTTGATATTACCGGCAGAAAATCCTCCGGCATTGGTTTCCAGTATGTGCGTATACAGTGCTCCACCCGAAAGGTGCAGACTGAGTAATCCGATGTCGAGAAACTTTATCCCCAAATGTACCGGTATACGAATGTATTTATTGTTTTCACGAACTCCCTGATTGTTTGTGAAATTCTGAACGGCATACATCAATTCGGGTTGAAAATAAAACCTTTTGCCGAATTGCATGAAAATACCTACCTGATTGTTCCCTTCTAATTGGCCAATAATTTCTTCTCCTGAAGGAAGATTATTGATGTCGGCATTCAAATCGAGCCCTAATTTTGGTCCAATTTTAAAATACGATTTTTTATTGTCTTGTCCGTACAGGGCTAAAAATCCGGTTAGCAAAATGACTGTAATCCAAATTCGTGCTTGCATATTCCTTAGCTATGTTGTTAATACTGTTATTTTTCCGACTCCAAAATTACAATAAATAATTGTTTATAAAATGAAAAGAGGATTTTTTTTGAAATAATTTTTATAAGAAAAAATTATGCTTTACTTTTGTGGAAGCAAATAAAGAATTAATTGTAAATAGTTAAACGTTTGTAAACAGGCACTTTTCGATTTATGCGTCCGGGGTAAAGAAATTAGAATAAACGTGACGCAAACAAACCGAACAAATATCCGAATAAATAAATACTATCGTATGAATACAAAACTTCAGGAGTTAACGGAAAAAATTTACCTGGAAGGGGTAGAAAAAGGTCAGTCGGAAGCTGCTTCCATTGTAGCGAAAGCAAATGCCGACGCCGATGAAATTAAAGCGATGGCTGAAGCTGAAGCTGCATCCATTTTGGCATCAGCCAAGGAGAAAGCCGACGAGCTTGCACGTAATACCCGTGCTGAATTAAAACTTTTTGCTAATCAAATGGTCAATGCACTGAAAACCGAAGTCACCGACTTAGTTTGCGGCGGCGTAGTTTCTGAAGCTGTGAAAGCGGCAGTTACCGATAAGGATTTCATGCAGAAAGTGATGCTCACCTTTGTACAAAACCTGGCTCAGGGACAAGAAGTACATATTGAAGCCAAACAGGCTGCTGCTCTTACCGACTATTTTAAAGCTCATGCCAAACAACTCCTGAATCAGGGTGTTACAATTACCGAAGTAAACAATGTGAAATCGCAGTTTGTGGTTACGCCTGCCGGAGGAGGATATAAACTCACTTTTGGTGAAGAGGAATTTATCGCCTTCTTCAAAGAATTTTTGCGCCCCAAATTGGTTGAAATGTTGTTTAACAGCTAATTGAATCGACTCATGAATTATTATTGCCTTGTTGCCGGACTGCCGGACTTAAGGATGGACGATACCAAAGGATTAGTCGCTCCGGGAGATCTCATTGCCGAGATTGCTCCGCAGCTGAGTCCCGATGATCGACAACTCCTGCGGTTGCTGATGGCCGGGTACGATAACCGGAACTTTCTGACTTTTCTTCGTAGTAAGGAAGTTTCTTTGGATGCTTCAGGAGAACTGACCCACGACGACTGGTTGCAGTTGGTAAAACTGATGGACGAAACCGACTATCCAACCGATGCGCGTTTGTTGCCCTATTGGATCGACTATTACCGACTGAATCACGAGGAGGAAATTGATGCAAAAGGGATTACACGCGAAGATTAT
>CAZEEN010000414.1:0-1983 GCA_964511115.1 uncultured Paludibacter sp. | reverse complement strand
GCAAAAAGTCGTGCCGGTTGAAAAATATTATCGCTTTGTCCGTTGTTGAGCGAAAGCATATCCACATTATCGAGCGAAAAGCGGCCAATATCAATTTGCCCTGTTTGGCAATCAGTGAGTGTAATGCCATCGTAACTTACTGCTGTATGGGCAGCACCCAAACTACGCACCGAAACTGTTTTGAGTCCGCCAATGCCGCCATAATCTTTTACCGTTACGCCTGAGAAAAACTTAACAGCATCCGAAACCTGCAAGGCATTCAACTTTTCAATTTGTTTGGTGGATAGTATTTGGAGTGGGGCAGTAGAGCGCACTTCGGCATTGTGGTATTTTTCGGTAACTATCAGTTCGCGAATAGAATAAACACGGCTTGTATCCACTTTTTCGTTTGCCAATAAAGGCAATACAAAGCAGGAGATAAGCAATGTAATAAAAGTTCTTTTCTTATTTTGTAATAATAAAAACATGCTATTTGTTTAAAAATTAAATCAAATAGCTTGCAAGAAAAAAAGTAAAATCAATAAAGCAGCAAAAGCGAATACGTATAATGCAGATGCAGTATTGGTTTTTAGCTTTGTCCTCGAAAGCTGAAAAAACAGAACGTGCATGGCAGGTCTTCTGACTTACTCTATCTTTGAACGCCTTCCCGATTTTAGTTGATTTGTGAATTAGTTGATTAAGTAATTCGTTGATTGAGAAAAAAGTATTGGAACTTAATTTTCAAATTTCTTAATTTTCAAATTTCAAAATTTAAAACAGTGGCAAAAGTATTGTTCAAGACTGTTTCATTATTGATTAATCACTAACAATTAACCATTAATTCAGAGCTTACAGCAGCGGGACTGTTCAGGATTTACACCTGATTCCCTTTTCATCACTTTTGGTTGATAAACCTTCGTGAACCAATGCGGCTGCAAAGATACAAACAATTCATAAGCAGGCAATATTTGACCGAGATAATTTATCAACAAAAAAAATATATCGCTAACTATCAGATACTTTGATGAAATTTAGGCAAAATATTCAATTATCCCTTGTATAAACGGGCAAAAAGCATTACTTTTGCACTCGGATAAGTCCTGTACGACCAGCTCCCTTCGAACTCCCCCAGGGCTTGATCGCAGCAAGGGTAGTAGGTTGTAGCGGTGCGATACAGGGGGCTTATCCACTTGCCTCTTTAGCTCAGTTGGCCAGAGCACGTGATTTGTAATCTCGGGGTCGTTGGTTCGAATCCGACAAGAGGCTCCACAAAAAAGGAGAATGACACAGTGTCATTCTCCTTTTTTAATTTTATATTTCTTTGTTTTTCTAAATTTTACGAACGATACAATCGGTCGAAATCTGAATATCAATCCATTCGCTTACTTTTATAAGTCCCATCATGGCTACGGGCGGTTCGAGTCCAAAATCACGTATGCTGATGCGTTTATTACCTTTTAAGAGAAATTTAGCATCATTTTGCTGAGTTTCGAACGAAATAGTGTAGGATTTGGTTTGTCCGGTAATCGTTAAATCCACATTAGCTACAGCACGTATCTTTTTAGTGTCGGCTGCACCTAAATGCGCATTGATGTGATTCAATGTCATTCGAATATCCGGATAATCGTCCACCTGTATCAGCTTTTTAAAATCGCGAAGTGCCATTTTATTATCCGAGTCGAACATACTCACCGGTATGTCAATTTTATTTTCGGCAAAACGAATTTTACCCGCTGCATTATTTAATGTGAAAGTTCGTTTTTTACCCGTAAAAGTAACCACTTTCTGACTAAGCGTAAAAGGAACAACATTGGTAGAGCCCACAATATTTAATTCGCTTTTTTCGCCAAACTCCACAACAAAACGTTGCTGCGCACTTAGTTTAACCAAAGGCAGCAACATTAATATATATAGTATAACTTTTGACATAAGCGTACTAAAATTTATAGAAACAAGAAAAGTATTCAGGCAGAAAAGCAATGAATTTTTCTGCCTGAATTGTTT
>CAZEEN010000413.1:0-1985 GCA_964511115.1 uncultured Paludibacter sp. | reverse complement strand
CCCAATGCACCCAATGCATCACCCGAAGTAGAGAAAATAAAAGTTCAAGTGTATGTAAATGCTGCTAAGCAGATTACAATAATTGCTCCTGAAAAATGCAATTATGCTATTTACAATGCTGTAGGAATGCTGCTCGAGAATGGACAAACAACTGCTAAACTGCAAACTGTAAACTGCAAACTAAATACAGGTGTTTATATAGTAAAAGTTGCGAATCTTTCAACAAGAGTAATCATCAAATAAAATATTAACCACAAAGAGCACTAAGAAGACACAAAAATCACAAAGCTTTGAGAACTTCGTGAAAAAACTTAGTGCCTTTTGTGGTAAAAAAACGAAATACCATGGAAAAGAAAAAATACATAAAGCCTCGTATCGAAATAATATTTCTTGATAACGAAATATCATTAGCTTTAGCTTCAACTCCTCCGGGCGGTCCTGGCGAAACAAATAATGCTACGCCACATTACTTACAAACCGATCCGTTCAGAACCAATCTTGGTTAATTAAATATTAGAATCCCCGAGTAATTTCGGGGATTTTTTTGTAATAAACTTAAAAACATTGCACAAACAAATTTATGAAACGTCCATGTGACCCGAAAAAAAATAATTATAAACAGATGAAAGTAATCTCAAATTTGCTTTAGAATAAAAATAATCCTATATTTGCAGCAATAAATGTAATTTTATCATGATATAATAGCAGTTTTAGTTATGTATGTACGAAAATTAATTCTCGATGACGAGAATAACGACAGTATTTTTTTATGGGGTGCACGTCAGGTTGGAAAAACAACTTTACTTGAGAATTTATATCCCAATGCGAGGTATTATGATTTGTTACAATCCGCTGAATTTGAACGTCTTTTCCGACGTCCTTCGCTTTTAAGCGAGGAACTTGAAACCGCAACCGAAGGTGAATTGGTTATTATTGATGAAATACAGAAAGTGCCACAATTGTTGGACGAAGTACATCGGTTGATGCATAAAAAAAAGCTCCAATTTATACTAAGTGGTTCCAGTCCCCGCAAACTAAAACGCATTGGAGCAAATTTGCTGGGTGGCAGAGCGCTTAAAAAAACACTTTTACCTCTGGTAAGTGCCGAAATACCTGATTTTGATTTGCTAAAAGCATTGAATAATGGTATGATTCCACGGCATTATGCTGTAAACAATCCCTGGGAACGATTCAGCGCTTATATTGGTGTGTATCTGAACGAGGAAATAAGAGAAGAAGCCATATCCCGAAAATTAAACTCTTTTTCGCGGTTCTTGGAAGTTGCAGCTTTTAGCAATACCGAAATGGTTGTATATAAAAATATAGCACAAGATTGTGGTATCGACCATCGCACCGTGAAAGAGTATTTTGAAATATTACAAGATACTTTAATTGGTTATTTGATTCCCGGATTTAGTGCCACAAAAAAAAGAAGAGCTATTTTAGCCCCCAAATTTTATTATTTCGATGTGGGCGTTGCCAATTATTTATGTCATCGAAAAAACATCCAACAAGGTTCTGACGCCTTTGGTCATGCTTTTGAACACTTTATAATTCAGGAACTTATAGCATTTCTAACGTATAATAACTCCGATGAAACATTGACATACTGGCGCACAAGCAGTGGCTACGAAGTGGATGCTATAATTGGGCATGGGCGAATTGCAATAGAAATAAAATCGAGTGCTGAAATAAACACCAGACATTTAAAAGGATTAAAAGCTTTTCTCGAAGACTTTCCCCAGGCTAGAGCCATTGTAGTGTCGATGGACAAAAGCAAACGAATTTTAAATGGTGTTGAAATTTTCCCTGCCAATGATTTTTTAAAAGCGTTGTGGAATTCTGAAATAATCGGTTGAAACGCTATGCGTCTACTATAATGACTGATACGAAGCAGCTCCAAGTATTTCAACAACAATCCGTACAAAATCCAATTGGGTTAATTAATAGAGTGGGGGCGCAACTTAGAGTTGCACCCCCACTTG
>CAZEEN010000412.1:0-1994 GCA_964511115.1 uncultured Paludibacter sp. | reverse complement strand
TCTTTCCGCTCCACCGTGTGTGCACTGAAATAGCCCAAAATAGCACCATTCAAATTGGTATATGGGTTTGCCGGGCTCGACGAAGCTCCCGGAGGTCCTCCTGCTGACCCCATGCTGGCAAAGTAGTTGTACACATTTTTGTCGATGCATTGCAGTTCGATACTTATTTTATCTTTTGCTTTGACAGAGTCGTTGAATATAATAACCGTACTTTCCATAAGCTTGCCATTGGTAAACCGATCGTCGAAAATGCTATTTCTATCCTGAATTTGTCCGTTGTATTTCACTACAATGCGATAAAAATTTTGTTGGTCGACGGGATCCTGGTATTTAAGTTTAATTTCGTAAAATGGAGCCGACTGATTACCAATTGGTTGTGGACCGCCCGGAAAAAGTGAATTTACAACCATAAACGAATCGATAGGAACATACGATGGTATTTTACATTCCGAAGTAATGGTTTGAGTGCCGCTTTCGATCTTAAGTGTATATGTTTTACCTACTTCGCCTTTCATTGTTTGCGTAAAATATTCGCCATTATACTCAGATAGTATTTCTGTTTTTCCCGTATTGTCAGTTATCCGCACAGTTGCTCCTCCAACCATTTCAAAATTAGTTGGTTCGTTTAATCCAACCGATTTGGATAGAAAAACCGTTGCCGTTTCGTTCAATGCAATGTTTGCTTCAACTACCAATTGCGGTTCGGTAGCGTTTGTCGAAATATCAATTATTTCGGTACAGGATGATAAAATCAATGCAAGAGTTATTGCTGAAAGTAAGTGTTTTATGTTTGTAAAGTTTATAATGTTCATAAAGTTTGTAAAGTTATAAAGTAATCATCACGTTATCACATCAAAATTTAAAATTATACGTAATCGACGGCACATACGTAAACAAGTAAGTCATTACAGCATTCGTTTTTGTGGGGTCGTCGGCATCCTGTTCGAAATCTATAGAGAATGGATTTTTATGTCCGTAGGCATTATACACCGAAAAGTTCAGGCTGCTTTCGAAGTTCTTTCGTTTTTTCAAATACCAAGTAGCACTCACATCTAAGCGGTGATAATCGGGCATTCGGTAACCGTTTCGTTCGGTGTAATAGTATTGTGTGCTGCCATTCAATTGGTATTTTCCACTCGGAAAAGTTACCGCATTGCCTGTATTGTACACCCACGAAGCCGAAAACGACCATTTTTTACTTAAATCGTAAATAGCCACCACCGACACATCGTGTGTAATATCTTGTCGGGCAGGGTACCAATTGTTACTGTTAATTCCATCTATTAGTCGTTCGGTACGCGACCAAGTATAGCCTATCCAGCCTGTGAGTTTACCGTACTTCTTTTTCAGCATCAGTTCCAAGCCATAAGCTCTTCCTTTTCCGAAAAGTAATTCTCCTTCAATTGAATCGTTCGCGTTTATATTGGCACCGTTACGCAAATCTATTTGGTTTTGCATCCAGCGGTAATAGGTTTCGGCACTAAATTGATACTGGTCTTTTGCAAAATTAGTAAAATAACCCACTGCCACTTGGTCGCCAATTTCGGGTTTTACATTGTTGCTCGACGAAATCCAGATGTCGGTAGGAGTGGAGGAAGTTGAATTAGAAATAAGATGCAGGTTTTGCGTATTGCGTGTGTAACTTGCTTTCAGTGAGTTGCTTTCGTTTACTATATAAGCAATATTTACACGAGGCTCAAGGTTATAATACGATTGTACAATTTCTCCTTTTTTGAAAGTTGTAGTCGAAGAGGTTTCCCCATTTTCGTAGCTATAAAAATCGCCCGGACCAAAAAGATGATAGGCCGATAGGCGTAATCCGTAGTTGATATTCAGGTTATAAGTTGGCTTCCATACATTGCTGATATACAAACCATTGTCCACTGCAAATTTTTCCTGCAAAGTTACGGGATTAATAGCAGCCTCGTCGGTAAGCTCTAATTGTCCGGGAATAATTTTGTGATAAATGGAATTTACACCAAACGAAAGTGTAT
>CAZEEN010000411.1:0-1997 GCA_964511115.1 uncultured Paludibacter sp. | reverse complement strand
TTCTAATTTCTAACTTCTAATTTCTAACTTCTAATTTCTAACTTCTAATTTCTAATTTCTAACTTCTAATTTCTAACTTCTAATTTCTAATTTCTAACTTCTAATTTCTAACTTTAAATTATGAAGTCTTTCGCTAGCGACAATTATTCGGGTATTCACCCTGCCGTACTCAAAGCTATACAAAACGCCAATGAGTCACACGAAATTTCGTACGGCGACGACTATTATACAGCTAAAGCACAGGAGGTTTTCGAATCGTTTTTTGGAAAAGTTCAGGTGCTTTTTGTATTTAACGGTACGGGCGCCAATGTAATCAGTTTGAAATGCTGCACTTTGCCTTTTCAAGCTGTGGTTTGTGCCGAAACAGCGCATATTAATACCGACGAATGTGGTGCGCCAACGCAAAGTATTGGAGCGTCGCTCATAACCATTCCAACTACCGATGGTAAGCTCACGCCCGAATTAGTAAAACCTTTTTTGAGCCGTATTGGTAATGTGCATAATACGCAACCCAAGGTAATTTTGATAAGTCAGAGTACCGAGCTGGGAACGGTTTATACCGTCGAGGAATTAACGGCACTCTGCAAATTTGCTCACCAACATGATATGTATGTGCATTTGGATGGAGCGCGCATATCGAATGCCATTGCAGCATTGGGAGTAAGTGCAAAAGCTGCCACTGTAGATTGTGGCGTAGACATTATGAGCTTTGGAGGAACCAAAAACGGATTAATGATTGGCGAAGCAGTGCTTATTTTTAACGAAGAATTGAAGAAAAATGCTGCTTTTTACCAAAAACAAAGTGCACAACTATTCTCGAAAAACAGATTTATAGCTGCACAATTCATAGCCTTATTGTCTGATAACTTATGGTTACGAATGGCTCAGCACGCCAACCAAATGGCCGCACTTCTATCAACCGAAGTATCAAAAATTCAAGGAATTACAATTACCCGAAAAACAGATGCCAATGCTGTGTTTTCCATAATTCCGCCACATACCGTAGTACCTTTACAGGAGAAATACCGCTTCTATGTTTGGAACGAAACAACAGGCGAACTCCGCTGGATGTGTTCGTTCGATACAACCGAAGAGGAAGTTCGTGATTTTGCTTGTTATTTAGAAGAATTGTGTAACGAATAGAAGAAAATTGATTAACTTTGCACTAACAACAAATTTTCAAATTATGAATGCTTTAAATACAAATCCTTCCGATTTAAAACTGCAATTATTCAGATACATTGATACTTTGCCGGAAAATAGATTAAAAGAATTTTATAACTTGCTGATATTAAACAAAGAGAAGCAAGAGACAGATTTTTGGGATTTACTTTCAAATTGGGAAAAAGACGACATTAATGCCGGAATTTCTGATTTAAATAATGGTAAATTTAAAAATATTGATGAAGTTTTAGCGAAGTATTAAGTAATTGGAATAATATAATGTCGTATTTAATATTAAGAATTATTTTGAACGCAAAGTTGCAAAGACGTAAAGACGCAACGCATATTTAATCTTAGCGACTTACTGACTTAGCGTTCTTGGCGTTTAAAATAGTATATTATATTTTTCACATAACTTAGTTCATGAAAAATGAAAAAACTTTTGAAATTATTATTTCAGAAAGAGCTGAAAATAATTTAGATATAATCGTAAATTATTTAGATTCAGAATGGAATGAATCTGTGAAAAATAATTTTTTGGAAACTTTTAAGAAAAACATAAAATTCATTTCCACAAATCCGTTTATGTTTCAGGTTTTTTCAAAAAGAAAACGCATTCGAAGATGTTTTATAACAGAACATAATGCCATGTACTATCGAATTGTAGACTCTGTTGTTGAGATAATTACAATTCATGACACAAGACAAAATCCAAAGACCTTAAAACTTTAGACTATATTTTTGTGATCTCATAAAAAATTACCGCTGAAATTTAATGTAACGTGGCACAGCTGGCACATAATCGTCGTTATCCCAAAGTGTGCTGGTAATCA
>CAZEEN010000410.1:0-2003 GCA_964511115.1 uncultured Paludibacter sp. | reverse complement strand
CTAATCCTGCATTATTTACCAATAAATCAATTGATTTAAATTTTTCGGGTAATGTGGCAATGGCACTTTTACAAGCTTCGTTATCGCGCACATCAAAGCAAAGTGGCAATACCTCAACTTTAAATTCATTTTGTAGACTTGCTGCCAACTCACTTAAACGGTCTTCTCTTCGACCAGTTATTACAAGATTATAGTTGAGTTTTGCTAAGCGGTAAGCAAAGGATTTACCAAATCCGGATGTAGTACCCGTAATAAATGCAGTTTTCATGTTTAAAAAAAGTTGGAGATGGATTAAAATGCAAATATACTAAACTTTCGGCTAACAAACGAAAGTATGCAATTACAGCTAAAAAGAGTAATTCTTGCAAAAAATTTATTCAAAAAATAACAGATAAAAATCAACATTTTTATATCAAGTTAAGATTTTGTAATATCTTTGTAATATACTTGCAATATCTTTGTGTATTCGTTGTTATTAAGCAAAAAAAATAGTCAATATATTTATACGTAAAATTTAAAACACACAAAATGGATCCTATTTACATTGTTATTGTGCTTGTGCTTTTGGGTTTAGCTGCTCTCGATTTATATGTAGGAGTAGCTAATGATGCCGTGAACTTCCTTAATTCGGCTATTGGGTCGAAGGTAGCACCGCTTTGGGTAATACTTACCGTAGCATCGGGAGGAGTTATTATTGGTTCAATTTTTTCGAGTGGTATGATGGAAATTGCCCGAAGTGGCGTATTCTATCCTGGTAAATTTACATTTAACGACATTATGTTGTTGTTTCTGGCCGTAATGGTTACCGACGTAATACTGTTGGATGTATTTAACACGTTCGGTATGCCTACTTCAACTACCGTATCGTTGGTTTTTGAATTGTTGGGAGCTGCCGTAGCAGTGGCGTTGGTTAATATATGGCAAAGCGACACCGGTGTTTTGTTGGACTATATAAACTCCGGTAAAACCCTAACCATAATTTCAGCCATTCTGGTTTCGGTAGTTATTGCATTTGTTTTTGGTTCCACAATAATGTATTTTACTCGAATATTATTTTCGTTTCGCTTCAAAAAAACGTTTTTGTATTTTGGTGCCATTTGGACCGGTTTGTCTTTAACTGCCATTACCTATTTTGCTATATTTAAAGGACTTAAAGGTTCATCACTTATATCAAAAGACGTTTATACTTTTATGAATGATAATACTACTTTATTGTTGGTTTATTCCTTTATTGGATGGACTTTATTAATGGGCGTATTACAGCATGTATTTAAAGTAAACATATTAAAATTCAATATATTAGCTGGCACAGCATCCTTAGCACTTGCTTTTGCAGGCAATGACTTGGTAAACTTTATAGGTGTATTTATGGCTGGTTTGGGAGCTTACGAAATTGCAACGGGCGTTGTAGCTTCAGGTGGCAGTATCGAAAACCTGACTATGGAGAAACTCTCCGATCCTGTGGTAGCCGATTGGAGGTATTTGCTTGGTGCAGCAGTTGTTATGATTTTAGCCTTGTGGTTCTCGAAAAAAGCACGAACGGTTACCAAAACCGAAGTCAACTTATCTCGTCAAAACGAAGGTACTGAAAGCTTTTCATCGACAGCAGCATCTCGCTCATTGGTTCGTGGAGCTATGAATATGAACAAGGTAGTATCGGTTATAACTCCCAAAAAAGTACTTGATTTTATTGATAGTCGATTTGAGCCATTAACAGATGAAGAAAAAGAAGATTCATCGTTCGATTTAATTCGTGCATCCGTCAATTTGTCGGTCGCGACATTGTTAATATCACTTGGTACTTCATTAAAACTTCCACTTTCGACCACTTACGTTACCTTTATGGTAGCCATGGCATCATCACTAGCCGATAGAGCTTGGGGACGTGAAAGTGCTGTTTACCGTATTTCGGGGGTACTTACTGTAATTAGTGGTTGGTTTATTACAGCAATTGTTGCCTTTAGTGTTTCGGCAGCAGTAGCTTTTGGATTAATGTACGGTGG
>CAZEEN010000409.1:0-2003 GCA_964511115.1 uncultured Paludibacter sp. | reverse complement strand
GAATTAGAGATATTATAATCGGCATAACTTGGTACAAGGCGCGAAGTAAATTCGCCGGTATAACTCAATTTGCTTATGCCTGCTTTCCCTTTTTTGGTAGTAATAACGACCACACCAGCCATGGCGCGCGCACCATAAATAGAAGTTGCCGATCCATCTTTCAGAATTTGGAAACTTTCAATATCATCAGCATTAATACCTGCAATAGCTGAAGAAATCAAGGTTTCGGCATTTCCAGACGATAAGTCATCGCTCGAAACATCAATGGCATCTTCCACCACTACCCCATCCACTACCCACAATGGTTTGGAGTTACCGTAAATAGAGGTTGCACCACGCACCCTGATTTTGGGAGCTGTACCAAAAGTTCCGGAAACGTTTTGAACCGAAACACCAGCCGAACGACCCTCCAATGCCCGACTCACATCGGTAACACCATCCATTTTGGTTTTTTCGGCATCCAATTTGTCTGAAGCTCCGGTAAATAAACGCTTGTCAATTTTCATCATACCCGTAACCACGACTTCTTGAAGTTGTTGGGAGTTTGAAACTAAAGTAATTTTCATCGACGGTTTTCCGGTAAGTTCCTGTGCTGTCATTCCAACATACGAAACTATGATTTTAGGATTCGATGCCGAAACAGTTAAACTAAACTTGCCTTCGAAATTGGTTACAGTACCATTTTTTGAGTTTTCTTTTGAAATTATGGTAGCCCCAATAATTGTTTCGCCTGTTTCATCCACAACTACACCTGAAATGTTTGTTGTTTGCGCATTAGCACCTACAATTGCAACTAACATACAAAATAGACTTGCTTTGATTTTCTTATTCAGTGTTAAACTCATTTTTTAATTTATATCTGATTTACTACTAACTCTTAAATTTATTATTTTCAATGTGAAAAATACACATGCAAAGTATTGTAAATATGTTGTTTGATAAAAGTAATTGTGAGCAAAGATATTCAACTTTAGGTTGTAAATTTTATCACCAATGTATCAATAAGTTGGACTTTTTGTAACATTGACTACAAACACTAATTACTTAGTATATTTGATTCTGCTTTTAAAATACAAAAATAGATATAATGATACAGTAATTAGTTGTGTTATTTGCATGAAATTATGGTATTTTAGCAATCAACTTTCATATTAGCGTTAAAATGCAATAATATCAAACGAAAAGACTTTATTCCTTTCTGAATATTAAGATTTCGCTCACTTGTGGATTTGTTTTAGAGTTTGAAATAAATACACGTATTTGATTCAAATTTGTGGGTTTTAGTTTAAAAGTGTTGGCAGTACCATTGGTTTTAAAGCTTGAAAGTTCAACCCATTTATTGGCAGTAAAGTATTCTATTCGGAAATTTTGCGATTGACCATCCCACGAATGCCAAGGTTCAACAATAGATATGGCTTGTATATTAGCCTCATTTTTTAATTTTAGATAAATAATAGCACTTGAATCGTTCATATTCGATTTCCATACTGTTTTTGGATTCCCATCGAAAGCATTGGCAATGGTGTTAAGCGAATCGGATGAAGAAACAGAAAACTCACAACCGGCTAATGGGTTCGGTTTTTCTACAGGTTCACCCTCAAAATCGACCGCAAGTACAGAAACATAGTTACTTAAGGTATCGCCACAGAGTTGAATGGTTACACCATCTTTTTGGGATTTAAATTTAAATTCCTTTTGATTATTAGTCAATGCATATACTTTTTTAACCTTGTTGAATAATGGTAATTTAAAGATTTTGCCAATTTGCCAATTTGAATTTGGGATATGCAGATACAATTTTTGTCCTTTACGTGTGGCTTTACACCACGAAATATAGGGAATTGGCGAAGCGGTCGTTCCATAAATCGATTCTCCATTTTCATTTAACCAAGAGCCCATATCTTTCAATATTTCAACACTTTCATAAGGAATAATTCCTTTGGATGTTGGTCCCACATTCAGCAGAAAATTACCACCTTTACTCACAATGTCAACTAGTTTTT
>CAZEEN010000408.1:0-2009 GCA_964511115.1 uncultured Paludibacter sp. | reverse complement strand
ATGCCCTCCGCAACCGAAACACCGCAACAAGGGGTTGTTTTTGTGTAACGTTTACAAACAAAAAAGACCCACACTTTCGTGTAAGTCTTTCATTTTCAGCAGTCGGGATGACAAGATTCGAACTTGCGACCACTGGTCCCCCAGACCAGTACTCTAAACCGGGCTGAGCTACATCCCGCGGTTTTATTTTGGACTGCAAAAGTATATAAATTTTTTGTTGTAACGAAATGAATTGAGTATTTTTAAAACGTTTTTGTATCCTGATTTCTGCTTTTTCTCAAAAAAAACAATTTATTCTGACTGTTGTTATATCTTCAAACCATTAAACTCTCAAACAATCAAACTCTTAAACCTCTTAAATTATATGTGGAACGATAATTATACATACGCCGCTTTATTGTTTGGCAGCATTCTTTTTCCCTTCGTTTTTAGTTTCGAAAAAAACATTCGTTTTATTCAATATCTAAAGCCAATTTCGTTGGCAATTCTACTTCCCGGAGCGTTTTTTATCGTGTGGGATGTCGCATTTACCAAACTGGGTTTTTGGAGTTTTAATCCTGAATTTACTTTTGATTTTCGCGTTTTTGGCCTGCCTATCGAGGAATGGCTGTTTTTTGTCGTTATTCCTTTTTGTAGTTTGTTTGTGTACGAAGTAATCAAGTTTTACTTGCCCAACATAAATTTCAACAAGCCTGTAAAACTATTTCTATGGGCAGTTTCCGTTGTTTTGTTGGTTACCGGAATCCTCGAATTTGGTATTTGGTATACCTTTATTTGCCTAACCACCACCGCCTTATTTTTAATGGTGGTGTTAAATCAAAAAAGTCTACATCAACATTTTACTCACTTTTTGTTGGCCTTTTTGATAGCCTGCATTCCAATGTTTGTGGTAAATGGTGTGCTTACAGCGATGCCTGTTGTAGAATACAATACGCAGTACTTCAGTAACTTTCGCATTGGCACCATTCCTGCCGAAGATTTTAGTTACTTTCTGCTGCTTTTCAGCATGAATTTTTTGGTGTACGAGAAGGTGAAACCAAAAACTTAAGAAAATTGGAATCCCCACGTGGCTCCCATTTCATGCTAAACCATCGTATACTTAGATAATGATTGACTTATTCCGCTATTATCAAATAATAATTCTTTTTGCCTTTTTGTGCCAACAGGTATTTGCCGTTAAGTAAATTTTCAGTTCCAATTAGCTGATCCTGATTTTCGAGTTTCTCTTTGTTCAAACTTACGCCACCGGATTGTACCAACTTGCGCATTTCGCCTTTCGATGGAAAAACGGGAGCATTATCAACCAACAAATCAATGGCTTTTACACCGGCTTCGATAATTGATTTAGTAACTTTAAATTGCGGAACTCCTTCGAATACTGCCAATAAAGTATCTTCGTCCAGCTTTTTCAATGCATCCGAAGTGGCATTTCCAAATAAGATATTCGAAGCTTCGATAGCGGCATTGTAATCCTCTTCGGAATGCACCATAATGGTTACTTCTTTGGCCAATCGTTTTTGCAAAATGCGTAGGTGAGGTGCGGCAGTGTGTTCAGCAACAAGACTTTCGATTTCATTTTTATCAATCGACGTAAAAATTTTAATGTATTTTTCGGCATCGGCATCGCTTACATTTAACCAAAACTGAAAAAACTTATAAGGCGAAGTGTAACGACGGTCGAGCCACACGTTTCCGCTTTCGGTTTTGCCAAATTTACCGCCATCGGCTTTGGTAATGAGCGGACAAACCAAGGCGAACGCATCGCTATTGGTTTTACGACGAATCAATTCCGTTCCGGTGGTAATATTTCCCCATTGGTCGGAACCGCCCATTTGCAGTTTGCAGTTTTTATTTTGATTCAACCATAAAAAATCGTAGCCTTGAAGCAATTGGTACGAAAATTCGGTAAACGACATACCCACACTTGACTCGCTGCTGAGACGTTTTTTTACTGAATCTTTGGCCATCATGTAGTTTACGGTGAGGTGTTTACCAATATCGCGGATAAA
>CAZEEN010000407.1:0-2010 GCA_964511115.1 uncultured Paludibacter sp. | reverse complement strand
CTAACCAACCTTTGCGTTCCATTTCTTGGTAAATTCCCATTTGTTGTTGCGAATTTGAGATATTATAATCACCATAATTGGGCACAAAACGCGAAGTAAACTCACCAGTATAACTCAATTTACTAACTCCTGCCTTTCCTTTTTTGGTGGTGATAACCACCACACCAGCCATAGCGCGAGCACCATAAATGGACGTTGCCGAGCCATCCTTCAAAATTTGAAAACTTTCAATATCATCAGCATTAATACCTGCAATAGCTGAAGAAATCAGGGTTTCGGCATTTCCAGACGATAAGTCATCGCTCGAAACATCAATGGCATCTTCCACCACTACCCCATCCACTACCCACAATGGTTTGGAGTTACCGTAAATAGAGGTTGCACCACGCACCCTGATTTTGGGAGCTGTACCAAAAGTTCCGGAAACGTTTTGAACCGAAACACCAGCCGAACGACCTTCCAGCGCACGACTCACATCGGTAACACCATCCATTTTTGTTTTTTCGGCATCTAATTTGTCCGAAGCTCCGGTAAATAAGCGTTTGTCGATTTTCATCATCCCCGTTACTACCACCTCCTGTAGTTGTTGGCTATTTGATGCCAAGGTGATTTTCATCGACGATTTTCCTGTAAGTTCCAGCGTGGTCATACCAATATAAGAAATTACAATTTTAGGATTTGATGCTGAAACCTCTAAATTAAACTTGCCTTCAAAATTGGTTACAGTACCATTTTTTGAGTTTTCTTTTGATAAAATGGTGGCTCCAATAATCGTTTCACCGGTTTCATCAAAAACAACGCCCGACACATTAATTGTCTGTGAGTAAGCTCCTCCAATTGCAACTATGAAGCACAAAAGAATAACTTTTAAATTTTTATTCAGTTTAAAACTCATTTTTTATCTATATCTAATTTATTAATATATAAAGTGTTGTAAATCCGTTGTTTGTGTTGAAATTGCGATAGCAAAGGTAATTAAATATTGGTTTCAAATTTATTACTAATGTATCATGATGATAGTCTTTTTGTAACATTGACTTCGAAACGATAGCATTAATTACTGAAGCTTGATACAGAAATGAAAAATAGGCATATAGGCTCATCAATAGTATAAGTAGTTTACAAATAATTATGGTATTTGAGCAATTTTAATAAATTTTGCTGCAAAAATGCTATAATACTAAACAATGTGACTTTATTCGTTTCTGAATAGTATTATTTCGCTCAGTTGTGGTTTTGTTTTAAAATTTGAAATAAATATGCGAATTTGCTTCAATTTTGTAGGTTTAAAAGTAAATGTGTTAGCCGTTCCATTGGTTTTAAAGGTCGAAAGTTCAATCCATTTATTGCCTTTTAAATACTCAATCCTAACAATCTGTGATTGACCATCCCACGAGTGCCAAGGTTCTACAATAGCAATAGCTTGTATGTTAGCTTCCTTTTTTAATTTTACATGAATAATGGCACAAGAGTCATTTTTATTCGATTTCCAAGTTGTTTTTGGATTTCCATCGAAAACAAAGGCAATGGGCTGTAGTGAATCGGTTAAGGTAACAGAGAACTCAGAATCTATTAGAGGGTTCGGTTTAGTCACAGGTTCGCCTTCAAAATCGACTACCAGCACAGATAGATACTTACTTAAACTATCGCCTTTAAGTTGAATGGATATGCCGTCTTTGTGCGAATTGAATTTAAATAATCTTGAGGTATTCGTTAATGCGTATACTTTATTTACCTTGTTGAGCAAAGGCAATTTATAAGTTTTGCCAATTTTCCACATTGAATTTGGAATGCTTAAGTACAATTTTTGACCTTTGCGTGTGGCTTTACACCACGAAATATAAGAAATAGGAGAGGAGCTTGTACCGTAAATTGCCTCCCCATTTTCTGATAACCAACTTCCCATTTTTTGCAACACCTCAACACTTTCAGTTGGAATGATTCCTTTGGATGTAGGTCCCACATTCAGCAGAAAATTACCACCTTTACTCACAATGTCAACTAGTTTTT
>CAZEEN010000406.1:0-2017 GCA_964511115.1 uncultured Paludibacter sp. | reverse complement strand
CTTATTTCCCGTTTGCAAAAGTCGAATTTCACGAATATTGAGCAATTGCGAGTTAGTTTAAAACCCGATTTAGAACAAGGTAGTGGCGAATGGATTGACCTCTCGGGGCTTATTGCTCCCAAAAAAGTGGTTGATACACTTTTGAAAGATATTGAGAAAAACGAACTTACTTTGTCCCAAATTCAGAGCCGAATTGAACAGATTCATGCACAATATTACGATTACGAATGGACTTGGGCAAAGGAAAAATTAGAACTGAATTGGAAAAAATCAATCGCAGAAGTTACGCTTGATGACTTAATTGCAACGATTGAAACATGGAAAGATTCGGTTGTGAAGTTAGATAAAATGATATACAGCGATGCCAATAAAGAATTCAACTTAAATGCTAAAACTGGCTTTGGGGTGGATGGTGACGAAAAACAAAAGCATCAGGATTTTGAATCGGTACGCGGTAGCTTCGAAAATAATCCGTTTGTGCTCGAAGTTCAGAACCATATTAAAACCAAAACAGATTTGGGAAATAAGGTGATTGAAAGTTTGAAAGGTTTGAGGGTTTGAAAGGTTTGAAGAGTTTGAAAGTTTTGGCACATTGTCTTATTGGCACATTGGCATATTAACTAATTGGCACATTGTCTTATTGGCACATAAATAAAAATGAGTTGTTTTAAAAAATATAGTTTTATAGTTGGCATTTTACTGCTGTTAATTTCGTGCAATTCACAAAAAGTAGTTGTTTCCTCCGTGCCAGTAAAGGTATTACTCAACGAAGAGGAACAGACACGTTTCTCAACTTTTTTTTACGAAGGCATTCGTCAGAAAGAGGAGCGATTGTTCGACCAGGCGTTGGAAACATTTCGGATGTGTGAACAAATCGACTCCACGGATGGAGGGTTGCAGTCAGAGCTCGGACAGCTTTATTCGGCTATCGGCAAGGCTGATATGGCGCTTATTGCAACAAAAAAAGCTTATGAAAGCAATCCATCGAATTGGTGGTACAATATGAATTTAATTTCGTTGTATGCAGCGTTGAAGCAAAACGAAAAGGCATTGGATATTGCATTGAATTTAGAAAAATATTATCCCGAAAAAGAGGAGACTTTTCAGATACAAAGTTCACTCTACAAAGAACTGAAGCAGTTTGCTAAAGCCATCGAGGCCTTGGATAAACTGGAACAAATCGCTGGTGTTGATGGCGCAATATCGATGGATAAGTTTAATTTGTATCTGCAACTCAGACAAAATAAAAAAGCCATTGCCGAAATTGATAAACTCTCGGCTAAATTCCCTTCGGATATGCGCTACAAAGTGCTGCGTGGCGATATTTATATGTATCAAAAAATGCCCGAAAAAGCATTTGAAGTTTATAAACAAGTAGAATCCAACGAACCCGAAAATCCGTATGTATATGTTTCGTTGTCGGAATATTACAAAGACAAGGGTGACAACGAAAATTCGATGCAGAATATGATGAAGGCATTGAAATTGGATGCCCTCGAAATGGAACAAAAAATCACCATTTTGGGCGATTATATCAAAGATTTGGTACGCGATACGGTAAAACTCGACGAAACAGAATCCTTATTCAAATTATTGATTGACCGTTATCCGCTCGAAGAAAAGGTATACGATTATTATGCTGTTTTTCTGCAATTTCGCAAACGAAATACAGAGGCCTTGGCAAATTACGAAACCATGCTCAATATCAATCCAAAAAACGAACAAACGTGGATGCAGCTGATTCAGTTACGTTTGCAGGAGCAGAATTTCGAAGAACTTCAAAAAGCTTCCGACAGAGCAATTGCTACTTTACCCGATGTACACCAATACTATTTTTACAAAGGAATAGCCGAAACGCAACTTAAAAACTACTTGATTGCACTCGATGCCAACAACAAAGCACTGAGTTTGGTCAAAGAAGAGGAAAAACCAGTGAAAAGTGATTATTATGCACAAATTGGGGATATTTATTACAAAATGGATAGCACCCAACGTGCTTTCGAAGCTTACGAAAAGG
>CAZEEN010000405.1:0-2021 GCA_964511115.1 uncultured Paludibacter sp. | reverse complement strand
AGTAGATTTTAGTGTAACATGTTAAAATAATTTAAGATCTGTTCATATTTTTCTTGACACTGTTTCCAGAAAATGGTATGAATCATGTTAAATATTAACGACATAGGTGCTGCTGCCATGATTCGTGCCCGCGATCACAAAACACCCTACCTGATCGATCCCTGGGACTACCTGGGACCCAAAAGACGCAAACTCTTGGACGAGTCCTGGGCCGGTCTGTTCAGGGAGCATATCCTATCCGAGTTGCCAGTCCATAAGATCGCTTCCTGTTACACCGACGGATTCGGGAGACCCTCCAAGGAAATCTTTGCCACCCTGGGGGCGTTGATTCTCCAGCAGATGCATGACTTGACGGACGAAGAAACGGTCTCTCAGTTCTCATTCAACTTACAGTGGCATTACGCTCTGGACATTCCCGGCGAGTCGGACGAGGCCAAGTATCTGTGCTGCAAGACCCTCTGGACGCTCCGGCATATCGTTGCGGAAAAGGGTCTGGACCGAGAGCTCTTTAACGCGACGACGGAGACCTTGGCGAAGGTGTTTGAGGTGGACATCGCCAAGCAGCGGATCGATTCGGTGCACATCCGCTCCAATATGCGGCATCTGGGGAGGATCTGCATCTTCTCCCAGAGTATCCATAACTTCCTGGTCAACTTGAAGCGTCAGCGCCGGGAGATCTTTGGAACGATTGCGAAAGAGCTGGTCGAGCGGTACCTGACCGAGAAGGCCTTGGGCTGTTTCTCCCTGGTGAAACCCTCGGAGTCGGCCAAGACCCTGGAGACGGTCAGTCGGGACCTCTTTTCCCTGGTGGAGCGTTTCCGACAGAACCAGCAGGTAAAATCACTGACCACCTTCGGCGTCCTGTTGAGGGTCTTGAAGGATCAATGCGACGTGTCCGCCGCCGATGGGGGACCGGCGGAGATGGTACTGAAAGAACCGAAGAGGATTTTATCTTCTTCTCTCCAGAACCCTTCCGACCCGGACGCCGGGTATGATGCCCACAAGGGTCAGGGATACCAGGTTCAGGTAATGGAGACCTACTGTGATTCTGCCGATGAAGCGATCAAGGAGAAGACCCTGAATCTGATCACCCATGTGGAAGTCGAATCGGCGCATATCAGCGACGTCCATGCCTTGATCCCTGCCTTGGAATCGACAAAGGAACGGGGGCTTGCCCCTGAAGAGGTCCTGGCGGATTCCCTTTATGGTAGCGACGAAAACACTGAGAAGGCCAAGGAGATGGGCGTTGATGTCATTGCCCCCACGATGGGGACGCCGAAGGAGGGTTCTCTCAGTCTGGCCGACTTTCCACAGACGGATAAGGGAAAGATCGCCGCCTGTCCCCAGGGTCATGTTCCGATAAAGTTCAAACGGGGGAAAAAGGGAACATGTAGCGTCGCTTTTGATTCGGCGCATTGCAACGCCTGTCCCGTTCGGGAACACTGTCCCGTCAACGGCGGGAAGAAACGTCATTATCTACGCTTCGACCTCAAGACCATGAGGATCGCCGGTCGCCGGGCAAGGGAGCATACCCCCGAGTTCAAGGACAAGTATCGCTGGCGCTCGGGGGTCGAATCGACCATGTCGGAAATGGACAAAAAGACGGGGGTCAAACGACTCCGGGTCCGAGGTTTGTCTGCCGTGGGCTACTGTGCCCGTTTAAAGGCAATCGGCGTCAACCTCTTACGGGCTGCCAGGGTGAAAAGGGCGCTGGATGCCCTCAAAAGTGCCCCCGGGGCACTTGCTGCCGCCATCAGTTCGATTATTTTGACTGTCAAAGAGCGTTTTCTGAGTCCGTTGTGTCGGCTCAGCGATATTTTTAAATTGGCGACTGTGAATATGACCTACACCGTCAGAATCGCCGCGTGACTTTTTGCGAGGTCGTCATGATTGGCTGTTCCCTAAATCTATAAGTTATGAGGCGACAGATGATAAGACGGATTTTGATTTTGATCCTGTGTTTTGTATCCTTGCAGTCGGGCGTTTGGATCATGGATGCCGGATGGACGCCTGCTTCTGCG
>CAZEEN010000404.1:0-2033 GCA_964511115.1 uncultured Paludibacter sp. | reverse complement strand
CGCCTTCAGCAGCTTCATAACTTATCATTTTGTCGGGCGAAGAGCCACCCTGAGCCGGATGAACGCTTTCGCGATAAACGCCTTTTTTAATCACCACACGTTCACCTGCTTTTAGCACGCGTGCCGCTGCCGAAACTGTTTTGAAAGGCATTTTTTCAGTTCCTGTATTGGCGTCCGATGCTTTGGGGTGATGTTGGTCTACATAATACGTTTTGGTAAACAGCAGTGGCTTTTCCCACGAAACGAATGGACGACCATCGGCAAGCAGGTTGTCGTCGGGCTGATTAATAGCCGAAACCCCTGCGAATGATATCGCAAGGGTTGCTATTAAAATGAACAGTAGAAGCTGGTTCTTATTTAGCGTCATAAAAAAACATTTTATTACCGAACTACTAATTTCTGATTTATGCTATTATTGGCCGAAATAATATAAACGCCTTTAGGCAATTGGCTTAGATTTAAAGTTTGTGAGCCTTTCACCATTCCGTTCCAAACTATTTTTCCTGTTAAATTGCTAATACGAACTTCGGTTGGCAAGTTTAAGCCTGTAGAAATACGAACCTGACCGATAGTAGGATTTGGATAAACCTTTAAACTGATATCTGAGTGAATCGTATTGATAGTTGTAATCGAGAATTGAGTTGTGAGGTTAGCATTCATTCCAGGCATCGAAAAAGTAGTTGTTACAGCTGTAGAATCAGCAATGTAATTTTGCCCATTGCTCCAGCGGATAAATGCACCAACATTGCCATAATCGGCAGCATTGAGAGCCACTTTTGTGCCTTCGGTAAACATTCCTTTCGACACTCCGTTTACTTTCAACTCGTACAGAGCCGGTGTGGTTCCACCTATCATGGCATAAAATCCAGCTAGTTGGTCGGCTGCTCCATAGAAGGTATTTTGGACCGGATTTTTCAGGTACAAAAATGCATTTAAAGGTTGTCCAGCGGTGAAAGCTACATCGCCACCATACACAATGGTTTTGTCGTGGTTGGCAAATTTACGTACCGCTATATCGCGTCCACCATTTTTTTGCACCACACGGTCTACCAATTCGCGGGTTTGTAACGTTGGGTTCATAATGTAAATGAGTGCGCCACCACTGTAAGCTATTTCCGGGAGAATTTCGCGCGAAAGAGGCGTTCCGTAAAACGATTTTCCAGTAAAATAGACACGCCCATCTGCATCGGCTGCCACATTACCATGCTCAGGGTCTATGGTGTTACCTGCACCACTTGTTTGGCGAGCAGTAAAGCTTTGTCCTTCAATCCAAGCACCTGTGGCTATGTTCATACGGGCAATATAGGCATGAAATTCAGTTCCAACATTTGATAAGGTGTGAAAATGGTCGCCACCCACAAAGCGTACTTTGTTTTGTATATCGTACGGACTGTAACGTAGTGGATGATTTCCGCCAGACACTTCGGCCATAAAATACATCAATCCATCGTCGCCCATACTTACACGGGCAATGCGAGTGTCGGCCATATTATTATCCGACGCATTTATCCAATTAGGTGAACTGTTATCGGAACTCCAGTTATAACCATCAAATTTTTTTATTCCCGAAAAGGAATATATTTTAAAACCGGGTATATCAACTGGTAAACTCGGGGAAATGCCATCACTTGTATACACGTTTTTCCAACCTACCACTACGGCCGACTGCGAGGCTTCATCAATACACACATCGTTGCTATACTGCGATGCACCACCAAATGAAGTGAGAATATTGCCGGCAGGATTCATGACGTACACCGTTACATTGCCCCATTTTTTCCCATCAAAATCAACTCCCGGCAATGTGAGTGCCACCATGTGTCCGGTTTTACCAACATCGACGCGATACACTGTTTTTGCAAATGTTTTTGTGAGCAATAATTTATCGGCCAATCGATTTACTTTTACCAAACCACTTGTACCTGCTGCCACGTAAATATTATCGCTGTTGTCGATCGACAAATCCACGGCATAGGCACCGATTTTTGTAACAGAAAGAATCGTTTTTCCATCGGCCGATATGCGCACAATGG
>CAZEEN010000403.1:0-2044 GCA_964511115.1 uncultured Paludibacter sp. | reverse complement strand
TGGGAGACGAAACTTGAATTACAGCAGCGTATGATGATATAGATAAAATGCTGATTACAATGATCAACATACATTTAATGGAAGTTTTCATGACAAAACGTTTTAGAAGTTAACTAAAAAACTACTGAAATTTGAAATTGTATTTTGTGTTCAATTATTTGAAAATCAGCCGACAAATATAGTGTTTTTTTTAATAAAAAGATTTATTACACTGTTTGTAGTAAATAATTGTATACAAAACAATTATAGTTGACTGTTCTGCTTGTAAAAAGTTTAAATTCAGAATGTTAAAAGATTGATGTGATGATGTGGAAATGTAATGATGTGGTGATTAAGAAAGGGTAAGTCTATAAAAGACGAAAGGTAGCTTAGTCTCACGACTATCTACCAATCTTTTTGTTAACCTTAAATCTAATACTATGAAAAAATCACGATGCAAAGATAAAGGGTATTTTGGACACTTGCAAGAAAAATCGTATTTATTTTCTTGAAAAATGTGTTTTATAACATATTTTATGAAATTGATTTACCAAACATTGCATTTTTAATGATTAATGACCACCGCGAAGAGTATTAGTACTGCTTTTTGCTTGCTCCGGCTCACGAACAAACATCCAGAATACAACCGAAACAGCAATTAATAATCCGCAAATAATATAAAGTAACTGATAATTTCCGGTTTGCTTAATGACGTTTGCCACACCGTTGCTCATCATTTGGGGTAGTACAACCGCCAAATTAAACACCCCCATGTACAATCCCATTTTAGCAGGATTAACCCGTTCGCTCATAATGGCAAAAACGATAGAAATTACAGCCGACCAACCTATTCCGACCAAAAACATACCGATGTAGAAATCAATTTCGAGTTTCCCGAAAAATGCGATGTAGAAATATCCTATAACAGCAAAAACAAGCGCTGAAACATAGGTTTTTACCCGTCCAATTTTTCGCGAAAACGACTGAAGAATAAGTGGAAATGCCGCTCCAACAAAATTAAGAATTAAAAATCCCAATGAAGCGATATTCCCTACTGAAGCATCCGAACCTTGATTAACCCCTGTAAGTGTTTGAGCAAACCAGTTGGATATTAGCGAATTAATATCCACATTGGGCAAAATTTGTTTTTCTATAAAAAATCCTGAAAGTATAAACATGCTCTGAAATGCCACCCAGGTAAATGAGTGCGCCAGCATTATTTTATGAAACTCGTTGCGGTCGCTTTGTTTTTTTATTCCTTTAATTATACTTATTATCCCAATTATTATCGAATAGGTAAGAGCAGCAATTAATAACGGATTGTGTAAGGGCGTGAGCGAATCCATAAAATGATTGAAAACACTAAAAACGCCAAAAACCAAAAAACCATAAAGTGGAAAAATCTCTTTCAGAATTTGTGTTACACCGAATTTCTCGGTAGATTTATTCTCAACTGCCAAATCCTTTTTTTCCTGAATAAATAAAATGGGGAAAACAGCTGTGGCAAAAACCAAAAATGCAGCTATAAACAATAATGTTTCGTTACCGAAAACCATGGAAAGAAAATAAGCAAAAACGCCAAAAAATCCGGAAATAATCTGCATCCACACAAAACCTGCAGTTCGTATTTTTCCTTCGGGTGTAAGGTCGGCAATAATGGAGCGTGCCGGATTAAAGGTAACGTTTACCGATAAATCGAGAAAAAGAGCTATTAATGAGGCAATTATGATAATATCGGTAATGCCGGTAATTTGCGAAATTTCACGAATAAAGGGCAATGCCAAAAAAGCAAGGGTACTAACCATTCCGCCTATCATAATAAACGGACGCCGACGGCCACCCATAAACCATACATTGTCGCTTACCAAACCTACAATTACTTGTCCGAAGATACCGGCAATAGGTCCGGCCAGCCATACAAAGGCCACTTCGTGAATGTCGAGGTCGTATTTTTTTGAAAGTATCCAGCTCAATGCTGCAATTTGAGTGGAAAGTGCAAATCCTACAGCCGTGGCGGGTAAAGCCAATAGTGCCAAAAACGGATTGCTAAGTTTTTTTTGTGCGT
>CAZEEN010000402.1:0-2046 GCA_964511115.1 uncultured Paludibacter sp. | reverse complement strand
CCGAAACTGAAACAGTTAATAAAAATAGCAGAAATCCTATACTGAGTTTTTTCATTTTCTTTAGAGTAAAGAACAAAGAGTAAAGAATAAAGACAATAAACGCGAATGACGTACAATATTTTGAAAGATACACCTGAAACCTAAAGCAAATCACAAACCTTTCAACACCATTACCTCGTAGGGTTTTAATTGCAAAACATTTGTATTAATGATCGAATCGTTTAACTGGTTGTAAAACTTATGTGTTTTAGCATTAAGCCTAACAGTACGTTGGTGGTTGGAAATATTTACAATAGCAATACCATTATCTCCTCGAGGCACAATCACCACTTGCTCGTCGCCTTCGGCAATTGCCTCAATACCAGAGCCTTGCGCAGCTGCAAGCAAAATTTTCTTGAGAGCGGCTTTTCCGGGGTCGGTACCTAGTATCATTACTTTTCCTTTACCTACAGTATTTTCGATAATCGCATTTTTTGCGTTGTGTATACCGCCCGAGTAAGTAGCCAAACTTTTACCAGCAAAACTTTCGAGCGAAAGGCTCCAAAGAGATGCTTCGGAAGGAGGAGACATTAAACTCGATTCAAAATTCAACATAAAAGGAATTTCATCGGCACGCCTTGTAGTGCCTATTGGAATGAGTGATTTTGTATGAATGCCCGACCATGCTTCAAGCTTTCCCATGAATGCGTTGGTATGTTGTGCCCACTCATCGTTGCGATAAGCCGTCATAGGACCGAGAATTAAAGTTCCTCCATTTTCGACCCAAAGCTGAAGTTTGTTCATTAAGCCATCGCTCATATTAGGCATTAAAGGAATGAAAAGCATTTTATAATCGTCGATATTAGCCGAAGGATAGAGTACGTCGCGAAACAAATGCGCATCGGCAAGAGCACGATAAAACCGATACGTCCAATCGCGGTAATACCTTATACCGTTAGCATACTCTTCGATACGCAAACCATTGTCGGCATCGTGACTGTACATAATGCCAATTTTTGCTTTCGGCACCGGTCTATTCATTAAAAAATCGGAAGTTTTGTGTAGTTCATTGCCCAATTGCTTCAGTTCGTCGAAGTTAGCGGTTTTTTCGCCCCAAGCACTTAGTACCGAGCCGTGCGGCATTTCCTGTCCTGCTCGATGTTGGCGCCACAACCAAAACATAGCTCCTTGTCCGCCCGAGGCATAATTCATCCACAGCGCCGCCCGCATGCTACCCGGAATTTGGTGCAAATACCAGATATTTCCTTTGTCGCCACCACCCGAATAATTAGGAGCCGTTTCGAAAAGCCAATGATAGCCAAGCCCTTGACCACGTAGGCGGTCGTAATTGCTTTGTATTAAATCGTAGGCTTCGAAACTATGATAATTGTTTACCGAAGTATAATCTAAATCGACAAAAAGCTTTTCGTAATCGACACTTTGTCCGGGCATACCATCATGGGTAATAGGTAGTTGAGAGAATTTTCGGATAGCACGAATATGAATATCCTGATATTCAGCAATCATATCGTTTGTAAAGCGAGTCCATGCCAAACGCAACGAAGGATGATGCCAAACATGAGGTGCAGGCATAGGCACTTGTTCGAACTTTTGATAAGCCTGACTCCACAAATCGGTACACCAAAGCTGATTCAAATTTGCGACTGTACCGTATCGCCTGGAAAGCCATTTTACCCACTGTTTTTGTGTTTCTTTACTATAGTCGGGCGAAAGTCCGAATTCATTATCCGTTTGCCAGCCAATAACTCCAGGTTTGTTGCCAAATTCCTGTGCCATTCGCTCGCATATTTTGCGGCTATATTCGCGATACACTTTGCTGGTATAGCTACAATTACGACGACCACCATGCGTCATTTGAAGGCCAGCCTCATTTATTTGAAACATTTCGGGATGCTTTTGAGCGAGCCAAATAGGTGGTGTTGCAGTAGGAGTACCAAGTATCACATCAATTCCGTTAGCATGTAATTTTTCTATCACACGATGCAACCAAACAAAATCGTATTTACCTTCTTTAGGCTCCATGCGGCTCCATGCAAATTCACCCAT
>CAZEEN010000401.1:0-2052 GCA_964511115.1 uncultured Paludibacter sp. | reverse complement strand
AATAAAGCACGTTGGCTTTCTTGCCAATTTCGATAATACGTCATCAATTGATAGGTATCTCCTTCGCTATCCACATCAGGCATTTCGGTCGTTAAATTTATTACTGATGAAGCGCCAAAAGATTGAATGCCGATACCCGTTTGTAAACCCCAGTTGGGTGCAAAAAAGTAGCTGTAAGCTGAATTAAAGGTGAAACCTGCACCTAACTTTTGAGTGCCATTTGGGATATTATAAGACATTCCGTGCATACCTCCACCTGCATTAAAATGTAAAAACTGCTCGGAATATTGAGCTTGTAGTAGCACAGACATTAACAAGCCTAAACCCAATACTATTTTTCTGTTTTTCATTATTTTGCTTTTTATAAATTTAGTATTTAATAATTTAGTCCGCTACAATGATTTTAAACATATACTTCTCACCACTGGCGGTGCTAAATTGCCCCACATAAACACCGGACATTGCTGGCAGATGTATGGAATTACTTCTATCGACCTTACTAGATTGATAAACACGCGCTCCTTGTGCATCGAAAATTATCAGTTGCGCTTTATCAAAATCGTTATCGGCAAAACCAAGCACATCGACCCGACAATCCTGACCAGCTTGTACCGGATTTGGATAAGCAAGTACTTTTTTGGACAGTGGTATATTAAACATCTTATCACAAGAATGAACTATGCTTCCTGCGGAGGTCGTTATTTTTACTGAATACACCCCAACTAAACCAGCTGGATCCATGTAGAATTGCTTGGTTGCACCTGCAATTTCGACACCATTTTTGTACCACTGAAAGCTCGTAGCGCGGTTAATACTATCATCAAAAAAGATAACATTTTTAAATTTATGCATAATAAGATTAGACGATACAGTGATTGTAAAGCCAAATGTATATCCAGTGCTTTCAGTTCCAAAATTATCGCTAAGGACTAAAGTGCCCTGATAAATTCCACCTTTCATGCCCGTAGCGATGTCAAACGTTATGGTGCCATTTGCTGCATTTGTAGTCAGATTGGTATAAGGCACATTAACCATTCCTGCCGCAATTGCCGCATCATTAAACGTGATTTTGTATTTTGTTGGAACGCCCGACAAAACAACATAATCTAAATTCAACGAAGTAGTCTCGCAAGCCATTGATGGGCTTGTAAGTGGGCTTAAAGTTATATCTCCAGCGATTTTAGCATTGATAATTTCGTAATTTACTGGAGCAATATAGTTGCTTGCTGCGCTACCCGCTAAAGTATAACTTACGGTAATTACTTTTTCACTACCAATCGAAGCATTATTGTAGGCTGCTAGCGCTGAAACACTTACATTTGTTACATCTGCCATTTCAACACCTTGAACATTACCGATTGTTGTAATTGCTGCGGAAGCAGTGCCATCGAACATTTTATTCGTAACGACAGTAGGATTGGAAATTGTCAGCTGTTTTGCACGAATAAGGCCAGTTGCTGGAGAGGGCAGATAAGTAATGCTATAATTACCTGTTACATCCGCATCGTTGTTTTTAATGGTCAATCCCGAAGCAATCAACACGTGATTTGAACCAACAGATAAGTTGTCAAAAGCCTGTGTTGGTGCTTTGCTCACCAAATCGCCATTTGCCAATACGCCAACAATTGGTTTACCATTACAAGTCGTTGAGCAATCGTAGGTCTTTGTAGTCGCAACTGCCGTTACGCTTACCGGACGTTTGCCAATAGTCAGATTTGCTGGAACGTATGTTTCGTTGTAATTACTTCCAAAACTGTAATCGCCTTTATTAATGGCATAATCAGTTGCATTTTCGCCTGAAACTCTTGTTAATGCTCCACTTGCAACATCGCCAGTAACCGTTGAACCAGTCGTAACTTGCGCTGTGAAAATTGGGTCAGCATCGCCATAGACTTTCGTTTTTGGGTCGGCGGTAATGGTTATTGGGCGTTTGGTAATATCTGCTTTCAACCCACTTGGTTGTGTTAATGTATAATTACCAATTGCTGTTCCGCTAATCGTCATTGCAGGTGTAACGGTTATATCTGTTCCAATGTCCGATTTGGCAAAAGT
>CAZEEN010000400.1:0-2059 GCA_964511115.1 uncultured Paludibacter sp. | reverse complement strand
CTTGTAAAGCGGGGCATTGCGCCACTGCTGTACGCAAAGCGAGCATCGCTGCCGGCATATAGCGGCACATCGGAAGATTTCCGCTTGCAAATAGAATCGGCATATTCGCGTACCTTAATGCGAGGCATGGTGCTTTATGGAGTTTTTGCAGAGTTTGCAGGTATTTTTGCATCGCAGGGCATACAGTTTATTCCTCTCAAAGGCGTATTGCTAAGCGAGTGGCTGTATACCGATATTGCGTTACGGCTGTTTAGCGATATTGATATATTGGTACGTCCGCACGATGCGGCTAAGGCAATAGAAATACTCGGCAAGCTTGGTTATAAGCCACACAGCAGCAGTGTAAGTGCATTTATAGAGCAACACGAAGAAGTAGTACATTATCCACCCATGTGCAGGGGAGGTTTTTCGGTAGAAGTACATGTGAAGTTGCATCGCAGTCATAAAAACCACGCTATGGATGCAGCACTCCTGTTTGCCAATGCTGTACCACACAAATTATATAATCAAGAGATATTATTACCCGGCATAGATGATATACTTATCCATCAGTGCGTACATGCCCATAAGCATTTCGAAGGAGGCAATATGGGTTTCCGTTCGTTTACTGATATTGCTAACTAGGAAGCTTAAGCCATCGCTTACGGTATTTGGTGGAATTAGTTTTTCCATCACCGGCCTTTATTAAAAAGAAGTTTGGGCTAACAAGCAACAAAAAAGTGGGGTTTTACTATGTGTACCGATGGTGGTTAGGGGTAAAGGGGCTTGGGAAGGTTATTAGGCTACGCCGTTAATAGCCCTGCCTGCCGCAGGCAGGTTCGCGTTATTGGTGCTAAAGCACGTTATTTAACCTGCGGTGTTATTGGTAAATGGTCCCGCCGAGTTCCGACACATCGGAACGGAATACTCCGTTAGCGGTAAGAAAAAAAGACAAAAGAACTAAGAATTAACCCTGCATTTTTTTATATCTTTGTGGTCAAAACAAAATAAAAAAATAAACGTATGAAAACGAAACTACTCCGCAAATTCCGCTATCATTACCATTATTATTACAACACGCAGAATAACACATGGATGCTATTGAGCCACAACAAATGGGGTCATAATGTACCCGCAGGTCTATCGTGTTCGGATTTACACACCGGCATTCTCCATGCCATTGAGCAAATAAAAGGCTATAAGTTCACTGCCAAACTCCACAGCAAAAATGCATTGAAAAATAAGAAGACAGCTGTGCCTTATCAAACTGATAAAGATGCGTTTTTAGTTTTATAAAATATACTTCTTAAATAAGGAAGCGGTGTAAAAAATATAAATATATTCAGATATGAAACCTGAACTTCAACTTATCCTTGCTTCCGCCCCTCTGCATCCCACCGCAGCAGAATTGAAAGCCATAGACTCCCTTATACCACAAGTAGAAGATTGGCATGTGCTACAGGGTTTTTGGTATCGATTTTTGGTTGATGCCAAGATATGGGAGATAAAGCGGGAGCTCAGCACCTCACCCCCAGCCCCTCTCCCTGGTGAGAGGGGGGTAGAGACGCGGCATGCCACGTCTGAAGAACGGATAGTGGCGTGGTTGCGTGAGAAGTATGGGGTGTAGAGAGTAGAGAGAAAAGAACAAATACGACCCCCAACCCTCCCGATAAAAGAATCGGGATAAACGGCGGGGAGCAAAAAATAGGTAAGAGGTGAACGGTATGAAAGATGTTGGAAAAGTTAGCGACGGGAGAATGAAGAAGGCTGTGACTGAGTGAAATTAGATACTGTTTTTTTATGTCTGATTAAATTTAATTATCTTTGTGGGTTTTAAATCAGGATTATTAAAAGTAGCATCGAACACTTTACAAATAAAATATTACGAAAAATGTACAGTAACATAGAGATAAAAAATTTCAGGGGAATTGGTAATTTAGAAATAAATACGCTCAAACAAGTAAATTTGTTTTTGGGAAAAAACAACTGTGGAAAATCGTCACTTCTTGAAGCACTTTTTTTATTGTCGGGCGCATCCAATCCTTTACATTCTATCAACGTTAATCTTTTCAGAGAATAT
>CAZEEN010000399.1:0-2062 GCA_964511115.1 uncultured Paludibacter sp. | reverse complement strand
AATACGCACGAATGGTGTAATGAAGGCGTAGAATCACAGTTTTCGAATTTGCAAAATGTACCTTTCGATATAATGGGTTATTGGCCTGCAAAACATGCTGCCGGTGAAGCTATCGAAATTGAGGATATGGATTTGGAGCAAGATGAGGATGTGAAAAAAGCGCTTAGCGAGCAAGGTATAAAAAGTATTATCGCACTGCCTATTATGATTCAAGCCGATTGTATTGGTTTTGTTGGAGTCGATTCGGTGAATAAAATGAAAATTTTTGATATTCATGTTATCAATATTCTAAAGCTTTTCACGCAGCAGTTATCCGATTATCATAAAAAGCAAAGTGCTGAATTGCTTTTAGTTACAAACGAAGCTCGATATAGGTTGACCCAGGAAGTAGGTGCAATCGGAAGCTGGGAGTATAACATACGGAATGATAAATATTGGAACTCGCACCAGTTGCGTAAACTTTTTGGTGTTGAGAACAATACCACAACCGATTTTGATGAAATAAATAAGCTTATTCAATCTACAATATGCAATCCACAACCAGTTAATCAGGCACTTATTGATTTAATTAATAACGGAAAGCCTTATGAAATTGAATTTGAAATTATTCGTAAGAACGATGGCGAAAAACGTATTTTATATAGTCATGCTGAATTAGTGCCCGATGTTGAGTGCAATTTTACATTAGTAAGAGGTGTAGTTAGTGATATTACCGAACGTCGAAAAAGGGAGCAAAAACTTAAAAATTCCGAAGCGCTACTTGCTGCTACACTAAGGCATAGTAGGTTTGGTATTTGGAGTGTGGATTTAAATCATAATCTTCTATATTTCAACGATACTTTTGCAACTGATTTTTTTAATACCTTTGGTATAAAATTAGAAGTTGGAATGAAGTTAATTGATAAACTTACGGATCAATTGAAAGTGCTTTGGGGCGACAGATACCAACGTACTTTTGCTAACCAAAGTTTCTTAGAAGAGGATGTAATTGATTTGGGTGATCATAAAATTTATATTGAAGTTTCGTCAACTCCAATTATTGTTGATGGTGAGGTTGTTGGAGCCTCGTTTTATGGTGAGGATATTACCGACCGTAAAGTGGCAGAATTAAAAATAAAGATAAGTGAAGAGATTGCAAACGAAGCGGCACGAAAATTTGATAAAATTTTTCGCAAAAATCCAGCATTATTAGCACTAACTGATATTGAACATAAAACCTACGCCGATGTAAATGACACTTTTTTAAAACTATTGGAATACGAAAAAAGTGAGGTGATTGGAAAAAATCCGATTGACCTAGGAATAATTATCGATATGGAAGTCTATAAAAAGGCTGGAAAAGTATTGTCGGAAACTGGGGTTTTAGAGGGATTTGAAATGCCTGTTAAAACAAAAAGTGGAAGGATTCTGATTGGTATGTTCTCAGGTCAATTTATTGAAAACAACGGTAAAGTATTTAGTTTGACGGTAATGGTTGATGTTACAGAAAGAAAATTTTTTGAGCAAAAATTAGTCAATAATACAGAGAATTTAAGTAAGATATTAAAAGCATCCAATCAGTTTATTAAACCAAAAACGAAAGATGTTAATTTTGATGAAGTGACAGATGTTTTGCGTCAGATTTCGGGTGCTAAGTACGTGGTTTTTAATCGAATGTTTGCCGATTATTCGCAATCGGTTTCGATAAGTGGACTCGAAAAAACGAAAGAAACCATAATGAAATTTTTAAATATTGATATTACGAATGCAAAATGGAAGCGAGAGGAAGCTTTTGAATCGAAATGGGTGAATCGTAAAATGACAATTCTTCCAGACATGGGTTCAATTCTGTTTACAGATTTTAAACCTACTATAGTGAAAATGGTTATTGAGAAGTTTAATATTGGCAATGTGGCTATTGTACGCATCGATGGCAATAATAAAATAGTTGGTAACTTAATTTTTATCTACGAAAACGGCAAAACAATAGAAAATCCGGAGCTGATTGAAATGTTTACGTATCAACTTGGTCAATATATAGAGCGGTTGAATGCAGAAGATGCATTGAATCAAAAGGTGAATG
>CAZEEN010000398.1:0-2062 GCA_964511115.1 uncultured Paludibacter sp. | reverse complement strand
ATAAGGTGAATAAAAAGTTGTATCCTGTACCTTTTGCCTATTTTAAAACCAAATTCGGACTAACGGTTGGCTATTCCGATGTGCAGGCTATGCTTTCGAATCGTTTCTTTACGGCCGGCACTAACAAGCCCGATTTAATGAATTGCAAACAAGCCGAAAGCATTAATAATCTGAATGTTATTGAATATAAAACAGCCGAAATGCTGCAGCAAATTATTTCGAACTCAAGCGCCCGAATAGAGAAAATGGAACTAAAGGCACCAAATTCAGATTATCGCATGCAAGTTACTTACAGTCAGTTCGCTCAATTAGAAACCATTTTATTTCCGCAAACCATAAATCTGGAAGCTACAAACGGTAAGCGTACCGTAAAATTCGACTTTAAAATTTCGAAAGCAGTTTTTGATAATGAACTTAGTTTTACGAAAATTGACCCTTCGAAGTATACAGTTGCTGACATAAATCAGTTGTTGAATAAGTGAGAAATATTGAGAATCACATATTTATCACGTAAAAAATGTATTCATACTACACTTCTTACACGTAAAAAGTGTATATTTGCATCACTTTTTACAACATAAAGTTATGTATAGAGATAAACTGACAGAGTTAATTCAATGGAAAATGAGTTCGATGCGCAAGCCATTAATTGTGCGTGGAGCTCGTCAGGTAGGTAAAACATGGTTGCTGAAAGAGTTTGGCAAAACAGCCTATAAGCAATTGGTGTATATAAATTTTGAAGATTCGCCACATTTAAAATCATTATTCTTAGATGACTTTAATATAAAACGGATAATTTCAACCTTGGAAATTACTACCAAGATTAATATTGTCCCTGAAGAAACATTGCTTATTCTTGACGAAATTCAAGCGGCAGATAGAGGAATCACGGTATTAAAATATTTCTGCGAAAATGCTCCTGAATATCATGTTGTTGCGGCTGGTTCGTTGTTGGGTATAGCTTTTCATAAGCACGAATCGTTTCCGGTGGGTAAAGTCGATTTTCTGGATTTACAGCCCATGTCTTTTTCAGAATTTTTGGTAGCCATTGGCGAGGAGCGAATTAAAGATGTAATTCTTCAAAAAGATTGGGAATTACTGTCTGTTTTCAGAAACAAACTGAATGAAATTTTACGCTACTATTTTTTTGTAGGTGGATTGCCCGAAGTGGTACAAACATACATTGAAACAAACGATTTTCAGAAAGTGCGGTTTGTTCAAAACAGAATTTTGTTATCGTATGAAGGCGATTTTTCAAAACATGCCCCGTTCGAAATTGTTCCACGTATCCGAATGGTATGGCAAAGTATTGTATCGCAGCTTGCGAAGGAAAATAAAAAGTTTATTTATGGTCAGATTCGGGAAGGTGCACGTGCCAAAGATTTTGAATTGGCAATACAGTGGCTTACCGATGCAGGCTTACTCGTAAAATGTCATCGAATAAGTAAACCCGAAATGCCGTTAATTGCATTTCAGGATTTGGGGTCGTTCAAGCTGTTTTTACATGACACGGGGCTTTTATTAGCATTAGCAAATATAGATATTGTGAATTTGCTGAACGGAGACTCTTTAATGCAGCAATACAATGGTGCAATTGCCGAACAGTATGTAATACAACAACTGCGTCTTAAAACAAACCGTTTTATTTGCTATTGGACAAATGACAGAAGCACTTCGGAAGTGGATTTTGTAATTCAAAACGAGGGTAAGGTTATACCAATTGAAGTAAAATCGGGCGAAAATTTACGAGCGAAGAGCTTTAAACTTTTCTGTCAGAAATACAATCCCGACGAGGCAATTCGTACTTCGATGGCCGATTACAAAGTGGAAAATTGGATGACGAATTTGCCGCTTTGGGCAATTGAAACAATATAAATAAATAAGAACAAGCAAGATATGAACATAAAACCCATTCTATTTCTCCTACTTTTGTGCTTTTCAATTTCAATTCAGGCTCAAACTGTTAAAGAACTCGAAGCACAGCGGAAGCAAGCATTAAAAACGCTCGAAACGACCAATAAGATGCTGAACGAGACTAAAAAGTCTCAAAAAAGTTCGCTGA
>CAZEEN010000397.1:268-2071 GCA_964511115.1 uncultured Paludibacter sp. | reverse complement strand
CCTTCGAGTGCTGCAACGCGTTTCTCAAACACATCCGTTGTGGGATTCATTAATCGGGTATAAATATTACCAAATTTGCGAAGAGCAAAAAGATCAGCGCCATCGGCTGCATCGTCGAAAACATACGAACTTGTTTGGTATATTGGCACTGCACGTGCTTTTGTTGTTCCGTCAACTACCTGACCGGCATGTACTTGTAAAGTTTCAAATTTGAATTCTGACATGATTTTTAGTGGTAAGAGGTAAGAAAGTAAGAGGTAAGGAATTTAGATAACCTCAACTTTAAAACCTTGGTAAATAATTTTGTTTAATTTATAGTACAGAGATAAATGCAAATTACTTGCATTCTTACCTCTTGCTTTCTTGCATTCTATTTAGAGCGGATATTCCTCAAATGCATAAAGCAAAGTTGATAAATAGCGTTCGCCAGTATCGGGCAACAAAGCTACAATGTTTTTGCCTTTGTATTCGGGGCGTTGTGCCAACAAAGTTGCTGCATAAGCGGCTGCACCACAAGATATTCCAACTAACATTCCTTCTTGTTGTGCCAATTGGCGCGAAGTAAGAATTGCGTTATCGTTTGTTACCTGAATAATCTCGTCAACCACACTTGGATTAAAGTTTTTAGGAATAAATCCGGCGCCAATTCCCTGAATTTTGTGAGGACCAGGATTTCCACCCGAAAGTACAGGAGAATCAGCTGGTTCTACAGCTACAATTTTAATATTTGGATTTTTCGATTTGAGATAAGCACCAACGCCACTAATAGTTCCGCCAGTACCCACACCACCTACAAAAATATCAATTAGTCCGTCGGTATCGTTCCAAATTTCGGGGCCGGTTGTGTTTTGATGAACTTTAGGGTTCGATGCATTTTCGAACTGCTGTGGAATATACGATGCCGGATTTGCTTCGTGAAGTTCCACCGCTTTGGCAATTGCACCTTTCATTCCGTTTGCTCCTGGAGTTAGTACAAGGTTGGCTCCCAATGCTTTCAACAAGTTACGACGCTCAATACTCATGGTTTCGGGCATGGTCAACGTAAGTTTATAACCTTTAATGGCCGATACCATTGCCAAACCAATACCTGTGTTTCCACTTGTAGGTTCAATAATTTCAACACCTGGTTTTAGTATTCCAGCTGCTTCAGCATCTTCAATCATAGCCAATGCAATACGCTCTTTCACACAACCAAGTGGATTAAACGACTCCAATTTCACAATAATATTTGCTTCCAGTCCTTTATTTGTGGAATAATTCGAAAGTTGAACAAGCGGTGTATTACCGATTAATTCATTGAGGTTTTTTGCAATTTTTGCCATAACGATATTTTTTATTTGGGTTTGTTATTTTGTGTATATTTATATGATGCAAAATTAGACTTTCACACCTATCGCTACAATCGCAATAATCGGGTATATTTTATACCATAAACATGGTAGATAAAAATGGTATGATGTACTGAATTTATGGCATGATGTTGTAAAATAACAATGTCATAATGTCTGATTTTTAACTATTTACATTATTTTAAATGCCATTAATTCCGAATAGAGCATTTGGTTGTAAATTTGAGAAATAGTTTGCTATATTTTGAAAATAAGAAATTGTGAAATTAAGAAAATGCTATTCAGCAATGTTTTAATATTTAAGCGATGCTTTATAATTTGACAATCCATTTTTCTAAATTTCTTATTTTCTAATCTCTAACTTTAAAAACATTATAACTTTCCCCGATAGTTATCGGGGCTTTAAAACTCATAAAAATGAACTTTAACAATTTTACAATCAAAGCGCAGGAAG
>CAZEEN010000397.1:0-258 GCA_964511115.1 uncultured Paludibacter sp. | reverse complement strand
TCGCACTCCGAATGTATAAAAATATAAGAGGAAGTGAATGTTGCTATGTAATTGAAAATATTTAATGATATGTTTTATTCTGACCCCCAACCCCCAAAGGGGGCTAAGACATATTCTCTATAAAAGATAGGAGAATCTAAAGATACTGCGTCTTGAAGCCCCCTTTGGGGGTTGGGGGTCACATGATAAATAATTTGAGAAACATATCAATAATAAATTCTACTTATTTATTTGAATATGAATTACAATTAGCAATGT
>CAZEEN010000396.1:0-2076 GCA_964511115.1 uncultured Paludibacter sp. | reverse complement strand
TTTTTGTGAACAAAGTGGCGGAATGACGAAGACCGCTTTACCTATTCGGTTTAAACCTGCGTGGGCAGGTCTATCAAATAAATTCTACCATATAAATTAAATCTTAATATTTTTTCAAATTTACACTAAATTATTCCCATTGAAAAAAATGAAAGTTTACTGATTATTTTACAATTTCAATTTCACACCCTACTTCAATATGCCGAAACAAGTCATCCATTTCTGAGTTTGTAACTGCAATACAGCCACCAGTCCAATCAATAAAACGGTGAAATTTACCCCAATAACCTAAACCGTTCATCATGCCATGAATCATAATATACCTACCTACTGATTTGCCTCTTTGGGCTGCATACTTTTTGTCGGCTGAATTTGGATAGGATATTCCAAAACTTTTGTGTGCAATACTCTTACTGTTTTTGCTGACAATATAGTACACGCCTTCGGGCGTTTTACCATCACCTTCGAAATGTTTTTTTCCTTTTGGACGAAAACCCAAGGATATGGTATAAGTTTTTAATTTCTTGCCTACGGAATACACATGCATCTTCCGAATGCTCTTTTCAACTAAGATTTTATCTACTTTGCTGCCATTTGGCAATTTCCTTTCGGGAAAAATGTAATAGCCAAGTATTAATAAGAAAGTAACAAGCAAAATTAGTATTGTTAATTTTAAAATATGTTTTGCAGTTATCATATTCTTTTTTTTAATCATTCTCTTCATCCAGCACTCGTTCACCAAAACGATTCGTCAAGGCAAGTTTGAAGCCATAGTTTAGGTTTTCGCAACCATTAAAAGCACCGTCACCGACAAATGTGACATTGCGTGGTAAATCGATATTGACTAATTTTTCACAGAATCTAAATGCGTCTATGCCAATTGAGATCAATGAATTTGGTAAAACAACAGAATGTAATTCTTCACACAAGAAAAATGCATTTATGCCTATTTCGGTAACACCTTCTGGGATTACTATGGATTTTAATCCATTGCATTCCGAAAACGCATTTTTATCAATTTTCGTTAGTCCCTTTGGAAAGAGAATTGTTTTTAAATTGCTACAATTTTCAAATGTAGATTCTTCAATTACTTGTAAGTCACCATAAAACTGAATTTCTTCTAATTCATCACATCCAGCAAATACCGATAATCCCATAGATTTTACGCTTTGAGGAATAATTACTGAATTTAGTTTTTTGCATCCTATAAAAGCATCTACTCCAATTGATTCTACAGAATTAGGAATATTTATCTCAGCCAAGTTCTCACAAAAAGAGAATGCATTACTTTCAATTGCAATAATGTGATTGGGAATTGTAAAACTTTTCAACCCATTGCATTTGTAAAACATACATGAGTTAATCTTCGTAATGTTTAAAGGAAGATCAATTGCTTCCAAAAGATTACAATTTTCAAAAATACCACTGCCAATAAAATCAATAAATGGTGAAAATATAATAGTTTTTATGGCAGTAGCTTCAAAAGCAAAATCACATATCTTAACAACACTATCTGGAATGTTGATATCTGAAAGGTGACAGCATCCCGAAAATGCATATTCTCCTATTATTTCCACACCATCAGGCACATTATAGATTTTACCCTGTTTAGCAGGTGGATAACGAAGTAATTGTTTTTTGTCATGCGAAAAAAGTACATTATCAACAATTATATAATGTGGGTGATTTTCACCAAGTGTTATCGTCATTAATTCGGGACAATCATAAAAATAGCCACCCGTAATTTTCACATTTACTGGAATATGAAAAGTATTGATACGTATCATCGAAAATGCATTAGAGCCGATATGCGTTACAGTATCTGGAATAATTAATGACCGTATTTGATAACTGCTGAAAAAAGCAAAGTCTTCTATAGTTGTTACCGAGTTGGGGATAATCACTTCATTTATTTGAGTGCAGCCCTCAAATGCTTTTACACCAATAGTAATTACTCCTTGCGGAATTGAGTAACTTTCAATTCTTATATTGTTGGCGGGGTTTGGAAAGGCAATCAAGCGTGGATAAAACGGAGCATACTGACCACTTAAAACCGAAACAAAAACTGTACATATA
>CAZEEN010000395.1:0-2089 GCA_964511115.1 uncultured Paludibacter sp. | reverse complement strand
AGATAAGCAATATTGGAGTTGACAACAGTGAAGATAGAACTGCGCTACAATACAAACGGGCTTTTTTTGTGGATTGGCGAATCTGCGATAGATGGAAGAAAAAATTAAGGCAAAGCTGGAATTATGTGCTGGATACTAATACCTTGGGTAAACCAACTTTAGTCACAGCTTATGCACTTGATTTGGCTCTCCAAAAAGCCGTTCAGCAACCGTTTCGTGTCGTTCCTTTTTTCGATGCCGGACCATGGGGCGGACAATGGATGAAGGAAATGTTTGATTTGGATAAAGAGGTAGTAAATTATGCCTGGGGGTTCGATTGTGTACCCGAAGAAAATAGCTTGTATTTAGATATCAATGAAATAAGAGTAGAAATTCCATCAATAAATTTGGTATTTGCTTATCCTCAACAGTTATTAGGAAATCCTGTGCATGGACGATTTGGTGATGAATTTCCTATTCGTTTTGATTTTCTGGATACCATGCAAGGTGGCAATTTAAGTCTTCAGGTGCATCCGCTTACCGAGTATATTCAGGAAAAATTTGGAATGCATTATACTCAGGACGAAAGTTATTATATTTTGGATGCCGATGAAAATGCAGACACGGTGGTATATTTAGGCTTGAAAAACGGAGTGGATAAAAATGAAATGCTCGAAGCATTGAATAAAGCACAAAGAATAGGTACTTTTGATGTTGAAAAATATGTAGGTGTTTATCCTATTAAGAAACACGACCATGTATTGATACCGGCTGGAACGGTTCATTGCTCGGGAGCGAACTCTATGGTGTTGGAAATCAGTGCAACTCCTTATATTTTCACGTTTAAGCTCTGGGATTGGGGTCGGTTAGATTTAGATGGTCGCCCAAGACCAATAAACATTGAGCATGGCAAAAATGTGATTCAGTGGGACAGAACAGAAACTTGGGTGAAAAATGAGATTATCAACCGAGTTGAGGTATTAAAAAATGAACCTGGTAATAAAGAAGAACGGACAGGTTTGCATCAAAATGAGTTTATTGAAACCCGCCGAAATTGGTTTACCGAAAAAGTGGTTCACCATACAAATGGCGGTGTAAATGTGCTAAATTTGGTACAAGGAACTGAAGCTTTGGTTGAGAGTCCCAATGGCGTTTTTGAACCTTTTATGGTTCATTATGCCGAAACATTTATTGTGCCGGCTGCGGTTGGCGAATACAGCATAAGCCCCACTGCGCTATCGGCTAATGAGATATGCGCAACTGTAAAAGCTTTTGTTAAATTTAATGCATAATATAAATTGAGCATGTTTTATCCGGGATTTGATATTACACCTAAACATTCGCCAATGGGTTTTGAGTATGGCAATGATGTTTTTGGTCCAGAAGTGGAACAGCGATTGATAAATGATATTCGCTTTAGTTTACGCGAACCCGATTGTGAAGGACCTGAAATTGTTTATGCTATTGCGATGGATGTTGGCAAAAAAGAACATTTTGAATTATTGAAAAAAATGCACTTATTGTATGGCACAGTTATTTATGCAAGTGGAAAGTTGGGCAATGAACCTATTCGTAGTCAGGGACATATTCATAAAATTTCCCCATTAAGCGGTTGGTCAACACCCGAAGTGTATGAAATTTGGGAAGGTGAAGCTGTAATATATATGCAGGAGTTTGCTGATGATAAGCCCGGTAGATGTTTTGCTGTGGTTGCCAAAGTGGGCGATGTGGTTATAGTTCCACCGTATTGGGCACATGCCACCATCAGTGCAAATCCAACAAAACCGTTGGTTTTTGGAGCATGGTGCGATAGAGAATATGGTTTTGACTATTCAGGAGTAAGAGCGCATGGTGGTATTGCATGGTTTCCGGTTTTTGATGCTAACAATCAATTGGTTTGGGAGCGAAATGAACAGTATGAAATTTCGGAACTTATTCATAAACGTCCTGAGATATACAATAATTTAGGAATGGAAAAAGGAAAAAACATATATCAGATTTTTGAAGAATGTCCGGAAACCTTTGCTTTTGTTCCACATCCCGCTTTGAAAGCAGATGTTTGGGAGAATTTTGTTCCTTAATAAGTAGAGTTAAATATATTATTATGAAA
>CAZEEN010000394.1:0-2110 GCA_964511115.1 uncultured Paludibacter sp. | reverse complement strand
TGGGAGACGAAACTTGAATTACAGCAGCGTATGATGATATAGATAAAATGCTGATAAGGATAATCAACATACATTTTATGGAAGTTTTCATGACAAAATGTTTTAGAAGTTAACTGAAAAACTACTCAAATTTAAAATTGTATTTTGTGTTCAATTATTTGAAAATCAACTGACAAATATAGTGTTTTTTTTAATAAAAGTATTTATTACACTGTTTGTCATAAAAAATAGTATTTGAAACAATTTCATTTGACTATTCTGCTTGTAAAAAGTTTAAATCCAGAATGTTAAAAGATTGATGTGGTGATGTGTCCCGAAAGCTTTCGGGAGTGATGATGTGAGCGCTCGGCTTTGCCGCTTGGCGCAGCCAAGAATTGGTGATAAGATAATTGGTGGTGATTAAAAGGGTAAGTATATAAAAGACGAAAGGTAGCTTAGTCTCACGACTATCTACCAATCTTTTTGTTAACCTTAAATCTAATACTATGAAAAAATCACGATGCAAAGATAAAGGGTATTTTGGACACTTGCAAGAAAAATCGTATTTATTTTCTTGAAAAATGTGTTTTATAACATATTTTATGAAATTGATTTACCAAACATTGCATTTTTAGGATTTAATGACCACCTCTAAGTGTATTATTACTGTTTTTTGCTTGCTGCGGCTCACGAACAAACATCCAGAAAACAACCGAAACGGCAATCAGTAATCCACAAATAATATAAAGTAACTGATAATTTCCGGTTTGTTTAATTACGTTGGCCACACCATTACTCATCATTTGTGGAAGTACAACAGCCAAATTAAACACACCCATATACAATCCCATTTTGGCGGGATTTACGCGTTCGCTCATAATGGCAAAAACAATAGAAATTACAGCCGACCAACCTATTCCGACCAAAAACATGCCGATATAAAAATCAACTTCCACTTTACCCAAAAAAGCAATGTAGAAATAACCTATAACTGCAAAAATAAGTGCTGAAACATATGTTCTAACGCGACCAATCTGACGCGAAATGGATTGTAAAATTAGCGGAAACAAAGCTCCAACAAAATTAAGAATCAAAAAACCAAGCGAAACAATATTCCCAACCGAAGCATCCATATTCTGACTTACACCCGTGAGCGTTTGTGCAAACCAATTAGCAACCAGCGAATTAATCTCTACATTTGGTAAAATCTGTTTTTCGATAAAAAAGCCCGAAAGAATAAACATGCTCTGAAATGCAACCCAGGTAAACGAGTGCGCAAGCATAATTTTATGAAATTCGTTGCGGTTACTTTGTTTTTTTATTCCTTTTATAATGCTAATCACTCCAATTACTATCGAATATATCAACGCTGCTATCAAAACCGGATTGTGGAATGGCGTGAGCGAATCCATAAAATGATTGAAAACACTGAAAATACCAAATACCAAAAAGCCGTAAAGTGGAAATATTTCTCTCAGAATTTGTGTAAGACCAAATTTCTCGGTCGATTTATTCTCAACTGCCAAATCTTTTTTTTCTTGAATAAATAAAATAGGAAAAACTGCAGTGGCAAAAACCAAAAATGCAGCTATAAACAGCAGGGTCTCATTTCCAAAAACCATGGAAAGGAAATAAGCAAAAACACCAAAAAATCCCGAAACGATTTGCATCCAGACAAAACCAGCCGTTCGTATTTTCCCTTCGGGCGTAAGGTCGGCAATAATGGAACGCGCCGGATTAAAGGTAACGTTTACCGATAAATCGAGAAAAAGAGCTATTAATGAGGCAATTATGATAATATCGGTAATGCCTGTTATTTGCGAAATTTCACGAATGTACGGCAATGCCAGAAAAGCTAGCGTGCTAATCATGCCGCCAATCATAATAAACGGACGGCGGCGGCCACCCATAAACCATACATTATCGCTCACCAAACCTACAATTACTTGTCCGAAAATTCCGGCAATGGGGCCAGCCAGCCATACAAAAGCTACTTCGTGAATATCGAGATCGTATTTTTTAGATAAAATCCAGCTTAATGCTGCAATTTGGGTGGAAAGTGCAAATCCTACAGCAGTGGCGGGTAAAGCCAATAGTGCCAAAAACGGATTGCTAAGTTTTTTTTGTGCGT
>CAZEEN010000393.1:0-2114 GCA_964511115.1 uncultured Paludibacter sp. | reverse complement strand
GGGCTGCGCGATGCGGATACGGGATTGGTGCGGTTTGGGTTCAGGGATTATGATCCAGAGGTGGGGAGGTGGACGGCGAAGGATCCGATTGGAATCAATAGTGGATATTTTGATCATTTTCTCTATTGTGGATATGATCCTATAAATTTAATCGATGTAAATGGCCTGTTGTTCCTAGATTTCTTAGTTTCAAAAGGAACTATAAATGTTTATAATGATGATTTAAAATTTAAATATTCTCTTCCGGCGACGGCTGGAGATGGCGCATGTATGAATAATCCAGATTGCGCAGACCAAAATGATAAAGGCCCTATTCCTTCTGGATTATATGAAATAATTCCAAGCGAACTAAATGATCTTTCTGTGCTTAAAACAATAAAAAGATTAATTTCTGGTGATGGAGATTGGGGAGATTTTTCTGTACCGATTCATAAAAGCCCAGGGAGTCAATGCGTTGTTGGTTGCGACCGTGGTGGATTTTATATACATGGTGGCGTAAAGATAGGGTCAGCCGGTTGTATAGATATTGGAGGCGGTATATCAGGTGATGCTACTACAAACAGATTAAAGAATGACATCAAGAATAGTAAAAGTAATATTTATCTATTTGTACGGTAAAGCACTAAACTCTACGAAGATGTTTTTGATTAAAAGTAATCGATTCTTAAATTTTACCAAATTAAGGATTTTTATTATATTGAGAATCAATCAACGCACCAAAATTCGTCGGTTATTTTCGATTCGAAAGGTATGATTTGTTGCTGATTGGCAGCGAAGTAATAGCAAAAAAACAATGTTTTAAAATGAATACTTTATTTATTAGATTGTTTGATTTTATTTTTAAACAAAAAACCTTTAAAAACTGCAAAACACTTTTACCAATTTTAGTGTTTTGCATTTGCTATGGTATTGTTTCTTTTTTAGATGAAAGTATCAAGTATGATATTGATACGAGTTCAGACAGGTTTTTTTTGTTTTGTTTTGTTTTGCCGACATTTTTTTTTACCTTAAACAACGTTTTTTCATTGTATAATTATATGTTTTCGTTTATAGTACTTTTTTTCTTGTTCGAAGTGCCTTTGCATTTAGGAATATGTTATGGCCCGTTTTTAAGATTTCAATATTCTAATCGTGTGCATGAATCTAATTCAATTTGTTTTTTGCTGCTATACACTGTGATATGGACTGTTCCTTTGCCTATTGCGTTTTTTGTCAGAAAATTTTATTTTTATGCGAATTATATTTATAGAAAATTTGGCTTTGTAAAAAAAACATTGATGATGCCATTCATACTATTATTTTTTTTTGTGCTTACATATCTAAATTCTTTCGAACTTTTTGATTCTCATCATATTTATATTTTAAATAATGAAAAGTATTTTGAGATTTCTCAGAGATTGGCAAATTTTCTTGCTATTCTTATGTTTTTTTTGTATTTTGCAAAATTATTAATTAAACGATTTTCTCGCATAAGCAAAAAAACGCTAAATTTTGTTACTATATTGATTTGTTTTGCTATCACATTTTTGCTGTATTTAAATATATATTTGTCGATAGAATTATACATAATATTTCACATAATAGTTTACGCCTTGATTATTATAAATCTATCGTTAATAACTATCATTTATTTATTTAATAATCTTTAAAAGTAAAAAATTAAAGAATAGGTTTTATCCTAAATAACATGCTAATATAAAAGACAAAATGGTTGAAAAAAGCCCAATTATTTTTTCTCCTTAGAAATACCATTTTGCATTCAAAAAGCCCCATTTAAGAATTCAGCATCCAGATTGCGACTTCGCTGTGTGCAAGGAACATCGGAACGCGTCCGCACCATGGGCGACTGTTGCCGCTCGCGAGGAACCAGTCACTTACAATACCCATTTCAAGGATTAAATTGGTATTGTAAGCCATGAACAGCTTTTTGGAACTTATCATTCATGAATTCAAGGTATTGACTCAGTCAGCTCCCTACTGAAAGCCCCCCCCCTCTTGGTCCTCGACCGCACCGGCCGCCACCAGAGCACGCGCGACCTGGAGACCGGGCGCACGTTAAAAAGCTTCAGCTACGACGCCGCGGGCCGGCTTGCGGGCGTGACCGACCGCTTTGG
>CAZEEN010000392.1:0-2119 GCA_964511115.1 uncultured Paludibacter sp. | reverse complement strand
TGAAGCTTTAAGTTAGTTTACAATTTTATTCGAACACCAACATTATAATTAATCCTGGGCTGCACCAAGCCACCATAATCGGCATAGCTTGCATTCAATAAATTATTGCCATCGGCAAAAACATCAAAATACTTTTCTGACCATAGCAAACGACAATCAAGATTTGTATAAGGTCTGTAATTTGTTGTTAGTGCAGGTGCACCTATACTCGTTTGAGCATCGTAATTTCCCGATCGATCAAAATAACCTAACTTCCACGAAGCAGACAATTTCCACCATATTGAATGATCGACCGCAAGAATAATTTTGTTTTTTAAATAATCCAATGCATACTTCGAGTCGTAGCCAACAGCTGCTTTATCCAAATTCAGATAGGAATAGCTTACGGTTGCTTTTTTCACAAAAAAGTTTTTAAAAAAATACGAAAAAGCCATTTCGCCCCCCAACGCATTGATGCTAGAAAGATTCATAGCCTCGTATTTTGATGCAGCATCCATTTTTACCCAATCAATTACATTTTCACCTTTTCTGTAAAAAATGCCAGTCGTAAAATTCCAATTCGTATAATTAATTTTTGTTCCAATTTCAATCGTTTTTGATTGCTCCGGTCGCAACTGTACATTACCTTGTTGAGCTGGGTTTGAGAAAAACAAATCGGTAAAAGTTGGCAACCGCGAAGCCGAGTTAGCTGAAGCATATACATTTATATTTTCATTTATAGAATAGCCCAAATCGAATCCGCCATAGGTAGTTGATTTAAAATCCTCGCTATAGCTTGTAGCTAGTCCGGCCGACAAAAACCATTTTCCTAAATTCACAGAATGATCAACAAGAGCGGTATAGGTGGTTCTGTTATATGATTTCTTAAAATACAGCCCATTTTCGAAAGGTATTTCCAACGAATCGGGCGAAGACATTGCCAAACCCAAGGAGTTACTAAAGATATGCTCGTTTCGAATATTCGCTCCTAAAGTTGTTTTACCAAACTTTGATTTATAGCTCCCGGATATCTTCCCTCCTGTTACATCCGTTAAGTGATATTTGTAACTCGCCACATTGCTATGGTCTAATTCGTACCTGTCGTGATGACGTTTCCAGCTTGCTTGCGCATTATACGAAAAGTTACCCTGACTCAATGACCAATCCAACGACGTGAAAAATGCTTTATTAGCTTCACGCTGATTCGGATATTTAAGCGAATAAAAACCATTAGCACCAAAATCTTTTAATTGCGCGGCTAACTGTAGATTAAATTTTCCGGCATTAGGGGTTCTCAAAACCGATTGAACAAACGCATTACTTAATTCAAAATCTGTATTTGTGATATATCCGTCACTGCTTTTGTGCGAAACAGATGCAAACATTCTTAATTTTTCGTTACCCAACTCTCCCGAAACAGATTGCCCAAAAGTTTGAAAGCTCCCTGCTGTTAGCTCCGCATTTAAGGCTGATTTATTGTCGTTTTCAGTAACAATATTGATTGCTCCACTGAAAGCATTTGGCCCATGTACACGTGCCGATGAGCCTTGGAGAATCTCTACTTTACTTACATCCGACAGGTTTAACGGAATATCAAGGTTAAAATGACCTGTTTGAGGATCAGTTATATTCACGCCATTAAGCATTACCAAAACTTGGTCGAATGAACCACCCCGCACCGAAATATCAGCCTGCGTACCATTGGTTCCCCGTTGACGAATATCAACACCAACCACATAGTCAAGCAATTGGTCGATACTCTGAATAGCTGAACGCTTAATTTCAGTTTTATCAATAACAGTTAATATTCGTCCCATCTCCGAATAAAGTTTATCCCGATTAGCATTTACATTTATTGCACGCAAATCAATCTGAAGCGTATCTGCATTTTTCTGACTAAACAAAACAGATGACGAAAACATGAAAACAGTGATAAAGAAAATTGGTTTTTTATACATAAACTTAAAAATAATAAAAAAACGGTTGAAACAGAGCTTAATCTGTTTCAACCGTTTTGGTTAATAAAATATTTTTACACGACCACGCGCAGCGGCATCGTCGTTCTGATTTACTGAAATAATAGCTATGTCTTGGGCAGTCAAGAGCTCATCGGCGCTTATCAATTCATCGGCTTCGGCAG
>CAZEEN010000391.1:0-2119 GCA_964511115.1 uncultured Paludibacter sp. | reverse complement strand
TGAAGCTTTAAGTTAGTTTACAATTTTATTCGAACACCAACATTATAATTAATCCCGGGCTGCACCAAGCCTCCATAATCGGCGTAATTTGCATTCAACAGATTATTGCCATCGGCAAAAACATCATAGTACCTATTAGTCCAAAGCAAACGCACATCAACCATAGCAAATGGTTTGTAAAGCGTTTTTGCAGCGCTTACAAAATCAACATAATCGCCAGCGCGCTCGTTATACGATGCTTTCCATTGCACCGAAAATTTGCTGAAAATGCTGTGATTAACACTCAAAACCGCTTTGTGACGCAGATAATCGAGTGCATATTTTGAGTCGAAAGTTACTGCTTCTTTGTTGAGTGTGAGGTATGAATACGAAAGTGAAATTTTTTTTAAAAATTTGTTTTTAATATTATATTTGGCAGATGCATCTACCCCAAAAGCATTTATATCAGCCAGATTTTTACTTTCCCACTTGGATATTGGTGAAAATTTTACCCAATCAATAACATTTTTGCCAATACGGTAGAATGCAGCACCATTTAATTTCAGCCTCTGTTTGTCGTATTTTACGCCCGCTTCAATAGTGGTCGATTTTTCGGGTAGTAAATTTGGGTCGGCCTTTTGAATGGAGTTTTGCAAATACAAATCGGTAAAAGTAGGCAAACGCACAGCTGTGTTCGCCGAAGTGTAAAGCCGTAAATTATCAGTTGCACTGTAACTCACTTCTGTTCCGCCAAACCACAACCAACCAAAACGGGCATTGTAGGTTGTTGAAGCACCAATAGCCATATTAAAGCGTTGTATGGTTTTCGAAAAATCGGCAAAGGCAGTAGAGAGTAATCGATTATCCGATTTTGTAAATGAATGACCCGCTGCAAAGATATTTTCTTTTGGAGTAGGTAACGCTATTCCCAGCGCATTGCTAAAAATATGCTCATTGCGCACATCTACTCCAAAATTGCTTTTTACAAACGAAGATTGATAGGTTGCAGTTGCTTTTGCTCCCGAGACATCGGTTACATGATAATTGTGTGTGCTGTACCAACTTGGTTTTATACGTATCGAATCGCGAAATAACTCAAATCGGTCATAATGCTTGCGCAGGTAGGCTTGTGCCATAAAACTAAACTTTTCTTTTGTTAAACTCCAATTCAGCGCACCAAGAAATGTTTTCGTATGATCGAACTGATTTGGATATGCAAACGAATAAAAAGCATTTGCCCCATACGACTTTTGCTGATATGCCAATTGCAAATCAAATTTTCCTGCTTTATCGGTTGTCAATGTTGTGTGCGAAAATGCATTCAGTATTTTATAATCGGTATTCGGTATATATCCATCGCTGGATTTGTTGGAGAACGAACCAAACGTCGCTAACTTTTTTGAACCAATATTGCCCGAAATATTTTGAGTAAAAGTGCCGTAACTTCCAGCTGTGAGTTGTGCGGAAACCGAATTTTTACTTTTTGCATTTGTAATAATATTGATTGCTCCACTAAAAGCATTCGGGCCATAAAGCCGAGCTGCCGAGCCTTGCAACAGTTCAATGCGCGAAATGTCCGACAAATCGACTGGTACATCGAGGTTGTAATGACCCGTTTGCGGGTCGGTAATGTTTATACCATTTAGCAAAACAAGCACTTGGTCGAACGAACCACCACGTATGCTAATGTCCGACTGCGTGCCACCAACTCCACGCTGACGAATATCCACGCCCGAAATTGTTTCGAGCAAATCGTCGAGATTTTGCACAGGCATATTATCAATGGTAGCTTTGTCGATTATTGTTAACAACCTGCCACTACTGGATTTTAATTGGTTTTGAGCAGCATTTACATTTATTGCACGCAAATCTACCTGAAGTGTATCAGCATTTTTCTGACTAAACGAAACGAACGACGAAAACAAGAAAACAGCAATAACGAAATTTGTTTTTTTATACATAAACTTAAAAATAAAAAAACGGTTGAAACAGAGCTTAATCCGTTTCAACCGTTTTGGTTAATAAAATATTTTTACACGACCACGCGCAACAGCATCGTCGTTCTGATTTACTGAAATAATAGCAATGTCTTGGGCAGTCAAGAGCTCATCGGCGCTTATCAATTCATCGGCTTCGGCAG
>CAZEEN010000390.1:0-2127 GCA_964511115.1 uncultured Paludibacter sp. | reverse complement strand
CTTCGTCTATAATGAGCAAATCCGTATCCTGAAGCAAAATTCGATAATTGGCAGCTGTTCTGTCCTGCAACAACAAATGAGTTGAGGTATCTTCGCCGTTAAGTATCATTTTCCTACCTGAAAATTTTTCAGCAATCGATTTAATAAGCATGGTTTTACCTACCCGCCGGGCACCAAAAAGAAGCATAACCTTGCCAGGTTGCATTCGTTTCTCAATTTTAGACTGTAAAATGCGTGTTATTGTGTTCATAATGAATATATTTAACTATGCAAATGTACAATATGAAATCGGAAATACAAAATTATTTCGGTAAATTCGTCATTACAATGACGTTTTTTACATTAAATTCGTCAATACAGATACGATTTTAATGTTTTATAGAAAATAAAATAGCTAAAATTCAATCACCTGACTATAAATTCAACCGCCATTTCCAAAGCTTTATCAGCTTCCGCAATTGGAAAAAGCACCCAATCGTGTTGCATTTCGGCAAATTCTTGGAAGTGGAAATTTCCCAACCCTGCCGTTTTTTCTTTTAATTTAATACAATCGTTATACAAAATTTCGGAAGTTCCGTAAAAAACCAAAGTTTGACCTAAACCAAGAAATTTGCCATTAATAGGCGAAAGCAAATATTGGTGTAAGTCATCGCCCCCGGAATAATGCTGAGCAGCATCACGTAAGGCTTTAACCGATAATATTTTATCTAAATTCTCCATTTTCTTAATTTCAGAATTCTCCATAGCCATATCGAGCCATGGCGAAAAAAGAATAAGTTTTTGTGGTTGAATAGCAGTATTATCGATAGCTAATTTTTGAGCAAAAGCGAGTGCCAAACCACCACCAGCCGAATCGCCCATAAGCATAAATCTATCATTGGGATTTTCAATTGTAAGTTTGTCATAGCACTGTTGAACCATTTCGAAAGTGGTTTTATAGTTGTATTCAGGCGCTAACGGATAATCAATATAACTAACTTTGCAATTGGCATTTACAACAATATTTTCAATTATTTTCCAATGCATCGAAGTACCTTCGAGCATATATGCACCACCATGAAAAAACAAAATGTGAATATTCGAAATGGTTGTTTTGGATGATAAAGTAACAACCGATTTATCCATTATTTGAAATTCATTTAACTGAAATTTTTTATGTAAACGTTTGGAAACTAGAGCATTATTTGTTCTAGAAGGATTACGCAACGACAGTTCGACCAACTTTTTAAAATTAAAAATTGCCAGAAATCGCGTGAGTGTTTTAGCAGAAATAGTAGCCATAATAAGCTATGAATTAGAATAGTTGAATATTACCAATAAGGAATTGTTTTAAAATTTGATTATTTACACAAAATATTTTTATCTTTGCGTTTAAAGCTATAAGAAATAAATTAATTATCAAAACAATACAAAAAAGGTGGAAGAAAAAGAACTAACATTTAAACCAATTACTATCGAAATTGTAAAAGAGTTATGGTCGAAAACCTACAATACGGATGGCAAACCCGATTGGTCGCATATTTTTCCTTACTACGACAAAGATATTATTTTTCAGGATACTATCCAACGTATCGAAGGAATTGAAGAGTTTACAGCTATGTGCGACAGACTTACCAAACGTACACACCAACTGAATATGGAAATTGTATCCATTGCTCAAAACGAAAATATCATTATTTTTGATTGGATAATGACCATGATGTTCAAAAAATACCCGAGTACGCCCATGTATGGTTCTACAAAACTGACTATCAGCGCCGAAGGAAAAATTCTCCAACAACGTGATTATTATGACCTTTGGGGCGATATTTTCAACAATATCCCACATTGGAACAAAATGTATCGACGGTTTTTGATTAAAAAATTTGGATGATTGTTAGAAGAAATTGGAACGCAAATTTAGCTTCGCTGACCGTTGGTTCGCAAATAAACGCAAATTAAAATAGAGTACAAAAAGAATACAATATACCGATTTTAAGCAATCTTATTTGTGAAAATTAGCGTTTATTTGCGTTCAAAAAAAAATAAAAATGTCGGCAAAAAAAACATTTCAATATATCCGTCAGTACAAGTGGAGCAATGTGTTTGCCATGATTCGCAACAATTACAGAGATGCGAAAATTTGTA
>CAZEEN010000389.1:1827-2143 GCA_964511115.1 uncultured Paludibacter sp. | reverse complement strand
ATCGTGTTATGTGTATTGGTGCTCGTTTTGGTTTTTCATTACGAGGGTATTTTGCTAAATGCGCCTTTAAGCGGATTAGAATTTCGGACTTGTTGGCGGCAAGTTTGAATATTTGTTTTACAATGTATATGTTGTCTTTTTCGAGCTGAATTTGTTGAAGACGTTTTTTTTCGGAGTATGTCATGGGGGTGGAGTTTGAATGGTTAGAAATTTAATTCTTTTAATTTATTGGCCGTGTAATTCCAACTATTGGAGTTGATTAGCTTATTGTAAACTTGACTGGGATTGTATGCTCTTTTTATTTCAAATTCGGTTG
>CAZEEN010000389.1:1464-1810 GCA_964511115.1 uncultured Paludibacter sp. | reverse complement strand
ATAAATTCTATCTCCTTTAGTGTATTTCTCTTTCCAACCGTAATTTTTAAGAATGCCAACTATATCACCATTTTGATTGAAGTTTACGAAAACATTGTTTGAGCTGTTTTTCTTATTGTTCCTCGGATTGAATTTGGGTTTTTCTTTTTCTACTACTATTAAGCTGAATGCTTTAGCATTCGGGTTAATGTATGGTTCGTTGTCGTAAGAAGCGAAACGTAACCTGTTGACGTTTGAGCAGCTATCGTCAATTGTTAAGCCTATTTGTTTAAATACTTTTTGCAATGCTCTGAAGTGTTCTAAATGTTTAGTAGTGTCGAATAGTGGAATTAATGCCCAAACCCCT
>CAZEEN010000389.1:0-1439 GCA_964511115.1 uncultured Paludibacter sp. | reverse complement strand
ATGATTAATGCCATCGATATCAACAGCGATTAATCCGCTGTGGGTTTTGTCAATTAATAAACTAGGCATTGCACATGGTAATTGAATTTTTAAATCGTCGCGCTTTGCTTTGTCATTTACAGTTCTAACAAGTTCGACTTGCTGTTTGAATTTGTCGGTAGTAATCCAATCGTACAAAGACATTGGTACCGGATTGGATTGGCTTTCTTTGTTACGACAGTAACAAATTTGTATGTTTTTGAGGTCCATAATGTGTATCACGATTTAAAGAAATGCACTATACGCACAATAATTCCAATAATACAATGACATACCTTTAAAAGAGGGGGTGTCCAATTATAATTAGAAAATAATGCATAGGCTTCTGAACTCCCAGAAATTAGACATAAACGGATAAAAAACGTCTGTGTGAAAGTTTTTTTCAGCCATCCAATCTAAAAAATCACCTGAAGTGGTTTGTAAAAGTCTGTTATGCTTTACATTGATAGTTTCGTTGATAGGTAGACCATCTTTTAGATAGAGAAGGCATGATTTGACCATGTAATTGTCAAATGAAAGCCATTCGTTTTCATCCCATTCGTCAAAGAATACGCACCCATGCGTATCAATGATAGGTTTTTGAGTTTGGTTTTTGAGTTTTGAGTAGAAATCGGAAAACTCAAGAATGAACTGTCTTCTTTCGGCTGTATTTCCATCTTTAGTTTGAATAATGGAATTGCTGGCAATTACCATCTTCGGGCTGTTTTCAAGTGGTATTCTAAATGTCTGTTGATTTTTAGCTTCTATCTCCCAACCATTTGTAAGAATGGAGTTAAATCTTTCGAAGTCAAAATCATGGCGAACGTCATCGAAGAAAACTATTTCGGTGGATTCCGAAATTCTTTGGAGGGCAAACTTATCATTGCCATCGAATTTTTTACCATCAATGGTTTCCCTCTCACGAAGTTTAGCGATACTATCTGCCAACAGTCCTTTGCCTGTGCCACCATGTGCGCTGTTAGCGTCTGTTTGCTGTTCGTCATATAACAATATTGCCTTTGTGCTGACCGGGGAATAATGTCTATGTAAGCAATATCCAATAGCTGCTCTAAATGCATTTATGCGTTTAGGATTAGCATTTGAAATGTTTGATATAAAATCTTCGTACATTGATTTATTGTTTGACAGAGAAAATTCACGATCAATAATATGGTTCTCCCATATACATGAATTTTCAAGATTTTCATATTCAACTAATTTTATACCACTGACTGTAACTTTGACAACTATGTTTTTAAATGGAAAGTACATAATGTCTTTACTATCGGATAAAAAGTTAGCAGTGTGTGTTTGAAGTGGTGAAAGTGCATTGTCACCAAAAAGCACATTGTGTTCACGCAAGAATATTTCTTTTAATTTTTCTGATTGGATTTTAAAGCCTAAAATGTCTATTTTTTCAG
>CAZEEN010000388.1:0-2146 GCA_964511115.1 uncultured Paludibacter sp. | reverse complement strand
CTGATTGACAGCATTGAACCGCACGACCGTGGACCGTATGGAGGTTGTTTGGGATATATCGGTTTCGATGGCAGTATGAATCAGGCTATCACCATTCGTTCGTTTGTAAGTAAAAATAATACGCTTTACTATCAGGCCGGTGCCGGTGTGGTAGCCAAATCGGATGAAGAAAGCGAATTGCAGGAAGTGAATAACAAATTAGCTGCGCTGAAACGTGCAATACAAATGGCGGGGAAATAGGTTATTTGCTGCGCGATATTAATGGTTATTAGCTTCGCGTTATTTGTTGTTATTTGCCCTTCGGGCGTTATTTTAATAACAGCTAAGCTAAACCAAATAACACGAAGTAAATAACGTGCGAAGCACAAATAACATAAAGTAAATAACGGACGAAGTCCAAATAACACGAAGTAAATAACATGAAAATATTAGTTTTAGATAATTACGACTCATTTACCTACAATTTGGTACATGCAGTGAAAAAGTTGGGATACACCGATGTGGAAGTGCATCGCAACGACCAGATAGCGTTGGAAGAAATAGCGCGTTTTGATAAAATAATCCTTTCGCCGGGACCTGGCGTTCCTTCCGAATCAGGCATTTTATTGGATGTGATTCGCACGTATGCACCTACAAAACCAATTTTGGGAGTTTGTTTGGGCGAGCAAGCTATCGCAGAGGCTTTTGGTGGAACATTAATCAATTTATCCGAAGTGCATCATGGTGTAAGTTCCATTGTAGATGTATTGGAAGATGATGTGCTTTTCAATGGATTGGATAAAAAGATTGAAGTTGGCCGTTACCATTCGTGGGCTGCCGAAAAATCAACTTTACCCGAATGCCTAACAATTACAGCCGTCGACGAAGAAGGAATGATTATGGCTTTGGCACACAAAACTTACGATGTGCGTGGTGTTCAGTTTCATCCTGAATCGGTGCTTACACCCAAGGGGGAACAGATGTTGAAAAATTGGCTCACCTCCCCTAACCCCTCCAAAGGAGGGGAATAGAGCGTCAAGCAAACATTATTTCAAATCGAAAAGTCGCTCTTATTTTTGTATTGGAATTTTTAAAATAAATAAATATTTTTACTTTAAGCTTCTCCTCCCCCTTTGGGGGAGGTTGGGAGGGGGTTTTATGAAACAAATACTTAATCAATTATTTAATCACCAGTCGCTAAGCCGCGAGGAAGCTGCTGAAGTGATGACAAACATAGCTGCCGGAAAATACAACGAAGCGCAGATTGCTGCCTTTATTTCGGTGTATCTGATGCGTAGTATCGAACTCGACGAAGTGATTGGCTTCCGAAATGCATTGCTCGAATTGGCAATTCCGATGGACTTGTCGGAATTTGATGCGCTCGATATTGTGGGCACTGGAGGCGATGGAAAAAACACCTTTAATATTTCCACTTGTAGCTGTTTTGCTGTGGCAGGTGCTGGTTATAAAGTGGCAAAACATGGAAACTATGGCGCCACTTCGGTAAGTGGTTCGTCGAACGTGCTGGAGTATTTCGGAGCAAAATTTACAACTGATATCGATGTGATTAAACGCTCATTGGAAGATTCAGGCTTTGCATATTTGCATGCGCCATTGTTTAATCCAGCTATGAAAAATGTAGCACCAGTACGTAAAGGGTTGGGAGTTCGTACTTTTTTTAATATACTCGGACCACTTATTAGCCCTGCAAAGCCCCAATATCAATGCTTAGGTGTTTATAACCTGAAAATGATGCGCCTTTATAATTATATTTATCAGAATTTGGGAGTGCAATATAGCATTGTTCATTCGTTGGATGGATATGATGAGGTTTCGCTGACAGATACTTGCAAAGTTTCGAATAACAGTGGAGAATTTGTGTATTCGCCTGAACAATTGGGTTTTAAAAAAATTAAGCAGGAAGAACTTTGGGGTGGAAATACGGTAGACGAAGCTGCACAGATATTTATGAATGTGCTCGACAATAAAGCCACCGAAGCGCAACGCAATGCGGTGATTATTAATACTGCTTTTGCCATTCAAACACGTAGTGGATATAAACCGTTGGAACAATGCAAAGCTGAGGCTACCGAATCGCTCGAAAGTGGCAGTGCGAAACGGGCGTTTGAGAAATTTTTGGAGATTTATTGATTTATAATTGGCGGAA
>CAZEEN010000387.1:0-2153 GCA_964511115.1 uncultured Paludibacter sp. | reverse complement strand
TTATGATCCGGAGGTGGGGAGGTGGACGGCGAAGGATCCGATTGGGTTTGAGGGAAGCCAAGCTGATTTGTATGGGTATTGTTTTTCCGATTCAATTAATCATTATGACTATAGTGGGCTAGAATCGGATGGTTTTTGGGGGTTTCCCTCAGAAGAGAAGCACCTCAATCGAAATAAACATAATGTATGCCCGAGAAAAAAGCCTGAAAAAAACGGAAATACATGTGACCCATGGCAAAAAGATTTATTTGAAGATAAATTTAGACACCCAAATGGTTCAGAATGTGTCTATGATAATGATGGAAATTTACTTCCAGATAAAAATGGAAATTATACATTCAATTTTACTCCAAACAAATATTCTCCCGTACACATTTGGGAAGATGTTGTCCCCCACTTTTATTATGGCCATAATTACACTCCAAACTTGACTACAGCTTCAGCATGTAACCCATGTGAAGAAAAGTGCGATTAAACCCAAAAGGTAGACTATAGGTGTTTACTTTTTTGTAAAAAATGTATATAAATAGTTCTTTATATGTAAAATCACTTTAAATTTATTTGTATTTCTTTATACTTGATAAAAATTTGAGACTCTATTGTGGTTTTTTGATTATTTGATTTTTAAATAAGATATTAATATCGGGGATTTTATCTTCTGAATTCATTGTAATATAAAAAAATAGCAATTGCCAACTGAAAAGAGTGTTTTATAAAATATATAATTATCCTAATTTAGAAGCTAAAAACGTAAAAGCAGCTACAACTGCAAAAGCTATATTAATATTTAATGAGCCCAGTTTCTTGTTTTCGTGAATACAATGAATTAAATGCGGTTGTGAATTGAATTTTTGATTAGAATTACCATTTCATAGCTTCAAACAAGTTATATTTTGTTCATTTAATAATAATGTGATTTTGCTTATGTTTTTTAAGCGAATTTTTATTTGATTAAAATATGTGATCATGTGGTAAAAAATAAAATCACATTTTAAGAAGGAATTATGCACAATTCAATCTTGAAGCCATTTATGCGGCTTTCAAAAAAACAACAATGCTACGTAAAATACTATATTATTTCTTGGCCATTAATGTTTATTTTCATGATTGTTTTATATAATAAAAAAATATTTATAGATGATTTTCCAATTTTGATTCTACTGGGTCCGTTTTGGTTTCTGCGAACCTCATTGATTCCAATAGTCATTTTTTTGACAATTAATTTGTTTTTTATTGGTTATTTTACGCATATCTGTTTGCTCGCATCAATTTATAAAAAAAATATCCATAGGTTAATTTTTGTTGCATTATGGGTAATATGTGCCATATTTGTAATAGTCGATACGATATAATTGGTATTTTGATTAGTGGTTTGAGTGATTATGTGGATATGGGGTGTGAATATGATAGAATATGAGCTGTAGAATATGGAGCGGCCCGAGCCTGCCTCTAGATTCAAAAGACAAAACACCTGAAATATTGTGAATTAGCCTAGTATTAAACTAGAAAAGACAAAATTACAACTTTTTAATGATTATATGCCTAATAGATGGTGCGTTTTTATCCATTAGAGTACCCCTAGAACCCCATAGCGACAATGGAACTATATTGCAACTTACTGGAAATTACAAGTAAATATGACGTGTTTCGTGTGAGCACGAAAACATCCGCCATCGACAACGCGCAGGCCGGGGACATGATCTACGCCGAGGCCGGCCGGACCTGGGTGCTCGATCACACCGGCCGCAACCAGAGCACGCGCGACCTGGAGACCGGGCGCACGCTCGAAAGCTTCAGCTACGACGCCGCGGGCCGGCTTGCGGGCGTGACCGACCGCTTTGGCAACGCGCTCGTGGTCGAGCGCGACGCCGGGGGTTGGGCCGCGGCCATTGTCGCGCCGGACGGGCAGCGGACCGTGCTCACGCACGACGAGGAGAACCGGCTCGTGCGCGTGGAGTATGCAGACGGGACGGATTATCAGTTTATCTATGAGCAGGCCGCACTCATGACCGCGGAAATCGACCCGCGCGGCAGTCGCTTTGAGCACGAATTCGACGAAAACGGCCGGGTAACAACCGTGCGCGATCCCGAGGGCGGCAGCCTGACCTACGGGCTGGCCGAGGTCAATGGCGCCTGGCGCCTGAGCGAGACCA
>CAZEEN010000386.1:0-2168 GCA_964511115.1 uncultured Paludibacter sp. | reverse complement strand
AAATTTTCATACAAATACAAGGGTTAACTTATCATAAATAACGTTGTAGGGTTAACTGTTCCAAAAAATATTACATATTGAATTTGTGGATTATTCCCACGGAAATTTGATCTTATGATAGTCAGGGTTGATGTCCCACGGCAACTTTGCATCTGGATAATTTATTAATTCAACAACTTTATGGAGAGTGGAAATATCATAACCCCCGTAGTGTTTACGTCCAATAGATTTAATAGAGTGACCAAATAACTGATCAATTTTGTCATTTTCAATATTGTCTGGATGGTTATTAAGTAGATGTTGAACTGTGTGGCGGAAACTGTATAACACCTTTCTTTCCTTATCTTCGCCATTGATTTTACAATTTGTCAAATAAGAATTTTTGTGATTTTTCTTATCGTCCTCATTAAACCACCGGGATACTTTTGCACCTGCCTTCTTATAGTTTTCACCTTTATCAAGATTGGACAAATCGGGGAATAGTTTTCGTCTACCTTTAACAGTTAAATATTCTACATAATTCAAAAATCCAATCTTCAATACGGTACTATGGATTGGAACAATTCTTTCACTACTTGTATTTTTTAATCTGGCTATAATAGAACCGGTATTGTTGTCATATTCTTCTTTAATTTCAATGGCACTTATTTCATTAACATTGACAATGCTTTTGATCTGCAACTGTGCAACTTCTTCCAAACGAAATCCGTGGTAGCACATTAAAATTGGAATCCAAAATCTCCATGAGTATTTGATTTCAAAGTCTTTTTTCTGATACAAATGGGTGGAAAAAAATAAATTTAAATCACTTGAACTAAATGGTAATCTTTTTGTGCTTGTATTGTTCTTTATTTTTAAATCGATAAACACGTTCTGACTAATAAAATTTTGCCTTGGTTCCATTGCAAAACTAAACATACCACTGAGCAAATCCACATAACCATTATAGGTAGTTGCAGAAATCCTTTCATTCAATGGAATTGAACAAGATTCCGATTTTATTATTAGCTCCTTAATAGTGAGATTCGGATACTTCTTTGTTCTGTTTTTTGGTAATAATTGAAAGTACTTTTCAAATTGAATTGCATCACCGTTTTCAAAATCATGTAGCTGTATATTTTTTTTGTTCTTTATGAATTCGAAAAACTCGTGAAGGTAATCTAACCTTTGTTTGCTTTGCTGGATAGTTTTAGGGCTACCCCATATTTTTTTTGCTGTTTTGTAATCGACATATTTGTCGATCAGTTGCCGTAAAGTAATACCTTTATACTTATTGTTCTTTGATGTGCTTTTATCCTTAGCTAATTTATCAACTCTCTGTAGTCTTGCGTCCACCAATACATCATTATCATAATTTTGTTCTGGACTATAGTTTTCAAATTGATTTTTATATTTTTCTAATAAAAAAGAAGGAGATATACAAAGTTCCTCAAGTAACTGCATTCTATTGTGTTTTAACTCCAATAGCATTTCTGCAACTTGGGCTAAATTCTTGTTTTGTTTATCAGGATCACTTTCTAAATTACATTCTTCAACTATCTTTGCTGTGTATTGTTTCAAAAGAGGAAATGAACCGATGTCAACTGGCTCATTTTGAGACAATAATATGATATAATTTGCTGCTTCTTTTTCTACAGATAGTTCTGGATAGTTGGTCAGATGATCCCCATAAGAGCCATGTTCCATAATGTTTTCTTGAAATTTGATAAGAATCTCGTCTACATACTTAGTCAGTACAAATTTTGTTTCTAACCAATCCATTGTATAAATTCCCCATCGACACAGTTCATCAAAATGCAACTTGATTGCTCTTGAACATGCTGCTGCTGTTTTTTTCTCACGTGTTCTAAGACTTCTTCTAAATTCAATTTTTTGTAAGTGTAAACGAACACACTTTGGAAAGCAAATACGGAAATAGTAGATACCAAATTTATTAAGGAAGATATATGATGGGAGTTTCATTTTTTACACCATTGACTGACAAAAAATGTACGACCTTTATGTACAAGTCTGTACAAGTGGATATCAAAGGGTAAAAACAAAAAACCCATTGATATTTTTTTTATGCAATATCAATGGGTTATATCCATTATTAGCTATCTAAAAGATAGCGTGGTGGAGCTGAGGGGGATCGAACCCCTGACCTCATGGCTGCCAGCCATGCGCTC
>CAZEEN010000385.1:0-2177 GCA_964511115.1 uncultured Paludibacter sp. | reverse complement strand
CTTGCTATTATGCCTACCAAAACGGTTTTAAATGCTTTTCATCCAAAAAAATACCTGACGCCTTTTTCCAAGGAGTTGGCACAGCCGGGTTATTACAAAGTTCATTTAGACAATACCAATATAACAGCCGAATTAACAGCCACTAAACGATGTGCAATGCATCGTTATACTTTTCCAAAAGGCAATCATTCCATCCTAATTAATCTTGGACTTTGCCTTACGCCAACCAAAGGTGGTATGATACAGCAAGTGTCGGAAACAGAATTTGAGGGATACCATACCGTGGGAAATTTTTGTGGCAGATGGGTTACGGGGAATTTGTATTTTTTTGTAAAAATTCAGAAACAGCCCAAATTGTGGGGCATGTGGAACGACCAAAAAAACTACAAACAGTTCTTGCGCGAAAATGTTGGGGATGATGCCGGCGCTTATTTAAACTTTGAAACCAGCGAAAATGAGACTATTACCGTAAAAGTTGGTGTTTCGTATACGTCCATTGCCAATGCAAAACTAAATTTGAATGCCGAAATGCCCGATTGGAACTTTGATATAATTAAACTAGCGGCTTTTGATGAATGGAATAATCAACTTCAACGCATAATGGTTCAAGGTGGTACCACCGATGACAAAACCATTTTTTACACAGGGCTTTATCATGCACTTCTACACCCTAATATTTTAAACGATGTGAATGGTGAATACCCATCAATGACAACCCACACGACCACAAAAGCTGCTGGATATGATCGATATACTATTTTTTCGTTGTGGGATACCTATCGAACCTTACATCCGTTTTTGGCTTTGGTTTACCCGGAACGTCAGTTGGATATGGTAAAATCCATGCTGGCTATATATAAAGAGGGTGGTTGGCTTCCAAAATGGGAAATTACCAGTCAGGAAACCTATGTGATGGTAGGCGACCCTGCCATTCCGGTTATTGCCGATTCGTACTTGCGTGGCGTGAAACAATTTGATGTGGATATGGCTTATCAAGCCATGTTGAAGGGAGCTACTACCCCCGAAAAAAACAATCCGCTTCGCCCTGGCATCGATAGTATTGCGAAATATGGATTTATTCCCCAAGGTTCTAAAGGCGTTTGGGGTCCAGTTTCAACCACACAAGAATATGCCATTGCCGATTGGAATTTGGCTCAATTTGCAAAAGCCATAGGCAAAAATGACGATTACGAAAAGTTTTTGAAACAATCGTATATTTACCGCAACTATTTTGATTCCGAAACAGGTTTCTTTCGTCCACGTATGGTCGATGGTTCGTTTATGACCGATTTTAGCCCAACAATTACGGGCAAGTCTTTTTATCCGGGTAATCCGGGTTATTGTGAGGGTGATGCTTGGCAGTATTTGTTTTTTACACCGCACGATACTGAGTGGTTAAAAATGAAATTGGGTGGTCAAAAGCCATTTGTAGAAAAATTACAAACTTTTTTCGATAAATCCTATTTTATCATGGCCAATGAGCCCGACATTGCTACGCCCTATTTGTTTAATTACGCCAAAGGCGAAGAGTGGCGTACACAAAAAACAGTGCGGGAAACGATTAGAAATAATTTCAATAATTCGCCAGCGGGCTTACCCGGCAATGACGATTGTGGTGTGATGTCCACATGGTTGATGTACAGTATGATGGGCTTTTATCCTACTTGTCCCGGTGATATGAATTATCAACTGAGTAGTCCCGTTTTCGACAAAGTAACCATCAAGCTGAATCCGCAATTTTATTCAGGAAAGGAGTTTGTGATTACTACCAAAAACCAAAGCGATAAAAGTATTTACATCAAAGCCATGCAATTAAATGGCAAACCCTTAAAGAGATTTTCTATTAATCACGCAGAAATTGTAAAAGGCGGGGCGCTGAATTTCGACTTAAAATCAACGAAATAAGAGATTTATAACGCTAAGTATCATAAAAATATCCCACAAAGTTACACCATGTTAATGTACCATTACTTTGTTTGTGTGTGTTTTTCCTTTATCAATGATTTGAACGATATATATACCTCTGATTAATTTTTGGTTACAGGTTATAAATTCGGAGTTTTGTGTACTTACATCTAAGTTCACAACACCATTTTCGACGAGCATACCTAATGCATTGTAAATATTATATTTACTATCTTTCGGCGCATTGATAATAAGTTGTTTATTTGCATTTA
>CAZEEN010000384.1:0-2186 GCA_964511115.1 uncultured Paludibacter sp. | reverse complement strand
TGCTCGAAATTAGTTCAATATCAACGCCATGCGCTTTGGCATTGAAAGCACAAAACGGGACTATCGTTGTATCGGCCAATAAAGGCACATTTTTAGATTTACAAATCTGTGAAATAGCCTCCAAATCGGCCACTTCCATTTGTGGATTTGTAATTATTTCCAAAAAAACAGCGCAAGTATCTTCGTTAATTTGCGATTCAACATTTGCCGGAGCCGTCATATCGCAAAAGCGGGTTTCGATACCAAAGGCTGACAAAGTTGATGTAAATAACGAATAGGTATTGCCAAACAAATGACGCGAAGTAACGATATTACTTCCTGATTTGGAAAGCGTTAAAATTGCATTAGCAATAGCCGCCATGCCCGAATTGAGCGCCGTAACACTCAGTGCACCGGTTAAATTTTTTACACGGTCTTCGAAATACTGAACCGTAGGATTCGTAATGCGCGAATAAGTATGATTAGTTGATTTTCCGGTAAAAGCCAACTCCATTACCTCTGCCGATTCGAACTCGTAAGCTGCCGAATGATACACCGGCATACTCAACGCATTGTATGCATCGGGCTTGGCGTAAGGAGTATGTATAATATTTGTTTCGTGTTTCATGTTTTGTGTTTCACGTTTCGCGTTTCGTGTTATTCAGACAAATTAATTCATTATTAAATTATCGTAGTTTTGCATCGAGTTTCGATTCGAAATTAGAAAGCATTTTTTTCATAATGCCATCAATTTGGCTATCGGTTAGTGTTTTGGTTTCGTCCTGCAAAATAAAACTTACGGCATACGATTTTTTGCCTGCTTCTAAATTTTTACCTTCGTACACATCAAACAGCGTTACTTTTTTGAGCAATTTTCGTTCGGTATCGAAAGCAATTTTTTCGATTTGGGCAAAATTTACTGCTTTGTCAAGTAGCATGGCCAAATCGCGTTTCACTTCGGGATACTTTGAAAGTTCGGTAAAACTAACTTTCTGTTTGCTAATTTCTTTCATCAACGCATTCCAGTTTAAATCGGCAAAATACACTTCTTGGTCAATATCCATTTTTTTGCGAATTTTTGGGTGTACAACACCAAAAACCCCTAACTGAAAACCGCGCGGACTGTAAACCGTAAGTGCTTCGCTCAGCAAATCGTCGGCATACTCGCCAAAAACTAACTTACGTACATTTACACCTAAACGAATAAATATATTTTCAACATACGCTTTCAGCTCGTAAATACTCGATTTTTGCTCAGCTGTGGTCCACGATTGACCCAATTTATTACCAGTAAGCCACATTCCCAAATGATAATCTTCGGAATAAGCAGACAGCGTTTCGCCTTCTTTTTTATTTTCGGCATTGTAATAATAGCAATTGCCAAATTCGTACAATTTCAAATCGGCATTGCGACGATTTACATTGTATGCAATATTTTCGAGTCCGCCAAAAAGCAAAGTCTGACGCATCACGTTCAAATCGGAACTCAAGGCATTGAGAATCTTCACACTATTATCCGCCGGAAATGAAGTTAACTCAGTATAATATCCACCTTTTGTGAGCGAATTATTCAGAATTTCGTTGAATCCTTGCGCTGTGAGTTGCTCCGCAATCAGGTTCTGCAATTTGTGGCTATCGGGTTTTGAACTGTAACTCAGCGTAGAAACTACGTTTTCGCCAATTTCTACATTATTATAACCGTAAATGCGTAAAATATCTTCAATCACATCCACATCGCGCTGTACATCAACACGGTACGCCGGAACATGCAACACATAACCGGTTTCGGTACGTTCAGCAATTTTCATTTCCAACGCACCCAAAATTGTTTCAATATTTTCGCGACCAATCTCCTTGCCAATAAGCGAGTTGATTTTTTGAACGCTTACTGCCACTTCGAATGGTTTTACTTCGTTGGGGTAAATATCCACAATGTCACTTGAAATAGTTCCACCAGCCACTTCCTGTATAAGCAACGCGCAACGTTTCATCACATAAATGGTATTGGTTGGGTCGCAGCCACGCTCGTAACGGAATGATGCATCGGTATTTAAACCATGACGTTTAGCCGTTTTACGAATAGAAACTGGGTGAAAATAAGCGCTTTCCAAAAACACATTCTGCGTGGTTTCCGTTACTCCCGAACTCAATCCGCCAAACACACCACCAATGCACATCGGTTTATCGCCATCACAAATCATCAAATC
>CAZEEN010000383.1:0-2190 GCA_964511115.1 uncultured Paludibacter sp. | reverse complement strand
ATTGCTCCGCAAGCAAGTGTACAAGATGGTATGATGGATATTTCCATTATGAGTAATTTTCCCATTATTGCAATTCCTTCCATTGCCTTGCAACTTTTTGCAAAAACAATAGATAATGATTTGTTTATGACCACCTTGCGTACAAAAGAAATTACGCTCTATCGCGACGAGCACGGACCATTTCACTACGACGGCGAACCCTACGAAGAAGGACTTGAAGTGAAAATTAAAATGGTGCCCGATGGGCTGAATGTGTTGGTAAAGAAGCGGTTTTGATTTTTTTTAGAGCCAAGAATCAAGAGCCAAGAATCAAGAAATATAGCTGATAATGGAGTTGAAAATTGACCACGATTACACCGAACGCCCCGGCAAACACAATTGGGAGTATTGGACTAATGCCATCAATTATCAATTGTTGTTTTTCGACAGAAGTTTTAATAGGGTAGAGGGGAAGAGATAATATTGAAATAAAACTTGCGAAACTCAATAAGGAATTAACCATAATATTTCAATTTCGTAAAAGTATTATTTCGAAATTTACTGTATATTTGTAGCGTAATTTTAAAAATTTTTGAAAACATGATACACACAGTAAGAATAGACGACACAACTCGTAATGGTAAGAAAATAGTTGCTGATTTGCGCCGTTACCGCAAAGGTGTGGAGTTTGAAAACCCTGCCCACACAGGTATTACGCCAGAAGGTTATCTAACGGCAGATGAATTTGTGAAAGAGTCAACGAAGGATATAATTGAATTATGTAAAAAACATGGTATTTTACAGTAATCAAGCAAGAATTGATTTGAAAAATATTTTTGATGGGCTTTTGAGTTGGTCGAAACATCAACTTGAATTTAATCATGTAATGTTATATCATGGTGAAATACTGAAAATATGTAACTCCTTGGATAATAAATCATTCCATTTTAATTCGCAATACGATATTCATAAACGTTTCGGACAAAAGGTACACACTTACAAACGAAGTAAACAAACGTATTGGTATATCATTTACAACCTTGATTCTCACGGAAACGTTTATATCCAACGTTTATTCTCAAATCATATAACTGCCGGATAATTTTCCGGCTTTTTTATTTTCAATCACTGTAATAACATGGTATTTATGCTTATATTTGCAGTTAAATAATAATGCTTTTATAAAAAAGCAGTTGCGTATTTTGCGTTCAATTAATCTCTTGTAAACTTAATGGAATTTTTAAACGAACTAAATGAAAATCAGCGGCAAGCTGTTGAATATATTGAGGGAGCATCGCTGGTTATTGCTGGAGCAGGGTCGGGAAAAACGCGCGTACTGACTTATAAAATTGCTTATTTATTAAAAAAAGGCTTGTACCCAAGCACCATATTAGCACTCACTTTTACCAACAAAGCAGCTCGCGAAATGAAAGCGCGTATTGCGGCTATGGTGGGCGAGAAAACGGCTCGTTACCTTTGGATGGGAACGTTTCACTCCATTTTTTCGCGCATTTTAAGGGCTGAAGCAGAGCGTATTGGTTTTTCGAAAAACTTTACCATTTACGATTCGGCTGACTCGGCTAGTTTAATAAAAAGCATAGTAAAAGAGCTGAAATTGGACGAGAAAATTTACAAAGCAAACGTAGTACATAGTCGTATTTCAAATGCCAAAAACAGTCTGATTTTGCCTGACGCTTACCGCACAAATACCGACCTTACCAAAAGCGATATGTACGCCAAAGTGCCTCGTTTTGCGGAGGTGTATAAACTGTATTGCACTCGTTGCAAGCAAGCCGATGCCATGGACTTCGACGATTTATTATTGCAAACAAATGTTCTCTTTCGCGACTTTCCGGAAGTGTTGGATAAATACCGAAATGCTTTTCAGTACATTTTGGTGGACGAGTATCAGGATACCAATTTTGCGCAATACATGATTGTGAAAAAACTGTCGGAAACGCATGAGCGGATATGTGTGGTGGGCGACGATGCGCAAAGTATTTACTCATTTCGAGGAGCCAATATCGATAATATTCTACAGTTTAAAAACGCGTATACCAATACGCAAACTTTTAAATTGGAACAAAACTACCGCTCTACGCAAACCATTGTAAATGCAGCTAATAGCTTGATTGATAAAAATCAGAAGCAGATTCGGAAAAATGTATTTTCGGAAAAAGAAGAAGGCTCGCTTATAAAACTAATTACAGC
>CAZEEN010000382.1:0-2191 GCA_964511115.1 uncultured Paludibacter sp. | reverse complement strand
CCAGTCATTTTGGGCGTATCTTCTCCAATAAAATAAGCCACATCGGCCACATTCAATCCTTGTTGCAGCATGTAATTTGTTCGTTTCAAATAAGGCGTATAAACGTCCATTTGCGAAAACCAGGTGTTTTTACGATTAAACTCATCGCCAAATCCAACATTAACTCCTGGATATTTATCATCGTCAAGCTGCGAAATATAAACGCTCAACAAAGTATTATTTATTCCTTCGGCAAAAAATCGGTCACCACGTTGTTTGATAGTTGCCGGATAGCGACTAAAAGCTGCACCACCGCAGGTAAACGATTCAGCTGAAATTTTATTTTTACCATAAATATGACCGCAGGAAGTGGCAGCTCTACATTCGATATTTCCCAATTCGCCTTCGCTCCAAAATTCTCCCGCAACTTCGTCGGACTGTCCGCCATACATCAGAAATTCTCCCGGAAAACCCCAGTGACCGTAGTTTTCTAACCATATAGTCAATCCATTTTTATGGCTTACATCACGCAAACCAGCCACATAATCATACGCTACCTTGTCGGCTACCATGCGACGCATATCCCAAAGAAATCGGTCGGATGCCAATTGGCTGTTGACTACCATGCCTTGATAAACCGGTAGGTATGGAAGTGCATCATAACCGTATTTTAGCTTGAATGCTTCCAAAAAATCATCGGTAAAGTTTTGTCCACCCATTTCGTAACTGTCGGCAACCACTACTTTGAACGATTTTCTATCTTCGGACGGAATGCGTTTTAAAATTTCACCAATAAATGCATCGAAATGGTTTTTAATTTGCACTTTGCTCATTTTATCCACCTCGTAACCAGTCCCTTCCACCGATGCAGGGCTGTTTTTTGTTCCGGTTGGAGTCATGCCGGTGCGCTGAATAATCCAATCGCCTGCCGGCACTTTCCAGTTTAAAGTTCCGTCCGAAGTCAAAAATTTGGTAATATCTATTACTTTGGCTGGGTCAACAACCGTGGCTCTGTCATCTACTTCCGGCTGGGGTTTCCATTGGTATTCTTTCCACAGTGGCAGTGGCGACGGAAACATTTTTGCTAATTTCTTTTCGCTAAAATTCTGTACTCTTGGGGCAGTTGATAACGCCACTTCGGCTAAGCCGCTATTGGTATTGGCATTTTGAATAATCAACCTAAAACTGTTGGCTTTGGTTGCCGCAAACGAAACCGCCACAGGCGAGTAGGGTTCAAAACCCACATTCAAAGCCGGATTTGAACGGCTGATTTCAAACTCAGATAGCGTGCGATATGCACCGCTAACTTCTTTTACCTGAAGCAATGCAGTGGCATACATCGGGAATTCGGTGGTTCGAATGCTCAAACTGCGCGCTGTAAAAGGTTTTTTTGCTTCAAAATTGAGTACAAATTCTTTTCCTGTCGGAATAACGATACCCGTTTTGGGGTCGCCATCAGTTATTTTTAAAAGTTCCGAAACAATTGGTAGTGAACTGATTGCTCCGTTTGAATTATTCAAAACCTGTTGATTAAATTTTGGTGCAGGATAGGCAATTACTTTTACATCCTGAAACAGCTCGTTCGGTTTTTCTAACTTTTCAGAAAGTCGTTTTGGACCTTTCACATGTATTTCCGAAGCAGTAAGGTAGCGCATGGCTTGTTCTGGTTTTATCCACGGACCGCCGGACTGACTCCAGCCCGGCGAATTGAAAATGCCGATTTCTATATTCAATTTGGTGGCTGTTTTGAGTGTTGTATGCAGCACTTTCCACCAATCTTCACTCAATAGTTTTACTTTGCCTTCGGGCACTTCACCCAAATAATCGCCTCCCATATTGCCAATAAATGCACGGTTAATCCCAGCAGCCTTCATTGCCAATAAGTCTTTTACAACGCCTTCTTCAGAAACATTCCCCTGCATCCAGTACCAATATACAGCAGTTTGGATTGAATCGGCTGGTGTTACAAAACCTTTCTCCAACGAATTACTTTCGTCAACTTTAGCCGGATTAACAGCAAACATTGGCGAAAGAATGATTGAGAGTATGCAAAACAGCAAAGGGAATTTGGCTTTCATTGATTTATAATTTGCCCCATTTGGGGGTTTGGTGGTCTATTTTTCTATTTTAAAATTATACTTTCCAGAAGCCACTTTTAATCGAATAATTCCATTCGTATTGTCGATAAACTGAATGTTTTTATTGCCCGATA
>CAZEEN010000381.1:0-2194 GCA_964511115.1 uncultured Paludibacter sp. | reverse complement strand
CTTGTAATTTGGCATTTCCTCTATTAGTGGGGTTGGAAACAACAGGGTCAATCAAAAGATTTTTTGAAATTTGTTCTTCTGTAAAACTATCGTGTGTTGTCGTTTGAGGCAAGTCAAACTTACTGACAACAGTTGTATTTTTGTGAGTTGGCGGTCCAATTCTAAATGTTTGAGCAACAGTATTTGATGCGCTCAAAAAGAATATAAAAGCAATAAATAAAGTCTTTTTCATATTTTTAAACTATAGACGTGATAATGTAAACCAAACATCTGCATCTTGTTGTTGAATAAATTTTATATCTCTTGGGTTAATAGCAGTATTGGTGCTAATATTAAATGAACCGCATACCCATTTTATCATTTGACTAAAGCCCGTTATATTCGTATAAAATGTCCGTCCATTTCTATCGCCTGTTACTTTCTCAGCAGTTGAAATTAAATTTAGGGCATTGGCAGTAAGTGTTATATCATTGTATCCAATATATTTATTCTTACCACTAGTTAATGTCAATACCACCACAAAAGAACTTCGTGCAGAATAGTATTTAATCGACATAACTACTTTATCTGCTTTGTATTTAGCAATAGCCGATTGAACGACTACATCGTAAGTTGCTTTTAATTTTGAACTTAGCAAATCAGGATTGATAATCCATTCGTTTTTGTCATTCCATAAATAATAAGCCAAGCTATCCGGTCCAGAAAGTTTTATCGAATTATCTTCGACACTCACCAAAGCCGATTTGTCGTCAGCCAAGTTCATTGTTTGAAACTTTTTACCATCAATTTCCTGCATTTTTGAAAACCTGATTCCGGTACGGGTAATAATAAATGAAGCACTGGTGGACGAATTTATTTCTGCTCCAGCTTTCAAAACACTAAAAATTCGCGTAGCTCCATTTGAATAAATATAATCCGCCACGGGAGTTGTAAGTGTAAAAGGTGCTGCATGATTACCTAAAACAGTAGCATTCATGGCGTCGAGTTCATCAAAATACTGCGACCAGCTCAAGGTAACAGGAATTTTTGTCATGATTATTTTCACGCCTCTTTTCTTCCCTTTTAATTCTAACTCATTTTCCGAACTTTTCAAAATCATAAACTCATAATCACCTTCCAATCCATATCCGTTAGGATTTTGAGGATTGGAGAAAGTATGCAATATATTGTTATAACTATTAAAGGTGAGAACAGGCCCGTTATCGGCAATTAGTTGATATAAGCTACTGTCCTTTTGTAGTTCATTTTTAATGGTAAATTCATTTTTACCAGCTATGGTTACAAATTTATTTGACCCGAATTTCATTAAAAAAGTATATCCCGGTTTCGCATCTGTAGGAAAATACTGCATTGCCCAACCATTTTCAGCACTTGTGAGTATTGTCTGATTGTCTATCATTGCATTATTCATACGCTCTGCCGAAGAAGATGCGAAAATATCTGCTTGTTCGGGTGAACATGCATTAAAAATAAAAGCTGTAAATGCTAAGATGTGGAAATATATAATTTTTCTCATTGATAAATTATTTTAATATTGTGTCAATGTTTTGTTCACGGAGCATAATTTCAGTTTTTAATGCATCAAGATCAATTCCCCATGCCGTTTTCATCCAAGTCGATGCAATCTTTACTTTTTGAAGTATTACCGCTCTTCCATCAATACCATCATCGGGCAATGTTTTTCCATAAATATCCAAACCCGGAGCTGAGCTTAATTCGAGAATAGTGTTCCAATCTTCATCTGATTTCACTAAATAATTGGCAATTATTTCAACGAAATCTTCGCGCTCCTGGCTGCCACCATAAGGCGAAACAAAACCCAGAGAAGCAGCTGCAGAGGTAGTACGCGATTGCCAGCCAAGTGGATTATAATTTCCTTTTGAAATTTGAGCAAATTCAATAGGATACATCTTTTTTTGATGTAAAATGTGCATAAACTCATGGTGTATTATTTTAAAATAAAACTCGTTGAGTTCGGGTACTTTAGTTGGATCCATATCGTTGCATCGATAAAGTGTTACCTTTATTCCACCTTCGGCAGTACCCAGCGTCATGGTTTGCGAAATAGGGTTGTAAGCCGGAGAACCAATGAGATGAATAATGCGGGGAGCATTATCCTTAATAAAATCTACACCACCCACTTTTGCATATACATCGAACCATAGATATTTCAACAACTTTGCCATTTCAATTG
>CAZEEN010000380.1:0-2196 GCA_964511115.1 uncultured Paludibacter sp. | reverse complement strand
CTTGTAATTTGGCATTTCCTCTATTAGTGGGGTTGGAAACAACAGGGTCAATCAATAAACTTTTCGATATCTTCTCCTCAGTAAAAACATCCTGCGTTTGGGATTGTGGCAAATCAAACTGAGGTACAAAATTAGTATTCTTGTGAGCCGGTGGTCCTACTCTAAATGTTTGAGCCGTTATAAATGAAACACTTAACAGGCTAAATGAAATAAAAAATATTATTCTCTTCATAATTTTAAAAACTATTGACGCGATAATGTAAACCAAACATCAGCATCTTGTTGTTGTATAAACTTTATATCTCTCGGATTGATAGCTGTGTTGGTACTAACTGTAAATGAGCCACATAACCATTTAATCATTTGGCTTAAGCCCGTTATATTCGTATAAAATGTTCGTCCATTTCTATCTCCTGTACCTTTTTCGGAACTCACAATCGAATTCACCGCGTTTGCACTAAGGCCAATATCATTGTAGCCAATGTATTTGTTTTTACCACCTGTTAAGTTCAACACCACCACAAAAGAACTTCGAGCAGCATAATACTTAACCGAAAGAACAACCTTATCGACTTTATATTTATCAATAGCCGATTGTACTAAAATATCGTAAGTAGCTTTTAATTTGGCACTTAGCGACTCGGGTTTAACAACCCATTCGTTTCTGTCGTTCCAAAAGTAATAAGCTAAACTATCAGGCCCCAGAAGTTTAATCGTATTATCTTCGACACTCACCAATGCAGACCTATCGTCGGTTAAATTCATAGTTTGAAATTTTTTACCATCAATTTCCTGCATTTTTGAAAATCTGATTCCGGTACGTGTGATAACAAACGAAGCAGTGGTGGACGAATTTATTTCAGCACCTGCCTTCAAAACACTAAAAATGCGCGTAGCTCCATTTGAATAAATATAATCCGCCACGGGAGTTGTTAGTGTAAAAGGTGCTGCATGATTGCCTAAAACAGTAGCATTCATAGCGTCGAGTTCATCAAAATACTGCGACCAGCTCAAAGTAACAGGAATTTTTGTCATGATTATTTTCACGCCTCTTTTCTTCCCTTTTAATTCTAACTCATTTTCCGAACTTTTCAAAATCATAAACTCATAATCACCTTCCAATCCATATCCGTTAGGATTTTGAGGATTGGAGAAAGTATGCAATATATTGTTATAACTATTAAAGGTGAGAACAGGCCCGTTATCGGCAATTAGTTGATATAAGCTACTGTCCTTTTGTAGTTCATTTTTAATGGTAAATTCATTTTTACCAGCTATGGTTACAAATTTATTTGACCCGAATTTCATTAAAAAAGTATATCCCGGTTTCGCATCTGTAGGAAAATACTGCATTGCCCAACCATTTTCAGCACTTGTGAGTATTGTCTGATTGTCTATCATTGCATTATTCATACGCTCTGCCGAAGAAGATGCGAAAATATCTGCTTGTTCGGGTGAACATGCATTAAAAATAAAAGCTGTAAATGCTAAGATGTGGAAATATATAATTTTTCTCATTGATAAATTATTTTAATATTGTGTCAATGTTTTGTTCGCGCAGCATAATTTCAGCTCTTAATAGATCTAGGTCAATGCCCCATGCAACTTTAAACCAATTAGATGCGATTTTAACTTTTTGAAGAATTAAAGCTTTGCCATCAACTCCATCGTCGGGCAGCAATTTACCATAAATATCTAATCCTGGCTCTGAAGCCATTTCTAATATTCTGTTCCAGTCCTCATCAGATTTCACCAAATAATTAGCAATAACTTCAACAAAATCTTCTCGCTCCTGACTGCCTCCATAAGGCGAAACAAAACCCAAAGAAGCAGCTTGCGAATCAGTGCGCGATTGCCATCCTAATGGGTTGAAATTTCCTTTAGAAAGTTGTCCAAATTCTATAGGATACGACTTCTTTTGATGTAAAATATGCATAAACTCATGGTGAATTATTTTAAAATAAAACTCGTTGAGTTCAGGCACATTTGTCGGATCCATATCGTTACATCGGTACAGCGTTACTTTTATACCACCTTCGGCAGTACCCAGTGTCATGGTTTGCGAAACAGGATTATAAGCTGGCGATCCAATAAGGTGAATAATGCGGGGAGCATTATCCTTAATAAAATCTACACCACCTACTTTTGCATATACATCGAACCATAGATATTTCAACAACTTTGCCATTTCAATTG
>CAZEEN010000379.1:0-2214 GCA_964511115.1 uncultured Paludibacter sp. | reverse complement strand
GAATGACTGATTTGGGTTTTTTCAATAATTCTAAAAAAATGCGTGGCTTAATATTGAGCGCCACACCAAACATTATAAAACTAAGAATTATATTGATAACATGCATACCCGAAGCCGAGAAATTAATCCTTACAGGGTCGAGTTGCAAAAGTGATTCGTACATAGTGTCCATTTTAGTTGTTGGACTGCAAATATAAAAATTTATTCATTACATTTGCAATTGAATTGTTCAAATCACTACAAAAACTCAATAAAAAACATCATAACCCGTCTTATTCCCCCTTTAGGGGGTTAGGGGGCAGAAAATTAGAATATTAAAAAACATGAAAAGACTAAGTTTATTACTATTTGTATGTGTTTTATTTACAAGCTCTTGCGCCAAAAGAAACGACAACGAACCCGTATTTAAAATAAAAACTACCGAAGGTACAATTGTCGTAAAACTATATGCAGAAACTCCACTACATCGCGAAAATTTTAAGAAACTTGTAAAAGCAAATTTGTACGAAGGCGTACTTTTTCACCGTGTCATTAAAGATTTTATGATACAAGCAGGCGACCCCGATTCTAAAAATGCTGGTCCAAAAGTCGTACTTGGTTCGGGCGATGTAGGTTATACCATTCCTGTCGAAATTATTTTTCCGAAATATTATCACAAAAAAGGTGCATTAGCAGCTGCACGTCAAGGCGACGATGTGAATCCTGAACGTGCGTCGTCGGGCTGTCAGTTTTATATCGTTAAAGGAAAAGTGTTTACCGATGCCGAATTAAATGCATTGGAACAAAAAAAGGGAATAAAATACACCGAACAACAACGCAACGACTATAAAACTATTGGCGGAACTCCACATCTAGATGGCGCATATACCGTTTTTGGCGAAGTGATTGATGGAATTGAAATAGCAAGCAATATTTCGCTAGTCAAAACCGGCAAATACGATAGACCGCTTGAAGATATTCGGATTTTGAAAATAAAGAGGAAAAAATGATAGTAACGTATGAAAAGTTGAATTTATATCCCTCCCTGCGCTCGGGATGACAAAATCACTTTGATAATGAAATACCGTTGCCAAAGTTTTTCGATAGTTTTCAGACTGTGGTGCAACGGGTTCGAGGGGCATTGGCAAGGGCATCATGCATCCGTCGCACACAAAAGTATTGGATTGAGTTGACGGCTGGCGACGGAATTGTACTTAACGAAACAACTGTCATCCCGAAGCGAAGCGAGGGAACTAAATAGCAATATTATGAATGAAAATAATCGTTTTGACATGATTAATCTACAAAATCAAGATTAGTAAATACTGTTAATTCTTTATCTGTCTTATAATCAACATATAATAAATCTGCTGCCCTTTGCATATTATTTTTTTCTTCCTTTGCTCTTTTTGAGTGATTTTGTGAAACAATTTTCAATGCCGTTTTTTCTTCATTCCACCCAACAAGCGTAACCATTTCCACTGTATTTACACGGTTTTTGTCGTAAGGGCGTTCTACTTTTATATAATTATTGGTAAAACCTACCATACTATCGCCATTATGCCTGCTTTCCCAAAGCACAGGATAGGTTTTGCCTATCTGGCTTTCGTAAAATGCTTTTGTTTTTTTGTCGGATAATAAGTGGAGAATATCGCTGCGTTTTTTACGTTCGGATACAGGTGTATTTTGTTCAATATCAAGCATTTTTGTTCCGGCACGCTCAGAATAAGTAAATACGTGCAACTGCGAAATATCCAACGAATCGATAAACCGACACGATTCTTCGAACAACTCAGCCGTTTCGCCCCTCACTCCCACTATTACATCCACACCTATAAATGCATGCGGCATTAACGATTTAATTTTTAGAACTTTATGCTCAAAAAGTTCACGATTGTATTTACGCTTCATCAATTCGAGCACCTCGTTTGTTCCCGATTGTAATGGAATATGAAAATGTGGCATAATATGCTTGCTATTAACCACATAATCAATAATTTCGTCGGTCAACAAGTTGGGTTCAATCGACGAAATTCGAAAACGCACATCGCGGTCGATAGCATCAAAAGCTTTTACCAAATCAAAAAAAGTTTCGTTGGTTCCTTTGCCAAAATCGCCAATATTTACGCCTGTGAGCACAATCTCTTTTGCTCCAGAATCAATGGCTTCCATCGCTTTTTCTATCGTTTGTGCAATATTGGCACTCCGACTACGGCCACGCGCAAAAGGTATAGT
>CAZEEN010000378.1:0-2240 GCA_964511115.1 uncultured Paludibacter sp. | reverse complement strand
TTTACCGTAGCTATTTCACCTGCTTTGCCATAGCTGTTTTTTAGTACAATCGCTTGTTTAATAGTGTAGAAACGGTTGATTACAAACAATGAAGGCAACATAAATTCGTTCGCATTATAATCTCCAAAATCGCAGGTTCGAAGCAAACATTCGGTTTCGGGGGCTGAATTATCAGGCATCAAACATCCAAAATTTGTCGGACGTGAGCTAAGACCAAAATAGGTGCGCAGCGTTAAGTCTTGTGGCTGAGGTTTCACAGTTCCTGTTTCTATAGCTTCTACCAATTTTTCGAAAGCTCTGATAGCGGCTTCGAAACACTTTGTATTAAGCGAAAAAGCTGTTTCGTGCTTTGAGATTTCAAACTGTTCGCTTTGTAAAATTGCGCCGGCATCAATTTTTGTTGTAATAATATGCCACGAAATTCCATGCACGCTTTCGTTATTCAAAATTGCCCAATTGGTAGCATACATCCCCGCATAGCGTGGTAGTGGCGCATCGTGATAGTTAATTGCTAATTTTTTTGCCCTATTGATAAAATCATTTTTTAGAACAATGCTATTATTTATACTAAAAATATAATCCACATCCTGAAGTTGCAAATCACCCGAGATTAAGAAGTTGCCATGTTGCGCCATGCTTCCAAATTCGCTCAGCAACCACTCGTCGACCGAAAAAACGGTAAGTACCCTAAATCCGTTTTTGACTAATATTCCCACACAATGCGCTGCCAATTTTCCTTCGCCTACCACATAACAAGTAGGGCGCGCCACAGTTTCGAAATGCATTTTTAGCTCGTTACTTAATATCCCAATTTCAACTTTAGGCTCAGTCACAATAGTTTCCAAAGCCTGCGTAATGGCAGATGCTAAGTGTTGCGTAAACGGTGCTTCAAAAAGTTCGGTATCGTATTCGAGCCAGCATTCGTACAGATTTTCCTTTTTTTCGGCATTCAAATAAATGTCCACTTTCGAAGTGTTGTTACCAATTTCGCGTTGCGAAAAAGTAAAAGCTGGCAAGTCATAATTGCTGTGTGGCCAATTTTGCATTACAAATATGGCTGAATATATCGAGTTGGAAGGACTGACAGCCGACTGACTTAAGTGTTTTGCAACTTCGCCAAACGAAATGGTTGAATTCGAAAATGCCTGAATAACACGGTCGTTACACTGTTCGATAAAATGGAGCATGGAATCCGATTCGTTCCACTCACTCCGTATACATACCATATTGGTATAATATCCTATCAAATTGTTTATCAGCTCATTATTCCTATTTGCTAAGGGCGACCCCACCACAATATCGCGTTGATTGGCGGCAGCACCTAATGCAATTTGATAAGCCGACATGAAAATAACGTAAGGCGTTGTGCGAACCGACAATGCAAATTGCTCTAACTTCGACGATAATTCTGCGTCAATTATCCACCAATGCCTTTCACCATTTTTGCCGATTAAAGTTGGGTCAATGTTTCGTTTTTTGGGCAGTGTCAATTCAGTAGGAATGTTTTTCAAAGCAGCTTTCCAATAGTCGAACTCAAGCTTTGTTTTTTCCTGGACTTCGGGCAGTTTCAGGTAATTTACATAATCGGCATTTCGATAGTTAGGTGTTCCAATTTCCGCGTTTTTATACGAATCCACTATGCGCTGCATAAATAAAGACAACGACCAACCATCGAAAATCAGGTGATGCACTGCCATCAACAGCCTATATTCGTTGGCATCCCACCGTACAAGTACAAACGAAAAAAGCGGCAAACGCTCCAATTCAAACAGCGTTTTTCCATTCGTTTTTGCAATATTTTCGTATGCAGCCTGACGTTCATTGTCCGATAAATGACTGAGGTTGAATTCTTTAATTTCTACATCTACACTCTCTAACACACCTTGCCGTGCTTGTTCATTTATTAGTTCAAAAACCGACCGAAACATCTCTTCGTTTTTCACAACCTGAACAACTGATTGCTTAAACCGCTCCATATCCGGCTTTCCTTTCAATACAAATTCAATTTGAATATTATGCGTTAATCCTGAACTGTCCATGCTATTGAGCACCCACAATTCGATTTGCTCGGGCGTGAGTGGAAAAATTGTTTGATTCAACTCCGTTTTAATAGCATCAAAATGATTTTTAATTAAGGCATATTGCTTATTATCAATGCCTTGAGCTAAATCAGCAATACTCAAACCCTTGTAAAAATCAGTCATTGGAACTTCTACTCCAAATTCTGTCATTATCGAAGT
>CAZEEN010000377.1:0-2242 GCA_964511115.1 uncultured Paludibacter sp. | reverse complement strand
TGGCACTGCTTTTTTCTTTGTTTTCGCCAAACGATTTTAAACACAAATCGATAGCTGTTCCAATGGCTGTTCCTTGTCGGGGTACTAATTTGGGCGAAATGGAACTGAAAAACATTTTTGCCGATACATAATCCACTGTTATAGGTAACTGTGTGTAAGCATCGCCTGCAAAAACCACCAAACCTACCTTATCCTCGGTCATATCGTCAACCAATTTCGACAAAACCTGCTTCGATTTTTCAATTCTGTTTGGTTGTACATCCTGTGCCATCATGGAGTTCGATACATCGAGGGCTAACATGACCTCAATTCCTTTGCGTTTTTCTTTTTCTACTTTTGTGCCAAATTGCGGCTGTGCCAATACAATTATTATCAATATAATAGCTGCAATTTGGATATAAAACTTTACCTGCGGACGAACGAACGAAACGAATGGCATAAGTTCGGCCATCAGTTCAGGATTGCCGAAAAGTTTTATTCTTTTTCGTCTCAAAAATTGCGAATAGATAAAAATTCCTATTAATACGGGTATTAATACGAGCAAAAATAAATATTCTGGATGTGCGAATCGAAACATGTTGTTTATTTACAATTTTTTCATTTACTATTTACCATTAATCATTAACCATTAATCATTAAGGTATTTTCCTCAAAAGCGTATTTCTCAAAACAATTTCGGCCAATAAAAACAAAAATGCCAATAGGGCAAAAATGTAATACTCTTCATTCTTTTTACTGTATTCTTTTACATTGATTTTTGTTTTTTCCAACTGGTCAATTTCCTGATATATACTGCGAAGTTTGGAGTTATTTGTTGCTCTAAAATAATTACCACCAGTCATTGCAGCAATGTCTTGAAGCGATTTTTCGTCGAATTCAGAATCCATTTGCTGGTATTGCAGCCCAAGTGGCGTTTGTACTGGGATATTTACTTTACCGTACGAACCAACACCTATGGCATAAACCCGAATTCCAAAACTTTTTGCTATTTCGGCCGCCGTAATTGGTGCTATATCGCCGCGGTTGTTCGAACCATCGGTTAGCAAGATAATTACTTTCGACTTTGTTTTACTGTCTTTTATACGGTTAATCGCATTTGCCAGCCCAAGCCCAATGGCCGTTCCATCTTCAATCATACCATATTCCACACCATTAAACAGGTTTACAAGCACGGCGTGGTCGGTTGTGAGTGGGCATTGCGTAAAGCTTTCGCCCGAAAACACCACCAAACCGATATTGTCGTTTGGGCGAGAAAGTATAAATTCGGTAGCCACATCTTTCGATGCTTCGAGGCGGTTCGGTTTTAAATCTTCTGCCATCATGGTTCCCGAAATATCAAGCGCAATCATAATGTCAATACCTTCGGTATTTTCGGTACGCCAAGAGTTCGAGGCTTGTGGACGAGCCAAAGCTATGGTAATCATCAGGATAGCCAATGTTCGAAACACAAAAGGCAAATGAAGCAGTTTTATTTTAGTGCTTTTTCGCATTTGCTGTATATTTCGGTGCGACGAAATTTGCAAACTCGCATCCGATTTATACATCTCTTTCAGATACCAATATATTACGGGTATCAAAAGCAGCAGCAAAAACAGATATTCGGGATTATTAAATGTCATTCTATTAAACTATAAATTCATAAGATTCAAAATGCCCCAAGCCCCTAAAGGGGATGTATAGTTAGTTTTGTCTCTTAAATCCTTACTATTATTATAAATTGTAAATAACTTCAACTACCACTCTTTAAGCCCCTTTAGGGGTTTGGGGCGGTAATATATTTGTCACTTCTGGTTCTTCATCAATCATTGTTTCGTTTACAAACAAATAAGCGTTTGTTAAACTCAATTCGTGTTCGTCGGGAGCTGCATCCCATTTGGCAAATTTTACAAGGTCGGCCAATTTCAAAATTTGCATTAAGGCATTAAAAACTTGTTTGTTCTCAAATTTTAAATGATGTAGATTCGAAATTATTTCTTCCGAAGTCATTTCCATGCAAGGTACATTGTATACTTTTTCGATATAAACGCGTAAAACATCTGTAACGTCGGTATGAAACTGTTTAGTACGGTTCTGTTGCCATGCTTTTTCGTTGCGTATGCGGTCGAGTTGAGCCAATGCTAACACATGTGGCGGCAATTCAGGCTCAGGCGTGGCACTTTCGAAAATTGGTTTTTTCTGTATCAGCTTACGAATCACAAAGAAAATCAAAATACAAATAATAAGCACCAAAAGCACAATTAAT
>CAZEEN010000376.1:0-2245 GCA_964511115.1 uncultured Paludibacter sp. | reverse complement strand
ATACCACCGCGACATGGGGCACACCAGGTTGCCCAAAAATCGACATACACCACTTTGCCATGGAATTTGGCCATTATGGCATCGAATATTTTATCTGCCTCGGTTTTGGGTGTTTCATGTACAGTAAAGCCGGTCTTGGTTTTATTGGCTTCGAGTTTCGCAATGGCTTCATTGTTACACACGGCAATATATTCGGCAATAAATGGAGTAGTAAATTGTTGCTGAATTGATTTTAATTTTTGCTCACTAATAGGCGATACCTCTTCTGTAATTTTCCGCAAAACATCCTGTGCTTTCATTATCTCAAAAGCAATTCCTGAATCGATGTTCAACATCGATTTAATTTTATCATTGCGCCCCTCCTGCCATCTGTTATTGAGATATTCATTCCTAAATTCACTGTGTTTTTTGTAAAATGCATTTATTGAGTCTTTGTAAGTGCCATAAAAATCTCGAATCATCGTTTCTTCATCCGATTTTTCGGCTTTCGATATATCTTTTATCAGCTTTTTTTCATCCGATGTCAATTTAATCTTATTCTCTTTCAAGTATTTCGTTATATTTTCCGCATTTGCTTTTGGCATTTTTTTGTAAATACTATCAAATGCCGATTTGTATTTTGTTTTTAATTCGCCAAATTTTAAATTAAATTTCTTTTGTTCTGGAGCATTTACAATCGAATCAACTTGTTTTTGTTTCGTAAGCATTTCTTGTTCTGATGCTGTAATTTCAAATCCGGCTTTTGTGAGCTCTTCAGCCAATTGGAGCATGGAGAAACTAAAGTCAACTTTCGGACGGAAAATGTCTAAATATTTCAACCAATTAATAAAGCTGCTGTAGTTAGGCGCAACAACAGCAATCGGATTTTTCATGGATTCGGGAGTTAAAAAGTCGAAGTATACATCCTTAAGCGAATCTATCTTTATATCCAGTTCTCTTTGTGTTCGCGGTATCTTATTTTTTTCACGATATGCACTTTCATAGTTCATTTTATAGAACATCATATTTGCCATAGCATTATAGTCAATATCCAATTGCTTCACCTGATAGGCTTTAGCCGATATTTTTGTTTTATTTGCCATTTCGTTAAGAGCTGTCATGTCTTTTTCTTGAGCCTCACGGCAAAATGCTTTGTATTGCTCAGCCGACATATCTAAAATCACTTTTCTCATTTTATTGTAATCGAAACTACGAATATCATCAAGCTGTCGTAGATCCATGTTTACTCTTGCCATTTCACCCATATACAATTGATTTCCGTTTCTATTGGAACGGTCAATAACTTGAAAAACCCCTTTACCCGGCTCTAAAAACACAGAGCCATTAAGAATTTTTGAGCGCACCCAACATAAGCTTGGATAATAAAGTGGAACCTTTATCGTGAAATAGCCATCATCATTAATTTTAATGACATGCGAAATTTGATTGCCTGTAATAATATCGTCGGTAGTTAGTGATATTGTTTTTACACCTATTCGCGGCGAATAATCTTTGATATAGCCACTATAAGAAGCCGAATCGAGTTTGAAAACAGGGAGCTTGTAAGGTTCGTTATCGATAATGGCTGTTTTTTGTGCTTCAGCTCTGTTGTTTGTATAGCTTTGAAATTCACTAACAGATTCACCAAACAGGTAATTGCCATTTTTATCGGTTTTGAAAAATAATTTTTTTGAAACGCCATTTTTAGCACTTAGTTCAATGCTATTCAGTTCATTTTTTGTTTTTGTTGTATTGTACTTCCAAACCTGATTTTTATAAATAATATGTTTATCATTAATACTCAATTCCAAATTGCTGGTTGACTTACTGTACCAATTCGCATACAGTTCTTTGGGTAAAATGAGTTTTGTGTTTGTAGCTTTTAAGGCAATATCATATATAAACCAGGTACCGCCATCGTTAGCTTCGCCAAAATCAATAGCTTCAGTACCTTTGGGTAATGCTGCAAAGAATAACCGATAACTTGTTTTTCCACTTTCGGGCATGAAAAAATTCTTATTCAGCGGAATACCCTCACTGTATTTTACAAAATATTTTTCGTTCGAATTTACAGGCTGAATAAAAGTCTTAAGCGGTATATTTATCCAATTTTTAGGTGTGTACTGCACATTGAAATTAAGAATAGTTGCTGTGTCGGAAAGCTCAATTTTAGTGATTTGCACATTACCAGCTGTACTAAATCCGGTTTTTGGGTTATTTACTGTAGTTTGCGCAAAGCAGGTAATGCTTAAAATGAGCATTATTA
>CAZEEN010000375.1:0-2248 GCA_964511115.1 uncultured Paludibacter sp. | reverse complement strand
AATCATCAAAATTTAGATACAAAGTACACAAAACTTTATTTGATAGATTTAGTTGGAAACCAAACAGTTGATATTACTGCCGATGGTTCGACATATAATTTTACGGCAAATGCAACAGATGATGTTAAACGTTTTAAAATTGTAAGCTCAACTACGGAATTTAATAAGAATAACAATAATTCCATTTTGAGCATACACAATACTAAAAATTTAATAATAATAAACAATACGACAAATGAAAGCGGAGAATTGACTGTTTTTGATACTACCGGACGTATTTTACAGGTTTCACAATTTGGAGCAAATGGAACTTACAGCAAATCAACAAATTTGAGTAATGGTACCTATATTGTAAAAGCAATGGTTAATTCAGAAAAAATTACAAAACTCATCATCATTAAATAACAACTAATTACAATCATGGAAAATACAAAAAATAATTCAGAAAATAAAGCAAATAATTATTATTTAAAATACTTATTGATGTTTGCTTTAGTTTGCATGTCGGGTTTTATATTTGCTCAAGATGGTGGTGGTACACATCCAGGAGCTGATCCATTTCCAACTCCTATCGATGGAGGCATTCTTATGGCCATACTTGCTGTAGGTAGTTTGGGTTCGTTGCTACTTAAAAAGAAAAAAGACAAAAAGTAAGTCTCTGCTCTTTCAATTATTTGATATTAATCGGTTAAAAGAATTAACCGATTAATATCTTTTTAAATTTAAATGGAAATGGAACTAAAAATGATTTCTAAATTGTTGAACAAGAAAAATCAACAATTGATACTATTCATGTCGGTCATGGCAATCAGTACAATTGCTTACCTATTTCTATGGCCAATGGTCGAAAAATCGTATTTTTTTAAAGTATTTGCTATTTTTACGGGAAAAATTGTAGTTGCAACATCTTCGATATTGGGTTATAATGTAGTATTTGATAGTGTTAGCGGAAAGGTGCAATTTTTTGAAAAAAATATTAGTTTAGTTTTGCCAGTTGGCGCTTATAGTTACTATTTTATAACACTCTTTTTGTTTTTATTAGTTCCCCTCAAAAAATTTATTTCAATAATTGCATTGTGCATTTTTACTTTTCTTTTTTTTGCACTAAGAGCTGCAAGTATCAGCCTTGTTTTTTTACTTTATAAGGATCAGGTGCATGGAATTTTGCCTTTATTTTTGGATCCTCTTGTTTATATACCCATGGTTTTTTCGTTGTTTTTTATAATCAAAAACAACACAACACTACACTTTCAATATCAAAAATTAGAGACTTTATTTTCAACTATTTTAAATATACCTTTACACAAAGTAATCCTTTTATTAATCCTTATTCCGCCACTACCAAGAGTTTTGCTTACTTATATTAATGTTGATATTATTAATTCAATTGTTACTGTTACGCTTAAAGGCTCACAATTTATATTGAATCAACTTGGGTTTAATGCTTTTGTTACAACAAAATACCTGATATTAAACCAACAATCAATTCAATTAGAAAATCCTTGTCTTGGAATTGGCGTAGTTACAATTATCTATATTTTTATTTTTGTGATAAAAGCTAATTGCATAAACAAGTTAATTTTTTTAGTCCTTTTTACAGCTTTCTTTAGCATTATGAATTCCTTCAGGCTTGCAATGACATTAATTTACATTCAGAATGTATCAACAACAACACAAATTGACAGAGCTGCCGTACATGATATAATAACTTACTTTATGTATTTGGTAGCATTTGGTTCATTGATTCTTTTTCGTTTCTGGTTTCAGGATTTGAAATTTAAAAGAACAAAAAACTAATCTTACTCTACAACTCAATAAGTTCACAGCAAACAAAATTATTCAAATTAGTATATAGCGCTCCCCACGACAAACCAACACCAAAAGCGCAAGCAATAATTTTTAGCTCCCTATTATTAAGCTCATTACCTAAATTATTTATCAAAGTTAAGGGAATGGAAGTGGACGATGTATTTCCAAAATCTTTCAAAATATAAGGCACTTTTTCTTCTGATAGTTTGAGTTTGGTTCTTATTTTTTCGTTCATAAGCATATTTGCCTGATGAAACACGAAATAATCTACAGCATCCTTATCAATTTCGAAATGTTCGATTAAAGTATTCACAGATTGTGGAGCTTTTGAAATGCCAAAAGTAAAAACGGACGATCCATCCAAAACGCTTTGCAACTTATTGCGAACTATTCCATTACCATAATCCACATATTCGAACGATTTTTCGGTTACAGGATT
>CAZEEN010000374.1:0-2252 GCA_964511115.1 uncultured Paludibacter sp. | reverse complement strand
TTGGTAAAGACCGAATTGCGGCTGTGGTTGGTGCGGTTTCGTTAAAGCCCGAAAGTGATTTGCTGGTTATAGATGCAGGTACGGCCATCACCTACGATTTTGTGGATGCGGCTTCGGTGTTTCATGGTGGGAATATTGCCCCCGGAATTCGTATGCGTTCTAAAGCATTGCATGCTTTTACCAAACGACTTCCCGAAGTGGAACCTTCTGAAAATTTTGGTTTATTGGGTAAAAATACAAATTCGGCATTGCTAAATGGTGTTATGAATGGCGTTGTATTCGAAATAAATGGTTATTTTGATGCTTTAAAAATTAAATATCCTGAACTTTCAATTTTTTTAACAGGCGGTGACGCAAATTACTTTGTATCAACGTTAAAAAGTCCCATCTTTGCAGAAAAATATCTTGTATTAATAGGTCTGAACCGTATACTCCAATTCAATGTCAAAAATTAAACAGCTTTTAGTCCTTCTTTTTATCGCTTTTGTTTGTGAATTTACGATGGCACAAAACAATACCAACTCGCCCTACACGCTTTACGGATATGGCGATATAAGCGATAACTATTCGGGCGAGCAACGGGCAATGGGTGGTGTAGCTATCGGTTCTCGTTCGCGTACGTCGATTAATACAGTTAACCCTGCTTCGTACAGTGCTGTGGATTCGATGACTTTTATGTTCGATATGGGAATTTCGATGCTGGGTTCGCGATTTTCGTATAACGGAGCAAGCACATCGAAATTGAATGCAAATCTGGAATATATCACCATGCAATTTCCGTTATGGAAAAATACAGGTTTCAGTATGGGTGTTTTGCCTTATTCGTTTACGGGCTATAATTTTTCGACAACTGAAATATTGGATACTGATGCTTATCCCGACACGGTAACTGCTACACGCTCGTTTTTCGGACAAGGTGGCGTTAGTCAGGCTTACACAGGATTTTCGATTCAATTATTTAAACATTTATCGCTGGGTGTAAATGCTTATTATATGTTTGGTAATAATTTGAATAATAGATATTTAACTTTTGATAATGCAGAATTTTCTTCGTCGTATCAGCGCGATTCGATAAAAGTGAATAGTTTCCGTTTTCGGTATGGTTTGCAATACAATCAGATGTTTAATAAAAAACACGATTTTACATTGGGAGCATTTTACGAAATGAAAACAGCCTTGAATGCCACTTATGCGCAATCAACGGGAAGTATTATTGACAATCCATCACCATTTCAAACTTTGTATAAAGAGTTTGAAACGCCCGAATCTTTAGGGGTAGGTCTGAATTATAATTACAACAAACAATTTTCGGTTGGTTTGGATTATAGTTTGCAAAATTGGGCAGATGTAAAGTTTATGGGTGTAACCGATACGCTTGCAAATCGTTCGAGATTGGCTCTGGGAACTGAATTTATTCCCAATTCGCGTGGTCGCAAATACTTTGATAGAGTTACTTATCGGTTTGGTTTAAACACCTCCGATTCGTATTATAAAGTAAATGGACAATTGCCTCCGAAAAATTTTGGCATAACTTTTGGATTAGGTCTACCGTTGCGCAACAGCAAGTCAGTATTGAATGCTAGTTTTGAATATGGTAAAATTGGTTCAAGCACTTCACTTCGTGAAGATTATTTGAAATTTACACTAAATGCTGTTATAAACGAAAATTGGTTCTTTAAACGAAAATTATAAACAAAAATAATAAGCTCAAATATTTTTATGAAAACGAAAAATGTATTAGTAATTCTTTTTAGTGTGGTATTATTTACCAACTGCTTTGCACAAAAAGAATCGAAAAAAGACAAAAAGGATAAAAAAGCAGGCGCAACCGAAGTTGCAGTTCCAGCTACACCAGAAGTGCCGGCGGTGCCAGAAGTAGCTGTTGTTACAGAAGAGTGTAACATCAACATTAGTTTATTCAACGAATCGGCTAAAAACAAACAATTTGCCGATGCGTTAGTGCCTTGGAATGCAGCTTATAAAGATTGCCCGGGAGCCAACAAAGTGATTTATAGTCGCGGACGCGAGATTGTACAGTGGGAATTGTCGCAAGCTAAAGACGATGCCACCTACAAAAAAGTGTTTGACAAACTGATGGGAATGTACGACAACCGTATCAAGTATTTTGGCGACGATGCTCGTTATCCAACGCCATGGATTCTTGGATTGAAAGGTTTGGATTACGTGCAATTTGCTAAAAACGATGAAACAAAAAAGCCCGCTTACGAATGGCTTAAAAAATCGGTTGAAGG
>CAZEEN010000373.1:249-2255 GCA_964511115.1 uncultured Paludibacter sp. | reverse complement strand
GCTCATAACATTCTCCTTTTGGTTGCATGATAATCCCTTATGCAGGGAATATGACCAACTTATTTTTTACCAACGTCCGTTGTCCGACTGCATGGCTTCAAGATGCTAAAATCGCCTTCGGTCATCGTCGCCGCCAGTTTTTTGCGGCAGGTGGGATTGATGCGTTCCCCGATCATCACAAAGGGATGGTTGGGACTGATGATGATGGTTTTTTCTTTGTGGGTAAGTTTGGTTTCCGTAGTTTACGCAAGCAGTTCCCGGGCGATGCGCGTGGCGCTGGATGCGTCCGCCGCGAAACCGTCTGCGCCAATCTGGTTGGCGTATTCCTGGGTGACAGGTGCGCCGCCGATCATCACCTTGACCTTGTCGCGCAGACCAGCAGCCTTGAGCGCTTCGACCGTCACACCCATGTTACTCATGGTGGTGGTCAACAGCGCCGACATGCCGATAACCTGGGCGCCGTCTTCAACAGCCTTCACAAAGGCTTGCGGAGGGACATCCACGCCGAGATCCATGATCTCGAAGCCTGCGCCTTCCAGCATCATCGCGACCAGATTCTTGCCAATGTCATGCAAGTCCCCTTTGACGGTGCCGATGGCAACCTTACCCGCGGATTCAGAATCGGCGCCGACTAGATGGGGTTTCAAAAGCGCCAAACCGGCTTGCATGGCGCGCGCGGCAACCAGCATTTCAGGAACGAAAATGTCGCCCTCTTCATAGCGGGCTCCAACTTCGTCCATGGCAGCGATCAATGCATCTTTTAAGATGACATCGGCTCCGATGCCCGCAGCCAGCGCTTCTTTAACACCGGCTTCAACACTTGGCGCAGCCCCTTCGATTACGTTATCAAATATCGTTTTCAGGTCCATTTTTTCTCCGGGAGGGTGAGGATTGAATTGAAACAATAAACCCTGACAGTGGATGAAACCAAGTCAGGGTTTATAATTACAGATGCCAGGATTCAGAATCTTCTTCGATAATATTATCCAGAATGGCTTCATGCGCACGATCTATGTCATCCAATAAAGCCTGTCGAGCGGACTCGGTATCGTGAGCAGTCACCGCATCCAAAATGTGCTTGTGAGTGATTTCCATGGTCTTGCCTGCCCGACGCATCACCATGAAGCGAGCCAGTTGGTCATGTATTTTTCCTACCAGGTCAGCTAGTTCGTTATTACCGCCCGCTTTCGCCAGCAGGTAGTGGAATTTTCGGTTTTCGTCGGTATAGCGGTCATAAGATTCGTCATCATCACCCGTGTACCCGGCGTGGACAGTTTGTAGTTCACAGATTTGTTCCTCAGTGATACGCAGCACGACTCGCTCAATCGCTGATAACTCCAGGATACGGCGGACATCCAGCAAATCCCTCAATTGCTTGAGAGTGATGGTGGTCACAAAATAACCCGAGCGCGGCTTGATCAGCACCAACCCTTCGTGGCTGAGCATTTGCAGGGCATCGCGCACAGGCATGACACTGGTATTGTATTCCTGGGCAATTTCTTCGATATTGAGACGCTCCGACGACTCGCACTGCCCCATAATGATGGAGCGCCGCATTTTTTTATAGATCAGGCTCTTGGAAGTCCTATCATGGGGTAACTGGCTCATTTTGAATCCTTATTCGTGACATATTACCACAAGATATATCAATTTTCAATAATAAACAAAACTGATATATTAGTTATTGACTAATAGTATATTAGATGCTATGATGCCCATATCGACTGCATGTTCTTTTCTAACTTAATTTAAAGGTAATTTATTTAAAATTGATAAATCTTCATTAGGAGGTGGCCGCTAAAATATTAAATCACTGTTTTCCGATGTGACTCCTGATAATCTCCAACAAATCAATTCTAACTATAAAGGAAAGGTTGAAAAGAAAATGGAAAAGAAAATTCACCCCCTGGTTACCCAAGCCAATCAACAACTTCGGGAAGGCAAAATCACCCGCCGCGATTTCCTGAGACTCTCAACCCTGTTGGGACTCACCGTCGCCAGCGCCG
>CAZEEN010000373.1:0-239 GCA_964511115.1 uncultured Paludibacter sp. | reverse complement strand
CAGGAATTGACCGCTGACGATGTCATGTTTAACTTCAAGCAATGGCTGACTGAATCTGTCCAATCCTCCATGTTCGGCATGATGAACTACCTGTCCCTCGACGGCGTGGAAAAGACCGACGATTACACCGTCACCCTGAAACTCAACTCCCCATCCATCTTCGTCCCCGAACATCTCGCCCAGTGTCCCGCTGGCATCGTCCCCCCTTCCTTCCGCGGCGACAGCACCAAGGATCGCAT
>CAZEEN010000372.1:0-2267 GCA_964511115.1 uncultured Paludibacter sp. | reverse complement strand
TGGCGACGGTATTGAAGACAAGGAACACGCCTTGTCATCCCGAAGTGCAGCGAGGTCATTTACTATTTTTTCATTTACCATTTACCATTAATCATTTACCATTAGTCATCTCGCTTCGCTGCCATCTACTGCCATTCAACCATTAACTTTTTTTTTTCAAGTTGCAAAGATAACAAAAATCTTTCGGAAAGCCATGTCAAATAATATACAATGTGATTGAAGGTTTTGGGTTAACAAAAATAAATCTAATTAGTGCAAACAAAATTGGTTGTATGGAAGTTAGTATGTATATTTGCAAGCTAAAATAAAAAAAAAGCCCTGTACCATTCGCAGGTACAGAGCCATTTTGATAAGCATTGTAATTTGTCGTTACAATGAGTTTGCAGAAGAAGCAGTAGATGTTTCGGTTGTTACAGCAGTTCCGGGTAAGTTAGCAGCTACCGGAGCTGTTGTGTTTTTAGCACCTTCCTGATTGTCCTGAGCCGCACGGCGCATGTTCACCAATTTATTAGCCTCTGCCAATATGTTGTTGATAATATCGATTAGTGGCTTGTAGTCCAAGTCCTTTTCGACCAACGCATTGGTTTCGATAGTGGATAACAGTTTTCGGAACAAATTCTTTGCCTGTTGCACCTGCAAAAGTTTGGTTTCGGTTACCGATGGCAACTTCTCCTTGTTTCGCAATGCCTTTTTAGCAATCAGCTCAGCCCGCTTCAATCTCAAGTCGTCGAGCAGTGGTTTCAGACTTAATGCTACGAGTGCGCTAATTAAGGCTGTATTACTGTCCATTTCTTTGAAAAAGTTTAGCAAGCATTCGCTTTTTTCATAATTGTTCATAGTCTGCAAGCCTTTAAAGCTTTTTTCGATAAACGGCACCGTCAATTCGGCAGCAGTTTTCAGGTCGGATGTTACCGCCTTCTTGTGCCCCCTGTTGATGTTGATTACCGCCATAAGCAGGTTGTCTATTTGCAAATACAGTTCCGAAATCTCGCCACTAAGCGGATGTTTCTTAACCGTATCAACTTTCGACCGCGCTACGTCCAGACTCTCGGCAAAAAGATTACTTACTCCCCGAAGTTTCAATGCTTCGGCATTATTACTCGCTACAGCGGCCAGAACCTGGTCGCCCACCTGAAAGAATTCTGAATCCTTACAGGCACCCAAAGGGATTTTCGAAAATGTATTCATCTTGTCCATAATGATGGTGTTTTTAATGAATGGTTATTACTAAGTGAAAATAAAAATTTAAATAAATCAGTTTGTTTCATATTGATTTCTTTTTAATTTGTTTGTATTATAAATAATTGACAGTATATGTAGTTTTGCTTACCGCTTAGTTCTTACCGCTTACTTCTTACTTCTTACTATAAAAACTATAAACTACAAACTACCTACTGCAAACTACCTCCCCGGTCCGTCTCTTGTTTTCATAATTGTAAATATTTGTAAAATGTTTGTATTTTGATTTTTGCTTGCAATAAATGTGTTATATAACATATATATTCTATTGTATATTTATATAATACGTGTTTGTTAATTACGTCGACAAAGATATAATTAGTTTTTGTTTCGCACAATAATTTTCAAAAAAAAAATTCAACATTCTCAAATTATTTTAATTTATATTTGATAATCAATTATATAGACAGCTATATTATTAAAAAATAAATTAGCAAATATATCAAAAAAGATAAATTATTCAATAATTTTTCACTTTCAAAAAGGCATATTATTCACTTTTGGTCTTAAAATTGCATTTTTCGGTCTGCAATGTTAGTCATTTTTATTAATATGCACAACAGCAGATTGAAATAAAATAATATAATTTTGATATTTGATATTTTAGAGCAATTTTAAAGAATGTAATACTATTATATTACATTTATAGTAATAAAAACATACTTCCTTTAAAACGGATTAAAACAAATAATAGCAAAAAGAGACCTTTTGGATTTTCGAGGGGTAAAAGAGTACAAAAAGCAGGAAAATAGAACTAAAGGAGGTTGTTTGTATTAAATATATTAACACTAAATAGCATTATTAGTTAATAATACGAAACGATTTGACGTATAAGCAATACGATAGGAATAATATTGGCGCGATGAAGAGAGGAGCTAAATTCAGAAGGTCGTAAAAGTTAAAATAGTTGAAACGTCGAAGGGGCTACGCCGTTATTAAATAGTTATTTATGGTTATTAGTAGTTATATTGGGCATGGCGATATTATCTGTGTAAATCTGCGGCATCTGTGGACAAGGATAGGAAAAT
>CAZEEN010000371.1:0-2290 GCA_964511115.1 uncultured Paludibacter sp. | reverse complement strand
AAACATTTTAAACTCTCAAACCTTCTTCACATTCGGAAAATTTACCAAAAACACCGATTCACTGGCACGCGTTACTGCCGTGTACATCCAACGATAAAAATCGCTGTTCAGTCGTTCATCAGCAACCTGGCCAGGGTCTACAAAAACCTTTTTCCATTGTCCTCCCTGTGCTTTGTGGCAGGTTACAGCGTATGCAAATTTTACCTGCAAGGCATTAAAAAACTCGTTTTCGTAAATAGTTTTTATTAAAAATTTACGGTTCGTAATTTCGGGATAATCTTCGGCAATAGCCTCAAAAAGCTTTTGATGCATTTCGTTCGCTTGTGCCGGCGATTCGCACTGTAATAAATCGAGCCAAACGCGCGCATCAATTTCCCAATCGTAATCGAGCGAACGCAGACTAAGGTCGGCAAAACGAAAGCCGTACATTTCTTTGTGTTTGCCTACACGCATTACTTCCAACACATCGCCATTAGCAATAAAATCAATTTCTTTGTAGGGTTTGTTCCAAAAATAATTATTTTTTGTAACCATCAGTAAATCACCATTCGTAAGCTCATCTTCCTTCATCAATACGCGGTTTCGAATGCCGTTGTTGTACATATTTGCTCTTTTGTTGGAGCGCGTTACCACAATCGTATCTTCCACGCCAACACCATTATACGCTCGTTGAATTTCGTCAATCAAATCCATACCATTTAGATGTTTAATGTCCGAAAAACCTTCTGTTTCAAAAACCGGAAATTCAGTTGTTTTATCTTCGGTAAGCATTTCGCGTAAACGTGTTGCATTGTGCAGAATACCGCTCTCCAATGCCTGACGAACAACATGGGTTAAAATAAATTCGTGTACTTTTAGGCCGTAACCGGCTAATTTGTCTTTTTCCAACGCCGGACTGTGCGGTTGCATTACGGGAGGTAACTGCGCAGTATCACCCAAAAGCAAAAGGCTGCAACCATCGCCACTGTATACAAATTCCACCAAATCGTCCAGCAATCGACCTGAACCAAATTCGGTATCGCCACCAATATTTGAAATCATCGAAGCTTCATCGACTATAAATAAGGTATGCGAAAATAAATTATCAGCCAACTGAAATCGGTAATCTCCCATAGCTTTTTGGCGATAAATGCGCTTGTGAATTGTAAAAGCGGGAAAGCCCGAATAGCCCGAAATAACTTTGGCAGCACGGCCGGTAGGAGCAAGGAGCATGGTTTTCTGTTTCAGCGCATTAAGTGCACGAACCAGCGCACTCACCACCGATGTTTTACCTGTTCCAGCATAGCCACGTAGCAAAAAAACTTTTTCGGAATCGGTCGACATCAGAAAATCACCCAGCCTATCAAGCAAAACAGCTTGTTGTTCAGTAGGTTCAAATGGTAATTGAGCGCGTATTTGCGACGAAATAAAATTGTGTAACATTACGTGCAAAGATAATTATTTTTTTTACCTTTGTCGTTCTGTAAAATTTAAATTATCAACAAAAAAATGCGAAATAAATCATTATTTATAATTATGACAGCAGCCATATTAGCTTTTGGCAATGAGCAACTTGCAGCAAATGACGCTGTGCCATTTACGTATTCGGTAGATAAATTTGCCGACGTCGAAATTCTACGCTATCGAGTGCCCGATTTCGAAAAACTGAGTTTGAAACAAAAAGAACTGATTTACTATTTAAACGAGGCAGCTTTGGAGGGGCGCGATATTTTGTTCGACCAGAACAACAAATACAATCTGACAATTCGTCGCACATTGGAAACTATGTATGTAGAATTTAAGGGTGATAGGAAAAGTGCAGACTTTCAAAACCTTACTACTTATTTGAAGAAAGTTTGGATGGGAAATGGCATTCATCATCATTATTCTGAAGATAAATTTGTGCCTGGTTTTAGTGCAGAATATTTTATTAATGTACTTAATTCAATCGAAATAAGTAAGTTTAAAGCTGTTCTATTGCCAAACGAAAAAATAGACGACTTGTTAGAAAAAGTGTTACCTGTTATTTTCGACCCTACTCTTTATCCCAAACGCACGAATCAGGCTGATGGCGTGGATTTAATTCTTACTTCGGGAAATAATTACTACGGCAAAGGTGTTACACAAAAGGAAGTAGAAGATTTCTATGCCAACATGAAAGTTGCCAACGACCCACGACCAATTTCCTACGGTCTGAATAGTAAAATAGTAAAGGAAAACGGAAAGTTGGTTGAAAAAACCTACAAAGTGGGTGGGTTATACACGCAAGCAATCGAACGAATTGTAGGTTGGTTGGAAAAGGCGGCAACTG
>CAZEEN010000370.1:0-2291 GCA_964511115.1 uncultured Paludibacter sp. | reverse complement strand
TTCGAGTTTTTCGGGTTTCAGAAAAAGATCGCGTTGTTTTTGAAGAATGTACGTTTTGAATAGTTTGTCGGCTCGCACCCATTGGTTTGTGAATGGATTTCGCACGGCCAGCATTTCAATTGTATCGGTATACGAATTTGGACCCATTGGAAATTGATATTCAAATTTTTGCATACTCACTTCGAGTCCGGCAGCTTCGAATATCTGACGTGCATCGTCGGTCGAAAACATTAGTTCTATATTCATGGCCGTATGAGTTTAAAAAAGCCATCGAACTGGTCTGTGCAACATACATATAGTTTTTCGGTGTTGTTACAATCTTTTCTAAGCGAACATTTTTTGCAGATAAAGCTAGGATGCCAAAATCGGCGACGCACTTTGTAATGAATCGTACCGGCTACGGTTACAGTTCTATTGTCTGATGATATATCCACAAATCGGATATCGTATTCAGGAACTCTTACATGTCCGCTAAAGCAGCTACCTAATGCATCCCATTTGAATAACTCACCATGAATATGGCCGAGCACTTTAATTACATGATTTTGGGCTTTTGTGATTGAATCAATATCGACACCCATTTGTATAAGGGCTTTTTCGAATTCGGCTGTACTGTGTTTCATTTTTTTTAAGTAATTTTTTTTTGAATAAAATAGAGATGGAGAGATAAAATATAAAATGTTGTATGTGAACGCTGCCTAACGCTTTAGGTAGTGTGTTTGTGATAGTAATCGACTAAAGCTGCATTGTTGTGAACTCCCAGCTTCCGGAGCATGTTGTTAGTGTGTTTTTCTACTGTGAAATGACTGATACAAAGCAGTGTGGAAATTTCCTGTACTTTGCGCCCTTCGGCTATTAGTTTAAGTACCCGTAGTTCGGCTTCGGATATTGCCAAGTTTTCGGTAGGGAAGCATGATTCTCTCCATTCAAAACATTCGCCAGCCAATGGGCAAAGCGTGTATTCGAAATGAAAATTACCTTCGTGGTCAATGTCCATGCGATTGTCGTTTCCGCCAAGGTTGCATTTAATAAGTCCGCGAACAATAAGGAAATCGTAATACGTGCGGTTTTTTTGGCTTGCCTGGTACCTCGTGCGTTTGTTAGCCACTGCCTTTGGGTATCGCTCCATCCACACTTCGAGAAACGAAGTAATAAAATCACGTTCCGATTCGGTTAACTGATATACCGGTTTGTTTTGCTCGCGAATTTCCACTTCTCCCGATGGAAGTTGTGTAAGTTCAATGTTTCTTAGTTCCATACCCGTTCGCCTGTTTTGAATTCGTTAATGATTTTTTCGGTAGCCTCAATTTCGAGTTTCTCAAAATTCTGATTCTCCATTTTGTAATGAAATGTGGACTCGCTCCAACCGCATGTTTCCATGATCACTTTCTTGAATTGTCCCTTTTGCTTGTGCTTAAGCAATCGGTAATAACTGATAACAGTTATTTTTCGTTTTTTTTCTTGTTTTTCTGCTGTCATTTTAGGAATTGTTTTTAAATTAGCAGTGCAAATATATATAGTAAGGAGTATATATTCCAAATTTTGAGTGCTATTTTTTACACAATTATTGTAATTTAGAATCATTATAAATAATAATATGTATAACTATCAGCGAATTAACAAGTTAATCGAAGAATTAAAATATTCCAAGAAAGACATAACTGTGGAAAAAGTAGCACAGGGAATTGGAATGAGCTTATCTACATTGAATAAACTAAAATCAGGAAGTTCAGTACCAGGAGTTGAAACACTCGAAACTATTGCCAAATACTTTGGTGTTGACATGAATTACTTCTTCGACGATATGGTTTCTGAACCTCGAACTGTGGTAACGGAACCAGTTCCGGAATACGGAAAACGAAATCCGTGGGAGCTGCTATACGAAAAGCAGGAGGAGATAACCGAACTTAAATGTGAGATTGAGCGGCTAAAAAACGTGTGTGCACACGGGAATGGTGCCAAAGCAGGTTGAGAGAATTTTACATTCTATACCCCAATTACCCCGAATAAAATGGATTACTTATTAAATTACCCTGAATTTAATGAAATCTGGACGATATACAATGAATATCTTTTGGAAGATCATGGTATAGTATTAGATGAAGAAGGCACAAAAAAAAGGCTCACCCGATTGGATGAACTATGTGAAGGTGACATAAAAAAAGCCCGATTGTATGTTGAAATTATGATTTCGCGTGGCGAAACTCAGATATTTATGCCTAACGACGATGAATTATATTGATTTTTTTTGCCTATTTACTGCGGCAAAACTGCGGCAGTAATTTGTAGCA
>CAZEEN010000369.1:0-2310 GCA_964511115.1 uncultured Paludibacter sp. | reverse complement strand
TTCTACCTTCTACCTTCTACCTTCTACCTTCTACCTTGGTTACAACTCGCTTTCTTTCATTCGTTCCGTATTTTCAGCGACTATCAGTTGGTCGATAACTCCTTGAATATCACCATTCATAAACGCATTAAGATTATAAATGGTAAAATTGATACGATGATCGGTAATGCGCCCTTGCGGATAATTGTAGGTGCGGATTTTAGCCGAACGGTCGCCAGTCGAAACCATTGTTTTGCGCTTCGAGCCTATTTCGTCTAAATATTTTTGATGTTCGATGGCATAAATACGTGAGCGCAATTCTATCATTGCTTTTGCTTTATTCTTATGCTGCGATTTTTCGTCCTGACACTGCACGGTGATTCCGGTAGGGATATGCACCAGTCGAATAGCCGAGTAGGTGGTGTTAACCGACTGTCCGCCAGCACCCGACGAGCAAAATGTATCCACTCGCACATCCGATTCCTTCAATTCTATATCAAACTCTTCGGCCTCTGGAAGCACTGCCACAGTTGCCGCAGATGTGTGTACACGTCCCTGCGTTTCGGTTTGTGGTACGCGCTGTACACGATGTACACCCGACTCGTATTTGAGCGTTCCATAAACATTTTCGCCAGAAACGGTAAAAATTACTTCTTTGTAACCGCCCGAAGTTCCTTCGCTAATGTTAGTAATTTCAAGTTTCCAACGTTTTGTTTCGCAGTATTTTACATACATTTTAAACAAGTCGCCGGCAAAAATAGCTGCTTCGTCGCCACCCGTACCACCACGAATTTCGACAATCGCATTTTTGTTATCTTCGGGGTCGGCCGGAATTAATAGCAGCTTGATGTTTTCTTCCATTTCCGGTATGCGTGGTTCAATATCGTCCACTTCGGCTTTTGCCATTTCGCGCATTTCGGGGTCATTTTCGGAGTTCAAAATTTCTTTGGCCTCAGACAAATGTGCCAATGCCAGTTCGTATTCACTTTTGGCCACAAGGATGCGCTCCAAATCGTGGTACTCTTTGTTAAGTTTAACAAAGCGTTTCTGGTCTGTAATCACCGATGGGTCGGTTATGAGCGTCGATATCTCATCGAACTTATGTTGTAATCCTTCGAGCTTTTCTAAAAGCGTTTTTTCGGCCATCTTTTTAAGTTAGAAATTTTTAGTTAGTCCTGTCCGCAATAGCTTACGGGAGCTATCGAGATTAGAAACTCAGTTAATTGGTTCTCTATTTGTTTTATTATCACATCACCACCCCGTCTGCTATAGTTATCGGGGCATCTCATTATCCCATCAAGCTATTCTAAAAAACGGATACAAAAATACCAATTATTTGCGGCATACAAAAATGCATAGTCAAAAAAACATTAAAATGCACGAAACAATTCCCCTCGGGGACGAACACCAGCCTCGAATGGCATTTTTTTATTCGCATGGCACGAGTTTACGTTTTAGATACCTCGCTACGCTTCGGCATAACAAAGGCATTGAGTGGGAGTAAAAATCCGTTGCCCAACCAGCATACATAACATGAACATTCGTTTGGCAACGGTTCAAAGCTCCCTTCGAACCCGTCGCACTTAAAACTACATGTTTGCAACAATCGTGGGCGACGGTTATTGACTAAAAATGCGCTTGTCATTTCTACCGGAGGGAGAAATATAATTTCTACTTTTGCGTATTATAGTCATTTGTTCAAATCATCGTTACACCAATTCAGCGGATTTTGTTCAATATAGGCAGCAATTTTCCGAAATTCCTCATCATCCCGAATTACCCTATCGTGATACCGCGCTTGCCAATCGAACGGAATATTCAACATCCGCGCCTGCATGGTAACCGCCGATTTAAAACCCCGCATTATCGACGCCAGATTTTTGGATTGCGGACCGTATCTGTTTTCAACGCCATTATCAATTGAGACGCCATGCATGGCGTCTCTACAATCCGCATCGATGCGGCAATCCCGACCAATAAACACAATTCCATGAATATGATTCGGCATTACCTGAAAACATCCCATATCCAATTCCATATCGGGGCGTAATGCTGCCGATTCAATCCATTCGCGAACGGCAATCATTCCCAATTCAGAATACTGCATTTCGTCGTTTACAATTTCGCCAAAATATTGTACCCTGTGTTTGGTACAAATAGTTACAAAATACGCCCCTTCCGATGCATAATCCCAATCGGCCCATCGTGCCGACGGAACACGGTATTTGTTTTTATATTTATTTTCTGACATATTAATTCCCCCGTACAGACGCCATGCTTGGCGTCTCTCTTTAACGCCATGCTTGGCGTCTCATTTTGATTATCGCATTT
>CAZEEN010000368.1:0-2331 GCA_964511115.1 uncultured Paludibacter sp. | reverse complement strand
CATGGTAACGTACTAATTTTGGTGTGAGCGTTTCGAAAAATTCGGTAGCCGGAAGTGTTGCCGAAAAACCATATAAAAATCCCGAAGCTGCATGGGTAATTGTATCGGCCGATGTTGATAAATCAATGCTTAGTTTGTTTGATAATGTATCAATAGTATTCACAGGCGGTGTTACGGGCGGCAATTCATTCCCACACGAAAACAACGCTAAACCTGCGATTATTAATAATATTGATACTATTGTATTTCTCATGATAATATTTTTCTTGTTATGGAACAAAATTTTCCCAAACCTCTGCTTTCAAAGCCGGACGGGGAACAAATGCAAATGTTTCAGGCTTTTCTTCAAAAATCTGATAAATACTTTTTCCCTTTTCTAATCCTAAATTATGATATATTTCAGGACTTTTCAGAATGAGTTCCGAAGTTTCGTATTGTTCATTTCGCTCCCAAACCAATTGATTGTTAGCATCAAAAACAGGAAACCAAGCTATACCACCATGCGCCCTTACACCATTATAATCAAAACTGTATGCTCTATCGCACCAAGCACCAAAAACCAACGGATGAGTTGGATTTGCACTTATGGTGGCATGTACCCAATAAGGTGGAACTACCACCACATCGCCAACTTGTGCCTGAACTGCATAACATCGCCCCGGTTTATCTTCAGCAAATTCCTGCATATAAATTACAGCTTCACCTTCCCAAATTTCATAAACCTCGGGTGTTGACCAACCACTTAATGTTGAAATCTTATGAATATGACCTTGACTTCGAATGGGTTCGTTTCCCAATTTTCCACCTGCATAAATTACTGTGCCATAAAGCAAATGCATTTTTTTTAATAATTCAAGATGCACTTTTTTACCAACATCCATCGCAATAGCATATACAATCTCGGGCCCGGTGCAATTTGGTTCGCGCAAACTTAAGCGAATGTCGTTGATGAATCGCTGCTCCACTTTTGGTCCAAAAACATCATTGCCATACTCAAAACCCATGGGCGAATGCTGCGGTGTAATATCAAATCCGGGATAAAACATATTAATATTTACGATTATGTATTTGTTCTGACAAATGCTTTAATGGTAGCACAAATTTCATCTTTCGAAAACGTAGTAGGACTTATTGTAAATTCGCCTACAGCAGCCGGCACTATAAAAGTTTCGGCATAATGAACCACAAAAGGTTCAAAAGTGCCAGTTGGACTTTCAATCAAGGCTTCTTTTCCTTGTACCAAATTAAGCACATTTACGCCGCCGTTTGTATGATGAACTACTTTAGTCGTAAACCAATTGCGACGCGTTTCAATAAACTCATTTTGATGCAAACCTGTCCGTTCTTCTTTATTTCCGGGTTCGTCTTTTAAAACTTCAACACGGTTGATAATCTCATTTTTTACCCATGTTTCGGTTCTATCCCACTGAATCACATTGTTACCGTGCTCAATATTGATGGGTCTTGGGCGACCATCTAAATCCAGTCGGCCCCAATCCCACAATTTAAACGTAAAAATATAAGGTGTTGCACTGATTTCCAACACTATGGAGTTTGCACCAGAGCAATGAACCGTTCCAGCAGGAATCAATACATGATCGTGTTTTTTAACAGGATAAACCCCTACATATTTTTCGACTTTAAAAATACCACTTTTTTGCGCGTTAGTCAAGTCTTCGAGCATTTTATTCTTGTCAACATTATTTTTCAAACCCAAATAAACAACTGTGTCAGCATTTTCATCGGCATCCAAAATATAATAGCTTTCGTCCTGCGTATAATGCATCCCAAATTTATCCTGTATATATTCGGTTAATGGATGTACCTGAAGACTTAAATTACCACCTTGCATAGTATCTAAAAAATCGAATCGAATAGGGAATTCATCGCCAAACCGACCATAAACTGCATTGCCCAACAATTGTTTTGGATAGGCAAAAACCAAATTAATGGATGGTATTTCCACTCTGATTCCATTAATATCTAAATACAAACTATTTTCTTCGGGCACACAATCGAAACCCCAGGCATAATTTATAAGTTCATTGTCCAAATCAAACACTTCTTTCATCCACTGACCGCCCCACGGTCCAGCATCAAAAAATGGAACAACACGAAAAGGCTGTTGAACAGTTTTTTGTAGTGCCAAATCGAGCGCAAAAGCTGTAACCATAGTTGGTTTGCCAATTGTGTTTGTATCGAGTACATAATCCCAACTTTTCATCAATTTTTTTTTCCATCTGTCGCAAATTCGCCAATCCACAAAAAAAGCTCGCTTGTATTGTAGCGCAGTTCTATCTTCACTGTTGTCAACTCCAATATTGCTTATCT
>CAZEEN010000367.1:0-2334 GCA_964511115.1 uncultured Paludibacter sp. | reverse complement strand
TTCTTTGCAACCACTGCTCCGATGCAGCCTGTGTGGAGGCCTGTCCTACCGGAGCAACCTATGTGAGAGAAGATGGGATCGTAGCCGTTGATGACAAAAAATGCGTGGGATGCAGGGCCTGCCTTGTGGCCTGTCCCTACCAGCAAAGAACCTATTATGACCAGAAAGTCAAAGACAAGGAATATTTTCCGGGTCAGGGTAAAACCGAGTTTGAACTGATCGGGGAAAAACTATATCCTTTTAAAGTGGGGACGGTTATCAAATGCAATTTCTGTTCTGAAAGAATTGATGCGGGATTAAAAAAAGGTCTCAAGCCGGGGAAAGACGAAGATGCGTCTCCTGCATGCGTTAATATCTGCCCGGTGAACGCCAGGGTTTTCGGCGACCTGGATGATCCGAACAGTGAAATCAACCGCATGATCATGGAGAAAAAAGCTAAACAGCTCCGGAAAGAATTTGGGACCGAACCGGCAGTTTATTACATTGATTAATTTACAGGGGGAAATATGACCTATAAAACAGATGAAATTTGGGAAGATAAATGGGTAAATACCACCTGTGGCGTCTGCTACTGCGGTTGCGGCGCAAAAGTCAGGGTGGTAAACGGGGTTCCCGTTAAAATTGAGGGAATCAAAGACAGCACCATGGGTGGTGACAATGCAGGGCTTTGCGGCAAGGGTGCGGCAGGGCTGATGTATTACCATGATCCCAACCGGATCAAAAAACCGCTTCTGCGAACCAATCCGGAAAAAGGGATCGGGGTGGACCCGAAATGGAAAGAAATTGAATGGGATGAAGCTCTTGATATCATTGCCACCAAGATGAAAAAGATCATGGATGATGATCCCAACAAAATTCTTTTCACGAACCAGACCATGAGGGCCAGTGACGGTCCGCACAACCATCCGTATTTTTATGCCCAGGCGTTTGGGGTAAAGAATAATGGTAATTTCATTATCGGCGGCGGCAGCCTCCACTGCGGAAATGCCTGCCATATGCTGGGTGGCCTGATCCACGGCGCCTGGTCCATTGCACCGGACTGGAGATATACCAAATATGTTCTGAAATGGGGTTCCAGCAAAGGAACCGGTTCCGGACACTCTGCCATGACCAATGCCCGTCTGAGAGCGGATGCGATCCGGCGTGGTATCAAGGAAATCGTTTTTGACCCCATGGGGAATTTTGCCGGCGGCAAGGCCACCGAATGGGTGGCCATCCTTCCGGGTACGGATACAGCAGTAGGGCTTGCCATTGCCAATTATATTGTCAACATTCGCGGTGAAATGGACATGCTTTATCTTAAGGCCAAAACCAATTTTCCGTATCTGATTAAGGACGACGGCACCTATATGCGTCACCTACAGAGCAACAAACCCTTGATCTTTGATGAAAAAGATAAAACGATCAAGGAGTATGACGACAAAACCCTCGCCTTTGAAGACTGTGCCCTTTACGGCGAATATGAATATGAAGGGGAAAAAGTCATACCCTGCTTTGTTCCGTTTAAAGAACATCTGAAACAGTACACCATTGAATGGGCAGCAGATGTCTCCACGGTTCCGGCTGCCACGATCCTGCAAGTGGCCAAGGGCTGGGTGGACAATGCCCAGATCGGCTCCACCATTACTCTTGAGGGGAAGACCTATCCCTACAGACCGGTTTCATCGGTGACCTTCCGCGGGTCCCAGGGCCACTCAAACGGTATCCACCAGGTGGCTGCCATCGATCTCATGAGTCAGCTTGTCGGGGCGGAAGATGTACCGGGCGGCACCCTGGGATGGCCTGCCATACGAAGAGCCTATCCGGGCGGTAATTATGAACAAACTTGCACTGTTGGCACGGACGGCGTTATTGTGCCGTCGGTATTCTATTCCCATGATCCCTGGCCGGTCCATGCACCCAGCTATCCTGCCACCAATATGGGATGTGTGGATCTGTGGACCCACTGCACCCTTTCCCACATTCCCTATGTTGAGGAAATGGAGTATATCCATGAAAAACTCGGCATGAAATCCAAACCGGAAATGATTTTCGGAATCTCTGCCAATTTTGTTATCAGTAATTCTGACTGGGCCACAGCCGTTAAAAATTTTAAAGACTGCTTTGTGGTTCAGTTGGATCTCTGGGTCAATGAAACCGACCAGGCCATTGGTGATATTATTCTGCCGGATGTGTCCTATCTGGAAAAAGACTGCTGGTCCTCTGAAATTGATGCTTTCTTTTTCTCCGGATCACCTTCCCATGAAAATTGGTATGTGCATTTGCAGCAGCCGGTGGCTAAGCCGATAGGGGAATCCCGTTTCTTCATGGATGTGTATATTGATATTGCCAACC
>CAZEEN010000366.1:0-2346 GCA_964511115.1 uncultured Paludibacter sp. | reverse complement strand
AAATAACTCACTCCAAGAATCATTATCTTTCTGTAAATCAGCACTTAAAAATTATTTATAAAATATTTACTTATTTCGTTGATAATGAGAAATATTTGTACTAATTTTGTGCGCGAATTGAAAATTAGAGAAAAATTTCTTTAATTGTAATAATTACAAAAATTCTCCCTCTCTTTTGTCCAAAAAGTTGTTTAAAATAAATTTCAAACATTTAAATATTTACGTTTATGAATCTTACTCACATCGAACACCTCGGCATTGCCGTAAAAAGTCTTGAAACTGCTATTCCTTACTACGAAAATGTATTAGGATTGACTTGTTATGCAGTTGAAGAAGTGCCTGAGCAAAAGGTAAAAACAGCATTTTTCAAAATTGGTCAAACTAAAATTGAATTATTAGAATCGACTGACCCTGAAGGACCTGTAGGCAAATTTATTGAGAAAAAAGGCGAAGGTGTTCACCATATTGCATTTGCAGTGGAAGGCTTGCAAGAAACATTGGATTTAGTTGCCGAACGTGGTGTAACATTAATCGATAAAGCTCCACGCAAAGGTGCTGAAGGATTGAATATTGCATTCCTTCATCCAAAATCTACATTCGGAGTATTGACTGAACTGTGCGAAGACCCAACTAAGTAATCAAGGAATCACTTATTTTCTTACTTTCTCATTTTCTCTCTTTCTAACTAATCTCGTTGATAACAACTTTCGTTATTGTGTGGCATGGCATGTGATCCTGTTGCATTGATAATGAATTCATTAATAAAAAAAGTTTTTATGGAAAATCAACAAAAAGTAAAAAACCTCATCGACTTGCGCGTACAAGCCAAGTTGGGTGGTGGCGAAAAACGCATTGCCTCGCAGCATGCGAAAGGCAAATTTACTGCTCGTGAGCGCATCGAAATGTTGCTCGACGACGGTAGTTTCGAAGAGTTAGACATGTTTGTAACGCATCGTTGCAACAACTTCGGACTCGAAAAAGAAAAGTACCTTGGCGATGGTGTTATTACCGGTCATGGAACCATCGACGGGCGCACCGTATTTTTGTTTGCACAGGATTTCACCGTATTTGGTGGTTCGCTGTCGGAAACTATGGCGCTAAAAATTTGTAAAGTAATGGATATGGCCATGAATATGGGCTGCCCCGTTATTGGTATCAACGATTCGGGCGGTGCTCGTATTCAAGAGGGTGTAACTTCATTAGCAGGATATGCCGAAATTTTCCAACGCAACATTATGGCTTCGGGTGTTATCCCACAAATCTCGGCTATTTATGGCCCTTGCGCTGGTGGAGCTGTGTACTCTCCTGCCCTCACCGACTTTGTATTGATGACCGAAGACAATTCGTACATGTTCGTTACCGGACCAAAAGTAGTGAAATCGGTTACCGGTGAAGATATTTCGACCGAAGACCTTGGTGGTGCTGATGTACATGCCGGAAAATCGGGTGTGTCGCATTTTAAAGTGGAAAACGAAGAAGAAGGTATGTTGGTTATTCGCAAACTATTGTCGTATTTGCCACAAAACAACTTGGAAGAAGCGCCACTTGTTGATATGCACGACCCAATTGACCGTGTCGAAGATATCTTGAATACGCTGGTGCCGGATAATCCGAACCAACCTTATGATATGAAAAACGTGATTCATACCATTGTTGACAACAGCGAATTTCTTGAAGTTCATCGCAATTATGCAAAAAATATTATTGTTGGTTTTGCCCGTTTCAATGGTGTTTCAACAGGTATTATTGCCAATCAACCCAACTTCCTTGCAGGTGTACTCGACTGCGATGCTTCGCGTAAAGCTGCTCGTTTTGTTCGTTTCTGCGATGCTTTCAATATCCCTATTCTTACGCTTGTTGATGTTCCGGGATTCCTTCCTGGTTCAGGTCAGGAGTATTCTGGTATAATTATTCACGGAGCAAAATTGATGTTTGCTTATGGCGAAGCTACAGTTCCTAAAGTTACGGTTACATTGCGTAAATCGTATGGTGGAGCACATGATGTAATGAGCTGTAAACAACTCCGTGGCGACTTTAACTACGCTTGGCCTACAGCCGAAATTGCTGTAATGGGTGCAGCTGGTGCTATCGAAGTGTTGGAAGGACGTGCCATTAATGCCATTACCGACCCAGAAGAAAAAGCCAAATACATAGCAGAAAAAGTTGCCGAATACAACGAAAAATTTGCAAATCCGTATATGGCAGCTTCTTATGGTTATATCGACGATGTAATTGAACCACGCAATACACGTTTCCGTATTATTCGTGCATTCCAAGCATTGCAAACCAAGAAAGTAGTAAACCCATTGCGCAAACATTGTAATATCCCATTATAAGTATGGAAAT
>CAZEEN010000365.1:0-2377 GCA_964511115.1 uncultured Paludibacter sp. | reverse complement strand
GAAATGGCTAACTCCGTGGTTGCGCCCAAACCAGCTTTAATAAGTGGAATTCAATCAAAAATGAAAATTTTCAACCAAGATAGTATTCAACTTAGTACACTTCTATCGGTAAAGCAAAGTTTATTAATTAGTAAAGTATATGCATCGGGCACGCTTGATAATAATAATTTACTTTACGATGCCGACCCTTATATTGAAATTTTTAACAACTCGGACGAGATTCAATACATGGATAGTGTTTATCTTGCATTAGTTGAAGGTGATAATCCGATGGGATTTCCAGCTGCACTTTTCCCTACCACCATTCATGCCCGACAATTATATCGCTTTCCGGGTACTGGCAAGCAATATCCTGTTTTGCCTGGCAAGAGTGTAGTTATTTGTAACAGTGCCGTAAATCACTCCGAAGATGTTCCAACATCAGTCGATTTGCGACAAGCTGACTTTGAGTTTAAGGGCGATAAATTTACAAATAACGATGCCGTAACCCCTATGGTACTAATTTACTCTTCGTATTTGGCTATTAAAGAAATAAATTTACAACGAAATGGTGTAAACTCAGTTTGTATTTTCAAAACAAAAGATGATGTTTCAAGTTATCCGATAGACTATATTCCAGGGAAAACTTCCGGCAATCGTTTTATTGAGTTAAACTCAGCTGAATATAAAGAAAATGATGTTTTCGATGGTGTGGAAATTATTAAATACAAAGCCACTGGTTCACCTGATATTAACACGAAACGTTTGCAGAATTTTATTGATGCCGGTTACACAAACATATCAAATACCAGTGGGAAAAATCACGAGAGCTCAGACCGAAAAGTAGATAAAAAGCGTTCATCAGCTACGCGTGTCTATCTTCAGGACACAAATAATAGTCAAAGCGATTTTGTTACCGTAACCGACCCAACCCCCAAAAAATACGATAAACCATTGCTTTTGCAATAATTCTAACTCGACAATAAACAATTTATATGCGGAATTATATTCTTACCATATCCCTGTTTTTATTCAATTTTGTAGCTTTACAAGCACAAAATAATTATTACCTGGAGCAACACGAATTGTTGTACCTCAACAATCATTGGTTAAGCACAAACAATGCTGCGGGACTCAGTTTTTCTGATTTTCAGGTGCATGGAAACTCAGAATTAGGCTACAACGACGCCCGCGGTAATTTGCATCGGGCACAGGAAGGCGACGCTAAAAGTGGGTTGAAATTTACTTCGGAACGGTTCGACAAAATTAACGATAAATGGCTGACATGGGGCAGTTTCGAGTTTCAAATGAATAGCGAAGACAACCGAGCTTGGTCTGATGCTTTCAACACCTACAATAATTCGCCTTATATCTTTGGCGATAGTGTTAAAGGTCGGTACGACCTTCAGTTTTTTGACCTTCATGCCAAAATAAGTCGAAAAATAAATCAGCGTTGGGCGGTAGGTATTGCATTAGATTATTTTGCCGGCGATATGTCGCGATTGCGCGATGCGCGAACTCGCAGTTTTATAGCTAATTATGCCGCTTTTCCATCGGTTATTTATCAATTAACCGAAACTCAAACAATCGGACTTACTGCAGGTATTCGTTTCGAAAAAGAAAAAATGCCAAGTGTCACAACTGTACAGCAAAGCCCTAAAATCGATTATTATTTCTTTTTGGGGAATGAAAATTCCTATTCTTTGCTGGATGGCTATATTGGATTCGACCGCCAATATGTGAACTTAGATTATACTGTTGGGTTACAACACACTTTAAAAAATGACCAATTCAATTGGTTGAATAGTTTTGATTTCACAACCAAAAATCAAGAAGTGCTGGGTAGCGAACGTGAAAGTCCGGGCAATTATACTGCATTGAAATCCAATATTTTATCAAAATTGAATTACAAGTTTGAAACTAAATTGCTCCATGTAGTATTAAATGGTTTTTATAATTCAGGTAGAGCCAACGAGTTTTTGCAAGAACGTGTAGAGGTTCGCGACACAGCAAATGGTAGCGTTTCGTACAAATGGAATACACTTTATGCCTATAAAGGTCGTTATACAACCGATTCGTATAAACTGGAGTTGAAAGCCAACTTGCGAAATTTATTAAACAATGGCACGGATTATTCGTGGTCGGGAGGTGTTGATGGGCAATTTTATGGTTTTAGCAATATCTATCAATTGCCCTATTCCGCTTTCGAAAATCAGCGCGCTCGTGTTGGCTTAAATGGAAGTGTACGCGTTTTTAATAAAAATCAGCACAGAGTAACATTGCAAGCCGCTGGTGGATATGGGTTTAGTGTGTCTGATAATTTGAAATTAAATTCCATTGCAACAACAGTTCCGGAAATTGGCTCAACCACTTTCGAAAAAGCAACTTACAAACTTGC
>CAZEEN010000364.1:0-2378 GCA_964511115.1 uncultured Paludibacter sp. | reverse complement strand
GATAAGTGGATGTGGGCTGTTCGGTTATTCAAAACACGCTCGATAGCTGCTGAAGCTTGCAAAAAAGGCAAAGTGCTAATTGCAGGCGTACAGGTAAAACCATCGCGTAATGTAAAAGTGGGCGATGTGATTGGCATAAAGCGAAATCCGGTGTTGTACTCGTTCAAGGTATTGGCACTCGCCGAAAACCGTATGAATGCGAAACTCGTACCTGAATTCATGCAAAACGTAACAACGCCCGACCAACTCGAAATGGTAGAAATTGCCCGCATTGCGGCACAAAACAACAGAGATAGAGGCACAGGCCGCCCAACCAAAAAAGAGCGCCGCGATATCGACGATTTTTTTGAGCCTGTATTTTGGGATGAAGAGGAGGAGGATAATGTGCCAATAGGATAATATGCCAATATGCCAATGTGAAGAATATGCCAATGTGCCAATGTGTTCTGAATACGGATGTGCAAATTTGCTAATTAATAACGCCCGAAGGGCAAATAACAATTAATAACGCGCAGCTTTTAACGCACGAAGTGCCTAATAACGGCGAAGCCCAACTAACGCACGAAGTGCCAAATAACGCCCAAAGGGCAAAAAAAATGTATATAGCCAGCAAATTAAAAAAAGAAAATATCTGTGAGTACCTGCTTTATATGTGGCAGGTAGAGGATATGTTACGTGCGTTTGAGTTAAGTATCGAAACATTAAACGAAAAAATAATTTCGGTGTATCCCGTTGAAAATGAGGCTGAACGTAAATCGCTTTACGAATGGTACGAAAGTTTGATTGAAATGATGCGTTTGGAAAATGTGCAAGAAAAAGGTCATTTGCAACTTAATAAAAATGTGATTATCGACTTGGTTGATTTTCACGAATTGATTCTGAAATCGGGACAAGCGCCTGGTTATAATGCAAAGTTTTATCATGTATTACCCTTTGTAAATCAACTTCGTACAAAATCGGAAGTTGGCTTGACGGATATTGAATTGTGCTTTAATTTTATGTATGGCATTATGCTACTGCGCATGAAAAAAGCTGAAATAAAACCCGAAACAAACCAAACATTGACCGAAATAAGTCAATTTATGGTGCAGCTAGCGAAAAATTACCAAGCATTTAAAAATGGCGAGCTCGATTTGGAGATTTGATAATATGCCAATTTGATAATAACGCGAAGCAAATAACGCACGAAGTGCAAAATAACAACAAATAACAGCGAAGCTCAATAACGCGAAGCAAATAACGCACGAAGTGCCAAATAACGTGCGAAGCACCAATAACACGAAGTAAAATGAAAATATTAGTAACCGGCAGTAATGGCCAATTAGGCAATGAAATACGTGTAGCTTCGGCGGCATTTAGTGCTTTTAATTATATCTTTACCGATGTAGCTGAATTGGATATTTGCAACAAAGCAGCTTTGGAAAGTTTTGTAGTTGAAAATGCCGTTGATGCTATTATTAATTGTGCAGCTTATACCGCAGTTGATAAAGCGGAAGATGATGTGGATTTGTGTTACAAAATAAACCGCGATGCTGTTCGGAATATTGCCGAAGTAGCTTTGGTACACCAGCTGAAAGTGATTCATATTTCCACCGATTATGTATTTGATGGCACAAGTCATTTCCCACTTACCGAAGATATGCCGACTGCTGCTTTGGGCGTTTATGGCAAATCGAAATTAGCTGGCGAAAATGAATTAACTGCAATTTGTCCCGATTCGGTAATTGTTCGTACTTCGTGGCTGTATTCGTCCTTTGGAGGCAATTTTGTAAAAACGATGATAAAGCTTGGTACCGAACGCGATGCGTTAAACGTTATTTTCGACCAAGTAGGTACGCCAACGTATGCAGCCGATTTGGCCGAAGCCATTTTAAACGTATTAAGTGCCGATAAATTTGTTTCTGGCATTTATCATTATTCCAACGAAGGCGTTTGTAGTTGGTACGATTTTACCAAAAAAATTCATAAACTTGCTGGCATAAGCTGTAACGTAAAACCCATCGAGACAAAAGATTACCCCACACGCACACCTCGTCCACATTACAGTGTGCTCAATAAATCGAAAATTAAAACTACTTACGGAATTGAAATCCCCTACTGGGAAGACAGTTTGAATAAATGCATTCGGATACTTGCCTCAAATTAAGTGTCTAAATGTTAGGCTTTTAAATTTTCGAATTTCTAAAATTTAAACCAAAATGTCCGACGACCTATACCAGAAAAAGTTCCGCGTGCCAACCGCCCGTTATTTTGCCCACCATTACAACCACGGCATGTATTTTATTACCGTTTGCACCGCTGCACACGAACATTATTTTGGCAAAATAACAAATGCCGAAATGGAGTTGAATGCGTTGGGGGAATATTTATTGCAAAAT
>CAZEEN010000363.1:0-2430 GCA_964511115.1 uncultured Paludibacter sp. | reverse complement strand
TAACGTATTGCAGCTAAAAGCTGTTGCCGATTAGCGGGACTCCACACTTCATTCAATCATCGTCTGTTCTTGCGGGATTAACCCTTTCAATTACAGATGAATCAGGCAATAGATTTTAGGTGCGTGTTGTCTGTTCAGTTGTTTTGTGCAAATTTAATTTTTTTTCTCTACAATCATGTTTCTTATGTTTGATAAGAGACGTTATTGTTAAATTGGCACAAAAGTTTGGAAAAAAAAGGAGTCTGCACAATAAAATCCAATCCTCAAACGTTTTAATCGAAATTGATTTTCTTCTTTCTTATGAAAATCATACGCGAAAGCAAATTCGGATTTCCGATAAATAAATTCCTCAAAATCCTTTTTGATTTCGTGTCTTTCGAAGTTCTCTTACTTCGAATTTCGATTAAAACGTCTTCCCTACTATTGCTGATTCCTTTTTTTTCCAACAATTGCAGACAACGACCGAGGCTATGGGCATTGGCGGTTTGCGGGAGCTTTCACTGTCGCCCAAGCGACAAAGTGAATGCGGGCGCAAAGACCGCGAAATGCACGTCAGCAAGCCAATGAACATAGGAATTCTATGGTTATTCCAAATTATTTTAGTTAAAAAATTAGTTACTCTCTTGTTTTTGTTTTAGTTTTTGTGCACAAAGCTAAATTTCGAAAATAACATGCTCAAGACCAAGCCTCCGGCGAATATAAAAATCTCCACACGAACTTCGTTCGGTAGTATTTTTCTATTCGGTCTTGCTCATATTATTTTCTTCATTTATTGTAAGTTTACAAAATCAAAAACAAAGAAAAAATTATGATTAGGATGCTTGTTTCAAAGGATGAATGTATTGTTTTTCATACATTTGTCCATCTCTCACAACTGCAAATATCCTATGAATCAATTTGTTTTTCACATTGTTCAGCACCAACCAACTGTTCTTCCCCTCACTTATTTTCCGCTCGTAATACTCTTTTAATTCTGGATCGAAACGTACGCTATTTCGGGCTGCCAAGGTCAATGTTGTTTTTATACGCCTGTTGGCCATTTTACTGACTCGTGTTTTTCCCCTTACACTGCTGCCCGAACTGTGTTCAAAAGGCACCACACCACAATAACAACCAAATTTCCGGGGGTTATCAAACAGTGTAAAATTAGCTGTTGTAACCATTATTAAAGCGGCATTTACCAGTCCGATACCAACAATAGAGTTCACCAATTTATAATTGGTTTTCAGCGCAATATCTTGCTTCATTAGTGTTTCAATTCGTTTTTCGCAATCACGCACACTTACGTTCAGCCTTTTTATATACCCGATACTATCTTGATAGATATAATCGCACGAGGTATTATCTTTTACCCGTTTCATTTCTTTGGCCGAAGTGGTTAGCACTTTACGTGTTTCCACCAATCGCTCACGATACGAGAGCAATTCCCTGATTTCTTCCAATGCTTTTGAAACTGGTTGAAAAAGAACTACTTTGTCTTGATAACGATAAGCATATTCAGCTATTTTACAAGCATCTACACGGTCTGTTTTGTTGCGTTTTATGCCTTGCGTCAGTTTCAATTCCAATCCCGAAACCAACCACATATCGTAGCCTGATTCATGCAAAAATAGCGATAATTTTCCAGAATAATAGCCAGTATGCTCTCCACAAAACAATATTCCTGACTTGTTACAAGAAGTTTTTTCTTTTACCCATTTTAGAAACAAGTTAAATCCAACTTCTTCATTTTCAAAAACTTCTGTTGAAACAATCGCTTTTGATTCAACACTGTAAATAGCTACATCAAATTTTAATTTCGAAAAATCAATTCCAATAAAAACCTTTTTCATACTTTTGTGTACTTTTTATGGGCTTGGAATTAACCGATAGCTGTTATGCACTAACACTCTTATTGGTCTTGCCTATACCAGAATTCTATTTGGTGTCTTTCAGCCAGGCTTTAAGGGTCTTATACCTATGGTGAATTATATTCACGTGTGTTACTAGTTTACCCTCGATAGCCGGTTAATTCCTCGCTTTTTTACAACAAAAGTACAGAAATCAACCTCGCTTTTCAAAATTCTAATAATTGTGCAAACCTAAGAGCGTGTGTTATGGGCTAGGTGTTGGTTGTAACAATATTTTTCATATGTTTTTTCGATATATATAGTTGTCCGTCATTACCAAAAGTTTGATTTGTTCTGTTGTTTTCTTTTTTTGTTTTTTCTTGTCAGCCAGCCGAAATATAACCGATAAACTTGTCAAAACGCACAAAGCAAAATATCAAATTCTCCACAGTTCATTGTTTTTTTTGTTTCTAAGTGCTTTAAGACTTCTAAGTGTAAATAACAAACAATGTACTGTGACCGCTCTGCCCTATTTTTAAAAAGCTATAAAAGCCACAGCAAAACAACTTTTAAATAACTCGAACTTGCTATGGCTTTTTTT
>CAZEEN010000362.1:2222-2438 GCA_964511115.1 uncultured Paludibacter sp. | reverse complement strand
TAAACAAAAATGGGAGGAAAATCGTGAGTAGCAAGACAGTAGGGTTTAAAAATACAGAAGTTGGAATTATTCCAGAAGACTGAGAAACACCATGCATAAAAGACTTTTCTGATTTACTTTCGGGAGGGACTCCAAGTACAAAGGTTAATGATTATTGAGGAGGAAATATTCGTTGGATGAATTCTGGAGAGTTAAATTTGAAAAGAGATTATGAGG
>CAZEEN010000362.1:0-2122 GCA_964511115.1 uncultured Paludibacter sp. | reverse complement strand
TGCTGTTTTATCACCGGAAGTTAAAATGTTTGGTGACATCGAACTCTCATAGTAAAAAACTTTTTTTGCATAGACAATTATGTGTTGTTGATGTGTAATTCACCTACAGCACACTGATTGTTAATACTCAATTAATCGTACAAACTTACATAGTAATGTTTCGTTATTTGATTTATGAGTCTCCTCCAAAAACCCACATTTTTCAAATTGCTGAAAAATGAATAGTTTTTGGAAATTTATTAGTTAATAATTTCAGCATCATGTTGTTTACAATATTTTGCATGTAATAATATATTTTATTAAAACAAATTGGCGATTTAAGCCAAAAAAGCGTTCTTTGAAATAGTTGCGTAAGATATTTCAGTATTCTTACAAAGTTTATCCACAAGGTGCGGGAGTATGCCCATAGTTTGTGCCTGGCAAGTCCTCTGTACCGGCTCTTGTCATTTGTGTAATGGTATCCTAACTGAAAAATGGTTGCTTCCACATTGTTCCTGATGGTTCGCTCCTGGATGGGGATGTCCCGGAGTTTTTGCCTCAGGGCCGCTGTTCTGACATATTCCATGTCGAAGTAGCGATAGCTGCCTTCATTGGTTTTGATTCTCCATTTCTTTTGACTGGGGTCTTTACGGGTTTTTACCTGTTGAGCTTCTGTTGTTTCTCCGGTTGTTGTGTCTGTAACTTTTAAAGTGTTAGTATCATTTTCATCAAGCTGTACTTCATATCGTGGGTTAGCTCCCTGCATGGCAGTAAGCAGTAAATCTACGTTGTTGTTCTGGCAATACTCCTGGTTTTCAGTGCTGTTGTATGCACCATCGGCATATGCCTTTTCAATTGTATTGGGCACAATTGCCTGAGTGTCGGTTAATGCTTTTTCAAGATAACTACTATCGGCAGTTGAAACCACTTCAACCTGAACATTGGTAATCAGGTTTAATCCTGGTTCCTGGTCATCACCTGTTTGGTCGCAGGTTTCGGTAACATTAACCGAATAACCTTTCATCTTGTTACCATCTTTATTGCGGTAATGGCAGTCGGTATCGTGAGGCGATTGAATGGATTTGGCACTGATTTTTTCGTTTTCCAATGGAAGTATAGTTTTGCTCTTATCTACCGAAAACTGCTGCTCAAATACCGTTTTAAGTGTTTGATACTGACCATAAGGATAAGATTTAAACAGATTAACAAAGCGATACATTAGTTTACCCAATGCCAGAAAACGAGCATCGATTTCGTCTTTGGTACTACGGTAAACCACCTTATCACCCGATTCTTCCAGCAGGCTATGAGTGAGTTTTAATTCCGTTTGAGATAAGTTTCTCTTGTAGATAAACTCTTCTCTTTCAGCCACAAACAACCGCAGGGTTTCGTGAACCAGCTCATAGCGACTTAACCAGGCAATGTAACTACCAATGAGTTTACTGTCCATGCGAACCTGTTTGCCACTCACATTAAATTCAAGTATCTGACTTTTAGTGATTTGGTTCTGGCACTTCTCGTACAGGTCTTCACCTTTCTCTTTTGCATAAAGTAGCAGGTTACGGCGAAAAAGGTAGTATGTAGAAGCAACGGGTGCGGTGTCCTCAAGGGTCATCAGGCCTAATGCGCTACGAACCAACAGGTTAAAATTGCAATGCTCGAACAGCTGTTCATCGCTCCAACGATGACCTTCTTTGAGAATCATCATGCCGATTAATACACGTATGGAAGCATTGGGAGCACCGTTGATTTGGTCATAAAGCACACTGAAAATAGACTCATCCACGCGCATTACAACCTGTTCGCGAAACTGGTTGTGCCACGAGTCATTTTTCAGATAATAGTTCATCGAAGAGCCTTTTAAGTACTCCGTAGGCGATGAAAAAGCATCTAATTGTGGGTGTTGGGGTGACTTTTTAAACATCTTATACAGTTTTATACACCGCTAAGATAATGAATAATAATGACTTACGCAATATTTCAAAGAACTTTTTTGGGAAAATATCACCAAATTTTTAGAGTTAGTTAATTCGAATATAAAACAATCAAAAAAAGAGACTCCGACTTTTCGGAGGGGACTCAGTATTGATATCTATAAAAATTATTTATCTTTGTTGCGTTGAGTAAGTACTTGTAACTACCT
>CAZEEN010000361.1:0-2442 GCA_964511115.1 uncultured Paludibacter sp. | reverse complement strand
CTGAGAGAAGGCTGTGGGTAAATTCCACTTGTCGTCTTATGGTAAGAAAGATAAACTGGATATTTGATATAGCCCCTCCTCCATTTTCCATAGGCGCATGGTAACGTCATCCAACGCTTTCCAGATGCGCAGTAAGAGCAGGGAAAAGTGCTATGGATATAGAGGACTGTTCGGGGTAGAAAGATCAGTGCAAGTTAATCACGCCGGGGTTGATTAAAAAAGCAGCAGAAACATTGATATGGAAACAGCCAATAGGAAAAATCCAAATGAATTGATCAGGGTAATCTTCAGAATGCCCTGCGGGTGAAATCATCTATAACATCATAACCGGGAGAAAGAATAAGAACCGTTGCGGCTTGCTACTCCAGAAGAACGCCATATTTAATCAGAATATCTTTTTTCTCGATGGTTTCGGGCACGCCTCTGGGCATACGCACCTTGCGACCGCAAAGAATGACAACCTCATAAGCCTCAAAGATGGCATACCTGGGCCCGTCAAACACAATGAGCTTGTTGCCGTTTTCCTGTCGAACGGTTTCTCTGAATTTGCGAACGCCCGTTTCCGTACCTTTTGATTCCAGTTTATCCTGCTTATCCATCCAAGCCCGAAAAACCGTCGTTAAGGCCATCGTGAGGATAGTCAGATAGACATGAGCGCGATAGGACGCTTTGGTGTTTTCAGAAGGACGCTCAATAAACCAAGCCTGCTTGGCTTCCCTGAATAAACCGTTTTCTATCTCGCTTCGGTCGTCATAACCTTCATAAGGAACAAAAGGATCATTCACCGGCCCGTTAGTCAGGATGACCATATGCTCGGAATCGGGATTATTTTCTTTGTATGGATCATTGATGACCACAACTGCATTGATGGGATTCGGCCGAAAATGTTTACTGTTTTCGTGGCTGCCGCTTCCTTTTTCGCTGTAAAAACCAGCTGATGTCAATCCTTCTATACCCACAACATCCCAATGATCCGTCACGATGGAACTGTTTTTCCCTGCACCAATTTTACGTTGCCGCTCTCTTTGCTTGCGGATGCCCGAATCCACGCAGGAAAGAGCATCTGTGTAGACATTCATGTTTGTCTTCGCGGGAACATAGAATGTAATCCCCATATCCCGATGAAGCCACCACATAAACTTGCCGTCAATGAAACCTCTGTCAAAAGCCAAAGAAACTATTTTGGCATGAGTTCCCAAATTATCGATGGCCTGCTGAACAACTTCCTGGGCCATATTGATATCGCCAACTTCGATGGTGGTAAAGCGCATGGCAATCGGCAACTTGCTTGTCGGATCCCAGACTACCCAAATTTTAAACCCGAAAACTGTCTCCGTTACCTTACGGATGCGTTTTTGGCGCTGCTTGAGTTCCAATGCTTTCTCTTTGGTTACCTTGCCGCGCCCTTTGCAAGCTTCCGTAGATTCGATATCCGATGCATCCAGTAAGGCGTGAACACGTTTGGGAAAGAAGGAATTGGCGGCCAGAATACTGATAACTTTGTTAAAAAAAATCTCCAGAGCCGAGGCAAGAATGGCACTGATAAATCCGGCAATAAACTGTGCGCAGACAGGGCCGCGTATGGATCCGTTTTCCTTGTTTTCTTGCCGTTCCTTTTCTTCCTGATTGTTTTCTTCCTCATCTTTCCGGGACTTGTGCAAACCTCTTTGGTTTGATCCCTCCCTGATTTGATGGGCATTAAATCCCACCAGGTGCATCAGCGGTTGGGACTGGAGCAAAACTGGCTTGATGTTCCAAAAATAACGGCACCCGGCAACGATTCGCATGATGTAGATAAAGAAAACAGCGATAAAGTTAGTCTCCGTTTCCCTCTTTTTAATTTTCGGTTTCAGTTTCAAGGCCAGATCGGCAATGCCGAAATGAGACAGAAAGTAGAAAAACTCATCAAAGAGAGCGCCTTCACCAAGGCCATATATCTCTTCGATTTCTTTTCCATCAGACAGATCTTTGGTGATTCCGGATTGGTCCTTTAATGCCGTAAACCAGACAAGCCGATCGGTAATGTTTTGGGTTGCGTCCTTTTGTAAATTCATGGATGCAGGCTAACATAAAAAAACTAACCTGTCAAGTTGTCGAACCGCGTAACTACACGTAATCATTAATAAATTCGCCGATCATATCGCCTCTTGGCGTCTATTTTTTTCGAAAAGCCGCATCGGGTACTCGTCTTGTTTTATCGTTGATTCCAGACTGTTTTAAAACGCTTATCGGGGCGTTTGCTAGAGATTCTCGGGAATGCTTTGTAAATAGAAAACTGAACAACTTTCTGATTTATTTGAAATATTTTTTACTTTTTTTGACTTTCCACTAACAAATGTCCATCGGGTAGGGGTGGCTTATATCAAATATCCAGATCAGCATGAAATCGGTGGCCACGTCGTAAATATCATCGGTAATATCTCTGTTTTATCTTGTATATGG
>CAZEEN010000360.1:1383-2448 GCA_964511115.1 uncultured Paludibacter sp. | reverse complement strand
GTTTTCAATCTTTTTCACCCAGAACACAAGATGTTTTGGGCCAAAGACAGCACAGGTAATTGGTTGCCCGATTTTAGTCCGGTATCCAAACGTCGCGACCATTGGAACGACCCGTATTTTTACGAAGGAGGTTCGCAGATTTACTCTACTTATGTGCCTCATGCCATGCAAACACTAATTGATAAACATGGTGGAAGCAAACAATACATTGCGTATTTGGATAAATTGTTCGATTCGGGTGTTTTTGGGATTGAAAACGAACCCGAGTTTCTGATTCCGTATCAATATATCTATGCCGGCGATTATCCGTCGACAGCACGCCGTGTGCACGACATTCTAACAAAAACGTATCAGCCTGGTACAGCAGGTATTCCCGGGCAGGACGATTCAGGCTCTATGTCGGCATGGTATGTATTCAGTGCCATGGGCTTTTTTCCGGTTGCAGGGGAGGATTTATATCTGATTGGAACGCCACTTTTCGAAAAAACAACGATTGAACTCGAGAACAAAAAACAATTCCAGATTATTGCAGAAAATCATGCTGCAAAAAATATTTATGTCACTAAAGCCACTCTCAACGGAAAATCGCTTAACAGAGCTTGGTTTAAACATTCCGAAATCAGCAAAGGCGGAAAACTAGTGCTCGAAATGAGTGCTACTCCTAACGATTGGGGAAAATCGAATTTGCCGGCATCGGTTTCAATAAAATAAAATGAACATTAATGAGCATAGGGTTAAAACCCCACGCGCACATAAACAAATCGGTCGTCGCTATGCGACTTGTAGTAAAATTTAATACTTTATTTCAATGAAAAAACATATTTTGCTTCTCTCATTTTTTGCTGCTTTTATCTTTCCATTTGCATTTTCAACCGAAATATCAAACAATTCGCTGCCTTTGGTAGGCGGTCAGGTTGTTATCGAAAGTGGGCAATCTGCTGCGGAAATTGAATCGCTTTTTGTAATGCTGAAAAATAACAATATGGATATTTGCCGCATTCGTATGTTCGAATCGTATATGCACGACGGCAATGGAAAGTGGGACTTTTCGACCTTTGATATCGC
>CAZEEN010000360.1:0-1283 GCA_964511115.1 uncultured Paludibacter sp. | reverse complement strand
AAGTCATTTGCATGTAAATACGCACGCCATTTTTGATACTTACGCCGAATACGATTTTACAAAATGGCGTGGAATACTCGATAGTTTTGGTGGTTCGGCGCATGCGAGTTGGCATTTTGGCAATTTTACACGCAACAACTACCACTTTGCCATGGCTGCCAATAGCGAAATTATTCGTTCGGGTGCAGGGCATAAGCCGTGGATAATGACTGAGTTACAAGGTGGAAACAATTTGTGGAGTGGCGGCATACCCATGTGTCCGACGAAGCAAGAAATTGAGCAATGGCTTTGGACTAATATTGGGACGGGAGCCAAAGGAATGATATTTTGGTCGCTCAATGTGCGCTCGGCAGGTATCGAAGCCGGCGAATGGGCGTTGCTCGACTTGCTGAACCAACCCACCGACCGACTTGAAGCAGCATCGCAAGTGGCAGCGGTGCTCAAAAAAAATACGGCATTGTTTGCCAATGCAAAAGTGCATGAATCGGGCGTTAATATACTGTACACGCGCGAATCGTTGTGGAGCGAACGCCGTGCCGAAACTATAGGCGCTAGCTATGCGGGACGTTTGCCGGGTGGTGCTATTCGCTCTGCCATTGGATTTTACGAAACTTTTGCACAATTAGGCATTCAGTCCAATATTAAATGCATCGACGAATTTGATTTTACGGCCAGTAACAACAAAGGAAAAGTGATTGTGTTGGCACATCAAATTGCACTGCCTTCCAACTACTCGAAAGCATTGGAGCAATTTGTAGCTTCAGGCGGCACCTTGTTGGTGGAAGGTTTAACGGCCTTTTTCGACGAAAATATGCACAATCAAACGAACGCTACATTTCCATACACTTCCCTCTTTGGTGGATTGCTCAAAGATGCACCATTTGTAAATAGCAATTTTAATATTTCGCTTTTAAATCAAAAGGCAACACTTCCGGCACATTTGTGGGAAGGCAGAATTCAACCGACAACAGCGCAAGCTTTGGCGAAAAATGCACAGAGCGAAATTGTGGCCACTACTAATACTTATGGTGCTGGCAAAGTGATTTGGATTCCTTCGTTGGTAGGCGTTGCAGCGCGCGAAATGAATAATTACCGACCATTGGCGCAATTTATTGAGTGCGAATTAGTTTCGCAATTACCTGCAACTACCATTCGATTTAAAAAATTTGCGGAAGGCGTTTTGATGAAAACCTTGCGGACAGGCAGCGGATATGTTGTTATTTTGATTAATAAAAACAAAAAGGCGCAACAGGTGGAATTGCAGATTTCGGACAAAAAACCGT
>CAZEEN010000359.1:0-2455 GCA_964511115.1 uncultured Paludibacter sp. | reverse complement strand
AAATAAAAGCAGGTACTGTTTCCTTGTGAACAATACCTGCTTTTAATATCAAAAGAAATGTATCTTTTATTTTAGGCCGCGTTTAACAAGCAATGCATCAGGGTTTGGTGCTTTGCCACGGAAAGTGCGGTAAAGTGTCATTGGGTCTTCCGAATCGCCTTTTTCCAATATGTTTTTGCGGAATGCTGTAGCTCGTTCTTGGTTGTAAATATCGCCGGTTTCAACGAACGACTGATAAGCATCGGCATCCAATACTTCGGCCCATGTGTAACTGTAATATCCAGCTGAATAACCTCCACCCATCACGTGGTTGAAGTAAGTGCTGCGGTAACGCACAATAATTTCGGGTATCATACCTATGCGGTCGAGCGACGATTTTTCGAATGCGTTCACATCAAAATCGGCTGTGTCTTTACGCGTGTGGTAATCCATATCGAGCAATGCGGCCGAAAGCAATTCGGTCATGGTAAAGCCTTGATTAAATGTGCCTACTTTTTGAATTTTTTCGATTAATGCATCGGGCATAACTTCGCCGGTTTTGTAATGCAATGCATAAGTTTTCATTACCTGAGGCTCAAAACACCAGTTTTCCATAATTTGAGAAGGCAATTCTACAAAATCACGACGTACATTGGTTCCCGACTGACTTAGGTAAGTCGTTTGACTCAATAATCCATGCAATGCATGTCCGAATTCGTGGAACAAAGTTTCAACTTCGTCCATGTTCAATAGCGATGGTTTGTCGGCAGTAGGTTTGGTAAAGTTACCAGTATTGGCAATAATTGGACGATGGTTTTTGCCATCTTTGATATATTGTTCGGTAATGTTATTCATCCAAGCTCCTGCACGCTTGCTGGCGCGTGGAAAATAGTCGGTATAAAGTACTCCAATAAGCGAGCCATCAGCGTTTGTAACTTCAAAAACTTCCACATCGGGGTGGTAAATTGGCATGTTATCCAACTTTTTGAATTGCAAGCCCCAAAGTTTACCGGCAAGGTCGAACACGCCTTTGCGTACGTTTTCGAGTTTAAAGTAAGGGCGAAGTTCTTCCTCGTTGAGGTTGAATTTTTTCTGACGAAGTTTTTCGGCATAAAACCACCAGTCCCAAGCTTCGAGTTTTTCACCTTTTCCTTCGGCATCCATTAGCTTTTGCAGTTCAGCAACTTCTTCTTTGGCACGTGCTACGGCTGGATTCCAAACAGTAGCCAGAAAATCGTATACTGCTTTCGGCGTTTTAGCCATGGTATTGTCCAAAATAAAATCGGCAGGTGTTTCGTAACCTAACAATTGAGCTCTTTTGACGCGCAATTTAATGATTTTGTTGATATTAGCCTTGTTGTCGTTGGCGTTGTCGTGGTTTGCACGTGTGGAATAAGCCAAGAGCAATTCTTTGCGCAATTCGCGATTTTCGCTGTATTGAAGAACAGGAATAAAGCTTGCTTTTTGAGTAGTGAAAAGCCATTTGCCTTCCATTTTTGCTTCTTTAGCAGCTTCGGCAGCAGCCTGACGAACGCCTTCGGGTAAACCTGCAAGGTCGGCTTCGTTGTCGATAACTTTTTGGTAAGCATTGGTTTCGGCCAATACATTCTGTCCAAATGCCAATTCGGCCAATCCGAGTTCTTTATTAATAGCACGCAGTTTCTCTTTTTGCTCTGGATTGAGTGCAGCACCACTGCGAATAAACTTTTTGTAATAGGTTTCGAGCAATCGGTTTTGTTCGGCAGTAAGACCTAAACTTTCACGTTTGTCGTAAAGCGATTTTATTTTGATAAAAATCTTATCGTTCAAATATAAATTGTCGCTATGTTCCGAAAGTTTTGGCGAAACATCGGTGGCAATTTTTTCCATATCGTCGTTACTGTTCGCTGAGTACAGATTGAAAAAAACAGACGATACTTTACCTAATAATTCACCGCTATAATCAAGTGCTTCGATAGTATTGGCAAATGTAGGTTCTTCTTTGCTATCAGCCACTGCATCAATTTCAGCTTGCTGTTGTTTTATACCTTCCTCAAAGGCAGGCATGTAATGTTCTGTTTTAATTTTGTCGAATGGCGGTGCGCCGTATTCGTTTTCGTAAGCCGCAAAAAACGGATTATCGTTTTTCGCACATCCAGCCAGGACTAATGCAGCCATAATAATATACGTTAGTTTCTTCATGTTGATAAATACGTTTAATTTGTAAAATAATCTGATTTTTTGAGGGCAAAGATATTGATTTTTTATAAATATGCAATAAACCTACATTTTGTTGGAGAGATTTAAAGAAAGTGGAACGCAAATTACGCAAATAATCGCAAATCAATAACAAGCTCTAAACAATTATATTTGAGTAAGTTATGCTATTGTAAAAAAAAATGTGAAAATTTGCGTTATTTGCGTTCAAAGATTATGCTTTTACCACTTTTTGGCTGTTGTAAATCAACCATACGCCCCAAACGATAAACGGAATGCT
>CAZEEN010000358.1:0-2460 GCA_964511115.1 uncultured Paludibacter sp. | reverse complement strand
AGTAATGGCAACCAATACAGCCAAAATTATTGCTCCCGATGCTAAAGGTGTGTATCTGGTTAACTTTACCGATATGCAAGGAGCTCGAAAAGTTCAGAAAGTAATAATTCGATAATTCTATGGGCGAAACGCCCGTCTCAAAAACGCAGAGTACGTTAAGTTAATATCTTATTCGGACTCTGCGTTTTCCTTCAATTGCTTATCTAACATTCAAACTATCAGGTATAATGTTAAAATTATCCGCATACCGCTTTCTGCTTATCGCTTTCTGCTTGGTGTTTACAGCAAACTTCTTTTCGCTGTATTCAATTTCTATTGTTATTGATAACAAAACATATAGCATCGATACCCTCGCTCACTACAAAGTTGGTCCCGGAACACAATACACTGCTTTACGCCTGACTAGCAATACTCGTCTGGATGTGTTTTTCTTAAAAGTGGATGCTACAAATCCGCATATTTCGTTTAAAGCGGCGTTGGGTCGCGACTCTATTTACACGGGCGAACAGCCGTCGGCAATGGCAAAACGCAAAAGCAAAGAGGGTTCGGTTTACTTTGCCGGAACCAATGGCGATTTCTATGCAACAACAGGTTATATTGGTTATCCGGTAGCTGGTTGTATGGTCGAAAGCGAAATTGCTCGGATTCCAAACTCACGCTATATCGTTTCATTTAATGAAAATAATATTCCTGGTATTGGCGTGATGAGCTACAATGGGAATGTAAAATCGGGCTCATCAACATGGACAATAAACAGCGTAAACCATTTACGCGAAGACAATAAACTGGTTCTTTTCAATCAACACAACGGGAAAGTAACCCGCACAAATGCTTTTGGCACAGAAGTGTTAGTTCAGTTGCTCAGCGGACAAACTTGGGGCGTAAACAAAGCCGTAAAGGTTAAGGTTGTGAAAATTGAACAAAACAAAGGCAATATGGTAATTCCGAAAGGGTATGCCGTACTGTCGGGACACGGAACTGCCGCTGCAAGCCTGAACACATTAGCTGTAAATGCCGAACTTGACATAACGCTAAACATGCTTTTGGATGGACAAGCATCGTCTTATACCGAAGTGGTTGGTGGCGATAACAGAAAACCTATGCTCCGAAATGGTGTGGTGGAATTAGGTGAAGTGTGGGCAGAGCTTCATCCACGCACAGGAATCGGTTATTCGCAGGATTCTAAGTTTATTACTTTCTGTGTGGTTGATGGTCGTGGAGCATCGGTAGGAGTAACTACCAAACAGCTGGCTGAGATAATGAAAAGTGCCGGAGCTTATACCGCATTCAATATGGATGGAGGCGGTTCGAGTTGCATGTATGTAAAAGAATTTGGTCCTATGAATGCAACGAGCGATGGCACCGAACGTGCGGTTGCAAATGGACTTTTTGCCGTATCGTCGGCACCTACTGATAATGTAATTTCGGAAATAAAGGCTTATAATTCAACCATTAAATTACCCAAATTTGGTGTGTTTATGCCCAAGTTTTTAGCCTATAACCAATACGGAGCATTGATTAATAAAGATGTACAGGGAGTAGTTCTGAGTTGCGATGCGCAAGTTGGCGAAATTGCTGCCGATGGTCGGTTTGTTGCCAGTGGTTTGCAAGGTGGAATAGTTACTGCGCGCTATAATAATGTGGAAACACAGTTTCGCGTGGAGTTAATCAGTTCGGCTCAGGTGGCTTTTAAGCTCGATTCGGTGTTAATAGATAGTAAGCGTGAATATCCCGTTCAAATTCAAAGCGTTATTGGAATAAATACGATGGATGTGTTGCCAGCTGCACTTAACTGGAAAGCCAACGACCCGACGATTTGCTCTATAGAAAAAGGAATTCTCAAAGGACTAAAAAACGGAACAACATACATTATTGGTTCGTTGGGCGATTTTAAAGATTCGGTGAAAGTTAAAGTTGAAATTCCTGAAAATGGCATTCGCATTAGCGATAATTTTGACACACAAAGCTGGACTTTGGATGCATCGGTGGCATTAAACGCCGTTTTAAATACACAAAATTTACCTGCTTCATGGACAAGTGGTGCTGCGGTAAACTATGTATTCAATTCAACCCGGGCACCTTACATTAAACTTACAAAAAATCTGAGTTTGTACAGTTTGCCCGACACCTTAAAAATCACCTTAAACCTTGGTGATATGTCGGTTTCAAAATTGTTGGTTTCGCTACGAGCTGCCAACGCATCAAGCGATTTCACAAAAGAATTTACCGGAATTGCTCAAAATACGGATGTTACACTCGCTGTTCCAATTGCTTCGATGTTAAGCACTGCTGACATTTCCATTTATCCGTTAAAATTAAATTACCTGAATTTTTATCTAAATGCACAAACTGCCGGACAAGCCTATCGTTTGGCTTTGAAAGATATTACGTTGTGTTATAAAAACTATACCGTTTCGGGAATTTCGCAACCAATTGCAAATGGAATATCGCTGTATCCCA
>CAZEEN010000357.1:0-2464 GCA_964511115.1 uncultured Paludibacter sp. | reverse complement strand
ACCAGCTCCGCCAGCATTAGATAAGGATGTTGCGCTTGAATTATGGCAAAAAACAATAGAAATAATTGAACGCAAATGACGCCGCTCGGCTTTGCCGCTTGGCTCGCCAAGAAATTTTCACAAATATGATTATTTTAATTAAATATCTTATTTACAACAATATACAAATATAAATTATATGAATTTGCGATAATTTGCGCAATTTGCGTTCTAAAAAAATATGGAGCAAAAATACGATACAATAGTTGTAGGAGGTGGTATTGCAGGCTTAACAGCTGCTGCCTATGTAGCACGCAGTGGACAGAAAACGCTACTGATTGAAAAAAATCGCGAATTAGGTGGTTTGGTAAATACTTTTGCACGTAATGGTTTCCGTTTCGAAGCTGGTGTTCGCGCGCTCGAAGATGCCGGAATAATTTTACCCATGCTTACCGATTTAGGTATATCCATCGAAACAGTAAAAAGTCCGGTTTCTGTTGGAATAGAAAACGAAATTCTGAATATAACTGATATCAGCAGCCTTGAGGAATATAAAAATATGCTTAAAAGGTTTTACCCCGAAAGTAGTGCTGAGATTGATGAAGTTATTAAAACTATCCGGAAAATTATGAAACATATGGAAATTCTTTACGGACTTGAAAACCCTATTTTCATGGACTTAAAAAATGATTATCCGTATATTTTTAAAAAACTTTTACCTTGGTTACCCCGATTTTTGTTTACCATCGGTAAAATTAATAAAATGCAATATCCGGTGGAGGAATACCTGGCTAAAACAGTTAAAAATCAGGCATTAATCGATATTATTTCACAACATTTTTTTAAAAACACACCTACTTTTTTTGCACTTAGTTACTTTTCGCTTTATCTCGATTATTTTTATCCCAAAGGTGGTGTAGGTAAACTGGCCGATGCTGTTCATAAAAAATACAAGGAATTGGGTGGCGAAGTTAAAAATAACACAAGTATAAGGGCTGTAAATCCAGACTCAAAAACACTTACCGACGATAAAGGTGAAGTGTACACATACAATAATTTAATATGGGCAGCCGATTTAAAAACCTTGTACAAAATTGCTGATACAAGTACGTATCAATCAAAAACTGCTGCCAATGTTGGGCAAACAAAATCCTTGATATTGAAAAACAAAGGAACCGATACTGTATTTTCGTTGTATCTTCAACTAAATGAACCATTGGAAACTTTCGGAAAAATTGCAAACGGACATTTCTTTTATACGCCATCACGTAAGGGACTGGGTAAGATACATAGAGAGGAGTTGGACCATTTACTTCAAAATTTTGATACACTTACGAAAGAAGATATTTACGCCTGGCTCAATAGGTTTATAGCTTTAAATACCTTCGAAATTTCTATTCCGGGCTTAAAAGATAAAACTTTAGTTCCCGAAGGAAAAACAGGTATGATAATCAGCTTTTTAGCTGAATATGCTTTGTTTCATAAAATTGAAAAAGCTGGTTGGCTACCCGAATTTGTAAATGAAGTTGAAAAACGAGTTATTGATGTCATATCAGCTTCGGTTTACCCTATGTTGAAAGATAAAATCATCGGACAGTTTTCGTTTTCCCCCATCAGCATTCGCAACCGTATTGCCAGTTCCGAAGGTGCTATAGTGGGTTGGGAATTTACAAAACAGATGCCGGTAATTCATAAAATTCAGCATGTAGCCAAATCGGTACTTACACCCATACCTAATATTTTTCAGGCTGGACAGTGGGCATACAGCCCTTCAGGCGTACCTATGTCGATACTTACAGGTAAACTTGCTGCCGATAGTGTATTGAAAAACAGCCCTAAACGAACGAAGAAACTGTAATTATTGTTTGTAGTTCAGATAAATTGCCTTGCAGTTTATTTTGGTATTTTCTTTTACTTCGAATAACAATTCTTTAAAATCAGGCGGACCGAATCTCAGCACAGGATTATTCGAAAATCCAAATCCTTCGCGTGGAATAAAAAACAAAATTGTATCCAGTTTTTTATTCTTATTTTCGTCGTGAATAAAATTAAAGGCATACTTTCCTGCTTTCATATTTTCGAAAACAAGCATACATTTTTGATTTGAAATTTCGAGCGAACCTGTTTTTAAACTCCTTTTTTGGTCATCGAATAGTTCGTAGTGCAACTGACCTTTATTATTACGTAAACCGGAAATTTCAACCGTTAAAGTAGTTTGTGATAAAACTACTATTGCATTGATTAATAAAACTATAATTGATAATATTTTCATAAATATTTAATTTTTAAACCAATAAATCTCTAAAATTTTTAGGGGTTATTACCATAATATCAGAATTATATGCTTCCGTAAAAGCACTTAGTTTTTTTATTTTGGCATTTTCATTCCATTTTATTTCGTAGGCTGTAATTTTTCCATCTACTTCCTCCACATAATCAATTTCTTGCTGCGATGTAGTGCGCCAAAAATAACTTTTTATAAATG
>CAZEEN010000356.1:0-2477 GCA_964511115.1 uncultured Paludibacter sp. | reverse complement strand
CACTTGAAGCCGAGCGGGCGCGGGTGCAAGAGTTGAACGATTCTGAGGCGGTTGGCTGGTTCCTGGATTCAAACGGGGCAGAACATTATCCGGTCGTGAAATACGATTCTGGCTATATCATTCCGCTTGATGTGATTCAATCGGCTAACATGACCGCCGTGGACGCTTTAGGGTTGGCTCAGTTGAACGTTAACCTAAAAGAACAGGTAACAGGCTTAGAAGGTGAGTTGAGCGGTTGTAGTGAGGCATTAAAGAACCGGAATGAAGTGATTGAGATTCTGCAGCACAGTGACAGCGTAAAGGATAAACAGATCGCGGAGGCATTGGCACAAGCTCAGGCCGCTGATAAGATCGCACGAAAAGAAAAAGGTAAACGTATATTTTGGCAAGGATTAACAGGAGTTGCCGCGATACTTGGTGTTGTGTTTTAGTTGGTTTGGTTTGGTTGAGTGTTGCCCCGTCCGGTTGTGGTTTTCCGGCGGGGTTTTTTGTTGATATATGTCAATGGTTGATTGATAAATCTCAATGCGGAATGGTATAAATGTCAGCGGTAAATATTAGGATTGTATATACAATTGGTTGTACCTTTACATCTACAAACTAACACTAAAAGCCATGAACAAACAAGAACTATTAACCGGCAAAGAATTCACATTCAGTAATGAAGAACATCAAAATAATATCAAATCTGACGATATAAGAAATGCAATTGTTTGGTTTGACTTTTCAGGAGGCTGGTATGGAGGCTTTAAAATTGAGTTTAATGGAATGTTACTTCACAAAAGCCAAACATTTACATCTATGCAAACAAGGCTAAATAAACTTATAAAAGATTGGAACTTAAAAGAAATCAACTAACCACACCAAACAGCTGTGCCACCGGCTACACGGGCAAGACACATGCCATATAAAGACTTAAATAGATTAGCCGAATATAAAAAAGAATGGTATAATTTAAATAAGGATCGAATACTTATATCACGTAAAGAAAAATACGATTCAGAAAAAGACATTATACTTAAAAAGCAAAAAGAATTTTATAGTATTAATAAAGATGTTATTAGAGCAAGATGTAAAAACCATTATAAAATAAATAAAACAGAAATACTAAAAAGGGGTAAACTGTATAGAGATAATAATAAGGATAAAATAAAAGAAACACAAAAAAAATACAGAGAATTAAATAAGCACAAACATAATATACTTAGTAAAAAATACGCGAATGAGCTAAGGGATTTTTACGTTAAAACAAAATTATTATATAAAGGGTTCACTAAAGAGGATTTAATTAACTACCCTGAATTAATAGAAATACATAGAATAATAATTAAAACACAACGACTATGCAAAACATTAAGCAATTAAGAAACAGTTTGATTGATAATTATAATCGAACTAAAAAGGGCGAAATGCCTATACCGCTATGCAAGGAGCTAAACAACTCTGCAGGCAAAATACTAACAAGCTGCAAAGTTGAAATTGAATACAAAAAGTTTATTGGAGATAGCAATAAGATTAAATTTTTAGAACACTAAAACCACCACAGCCATGAAACAAATTAACCTAAAACTCCACCCCCACCAGATCGACCTACTCAACCAGGTTGGCAACCGTTCGGAATACATCCGGACGTTGATCGAAAATGACGCAAACAGCGAAGTGCGGTTCAAGTATGCCGCAGACCTTATCACGACTATGTGTGTTAAGGCAATGCGTGAGAAAACCGAAATCGAAATTATCTCGATGCTCGGCACGATGCTGGCGGGGCAAATGTCGGGGAATGATCAACTTGGTGTAATATTGGAAAGGGTAGGGAAATGAGCCACAGCAGCTATTACCACGGATCAGACAGTTATGTGGGTCACTGCCCAAAATGCGACCGGCGAACAGGAACCTGTTACGATGAACTTTGCGAGGACTGTTTCAACGATGAACCAGTACTTTGTCCACAGTGCGGCGACCACGTTCAGCCGGACCAGATGGAGGGTTCGATTTGCCGGTATTGTTTTGAGTTCGAACGGACGGGCAAAATGGAAGAGGTGGAGAGTGTTTGGAGTAGTGAACATTGACAAATCTCAATCAAAACCCGCATAAATGTCAGCGGGTAAACAGGACAATGTATATACTTTACCCTTAACTTTGAGGAAAATTTAAAACCACAACGAAATGGAAAACAAGATCAAAGAAGTTCAGGATTACTTTAAAAACAAAATCCTATCAGGTGAATTTGACATATGCGAAATTCACGAATATTATATAGCCGTTTTGGTTGACATAACACACGAATTCTGCATATGGGTTGGCTGCGAAGATGCACCAGATTTCTGCAAACTGTGGGACAGTAAATTTAATTTTATTTACTTTGACTTTGGAAAAGAAGAACGTGCAGAACTTCACAAATCAATGCTTCGAATTATTGCAGACAGCAAAGAAGCATTAAAAGCCAAACAAATATCAGACCTCGAAAAACAACTGAA
>CAZEEN010000355.1:0-2488 GCA_964511115.1 uncultured Paludibacter sp. | reverse complement strand
AGTTTTTAATTTTCTCTCTGCAAATATAAACATAATTATTTATACTTTTAAAGAAATTAAAACCTTATTTCAGGGTGAAGCGTAGCTCTATCGGGTATCGAGCCAAATAAAACAAATTGAGGGCTCCACTTAAAGTGAAACCCTCAATAGAATATTAGCTGCATTAATTGTGTTTCCGAATTATTTCCCTTTAGGTGTTAGGGGTGTTATTTTTATAAACCAATCTTTCTCCATCATAATCCACAGTTATGCTTTCGTTGTTATGAACAGTTCCTGCAATGAGTTGCTTGCTTAAGTCGTTCAAAACCAACTTTTGAATGGCTCGTTTTACGGGGCGAGCACCAAACTGAGGGTCAAAACCTTCGTCAGCAATATAATGAATGGCTGCTTCGGTCAAGTTTAAATCAATGCTATTTTCTTTCAAGGTCTTCTGTATCAACGAGATTTGTAAGCGCACTATTTCCTCAATTTGCGATTCGTTGAGCGGTGCAAACATAATCAGTTCGTCGATACGGTTCAAAAATTCAGGACGAATGGTTTGTTTCAACATTTCAAACACCTGCAATTTAGTTTGTTCCACAACTTCGTCGTGATTTAGAACGGTTATTTTTTCAAAATTCTCACGAATCAATCCCGAACCAATATTGGAAGTCATTATTATAATGGTATTTTTGAAATTAACAGTACGCCCTTTGTTGTCCGTTAATCGACCATCATCCAACACTTGCAATAACACATTGAATACATCAGGATGCGCTTTTTCAATTTCGTCGAATAGCACCACTGAGTATGGTTTGCGGCGAATGGCTTCGGTAAGCTGACCGCCTTCGTCGTAACCTACATAGCCCGGAGGCGAACCAATGAGACGTGTAACGGAGAATTTTTCCTGATATTCGCTCATATCAATACGCGTCATCATATTTTCGTCGTCGAATAGGTATTCGGCAAGTGCTTTGGCTAATTCTGTTTTACCAACGCCCGTTGTACCCAGAAAAATAAACGAACCAATAGGCCGTTTTGGGTCTTGCAGCCCTGCCCTACTCCGCCTTACAGCATCTGCCACAGCGCCAATTGCCTCATCCTGACCAACAACACGTTTGTGAAGTTCTTCTTCGAGTTGCAGCAATTTATCCTTTTCACTTTGCAGCATTTTATTTACAGGAATACCCGTCCACCGACTAACTACATCGGCAATATCTTCGCTATCAACTTCTTCTTTAATCATGGCATTGGAACCTTGCATCGAAATCAATTCGGTTTTATAGGTTTCAATTTGCGCTTCAATTACTTTAATTTTACCATAACGTATTTCGGCCACTTTTCCATAATCGCCTTCGCGCTCGGCTTTTTCGGCTTGATATTTCAAATCTTCAATTTCGATTTTTGCCTGTTGAATTTTATCAATCAATGATTTTTCGCTATTCCATTTGGCTCTTAACTCGTTTCCCTCCTCTTTCAGGTTAGCAATTTCGGCATTTAACAGCTCTAGTTTACGGGTGTCATTTTCACGTTTAATGGCTTCGCGTTCAATTTCTAATTGTTTGATATTACGTTCGATAACATCTAAATTTTCGGGCACTGAATCTACTTCCATACGCAATTTAGCTGCTGCCTCGTCCATTAAATCAATGGCTTTATCGGGTAGAAACCGATCGGTAATGTAGCGACTCGAAAGTTCAACAGCGGCAATAATCGCATCATCTTTGATACGTACTTTGTGGTGATTTTCGTATCGTTCCTTCAACCCACGTAATATAGAAATGGTGCTTGCAATATCCGGCTCATCTACTTGTACAATCTGGAAACGACGTTCGAGGGCTTTGTCTTTTTCAAAATACTTTTGATATTCGTCGAGCGTAGTAGCTCCGATAGCCCGCAATTCACCACGCGCCAATGCCGGTTTCAGGATATTTGCCGCATCCATAGCGCCTTCACCCTTGCCTGCTCCCACGAGTGTATGTATTTCGTCGATAAATAAAATAACTTCGCCTTCGGCTTTAATTACTTCATTTACAACGGCTTTCAAACGTTCTTCGAATTCGCCTTTGTACTTGGCTCCTGCAATTAAGGCTCCCATATCGAGTGAAAAAATCTGTTTCGATTTCAAATTTTCGGGCACATCGCCTCGCACAATACGATGTGCAAGTCCCTCGGCAATAGCAGTTTTACCTGTTCCGGGTTCACCAATTAAAATTGGATTGTTTTTGGTTCGGCGACTTAAAATTTGTAACACACGACGAATTTCCTCATCGCGACCAATAACGGGGTCGAGTTTACCTGAGCGCGCCCGTTCGTTTAGATTAACAGCATATTTGCTTAGCGAATTATAAGTTTCTTCGGCTGAAGCAGAATCTACTTTCGAACCTTTACGAAGTTCATTAATAGCGTCCTGAAGTGCTTTTTCGTTGATTCCTGCATCGTGCATTACTTTCGTTAGTTGATTTTTTTCAGAAACCAAGGCTAATAATAAGTATTCGAGCGAAACATA
>CAZEEN010000354.1:2201-2492 GCA_964511115.1 uncultured Paludibacter sp. | reverse complement strand
GATGTATTGCTGGCGGAGTGGGAAGGGTTGCAGGTTTCTTGAGAATGGATTTTCGTAGTAACGACTTTAGTCGTATTTTTTACGGCGCAAAAGCGACTGAAGTCGCCACTACCAGTTGCTTCATCTTGGATATAATTGACTTATGATTAAATATGAAGTCATTCTTTACTGGAGCGCGGAAGATGACGCGTTCATCGCGGAAGTCCCTGAGTTGCCTGGCTGCATGGCAGACGGGAAAAATTATCAAGAGGCTCTTGCAAACGTGGAGCAAATCGCAAAAGAGTGGATCGA
>CAZEEN010000354.1:0-2001 GCA_964511115.1 uncultured Paludibacter sp. | reverse complement strand
ACATCCGAAGCAAAGACGGCTTCGGATGTTTTATTTCCAAATGGACAGCGTGCTGGCGGAATGGGAAGGGTTGCAGGGGTAACCAACTACTTCGCTCAGTGATTCAGTTAACTAAATGAGGAGGGTATAATTTCAGCAATGGAAGTCTTGGATTTGGTCAGCCATAGTTATGAACAGGGAAAACGTGTTCTTGAGAAAAGGGAATCTGAAACTCTCAAAGAACATGGTCAGTTTTTAACGCCGCCAAATACCGCCCGTTACATGGCACAAAGGTTGGGGAAAATTCAATCTGGCGCAACTATTATTGAACCTTCCATCGGCTCTGGAGTGTTGGCTTGTGCTGTCATTGAAAAACTCATTTCAGAGAATCAATCTGTGGAAATTTGGCTGGACGCTTATGAAACAGACAAAGAACTTTGTGATGTAGCGAGTGACGTCCTAGCACTTGCAAGCAAACAAGCCGAACAAAGCGGAGTCAAAATCCATTGGCAGGTATTTAATGAGGATTTTGTAATGGCTTGCCTGCCCGAACACCAGCCATCCCTTTTTGGCGCAGAACAATCACGCCGAAAAGCCTATGATTTTGTTATCAGTAATCCCCCCTACTTCAAACTTAATGCGGAAGATAAGCGTGTAAAAGCCATCGCTGGAAAAATCAACGGGCATACCAACATCTACACCATATTTATGGCGCTGAGCACAAAACTGCTTGTTCCAGAGGGGAAAGCTTGCTTTATTGTGCCGCGTAGTTTTTGCTCAGGTGTTTACTTCTCGGAATTTCGTCGTGACCTGCTAAGGGATGTGACTCCGCTGGCAGTTCATGTCTTTCAATCGCGCAATGACGTTTTCAAGGGCGATAAAGTTTTACAGGAAAATGTCATTTTCTCTTTCGAGAAACTATCCCAGCCAAAAGAGCAAAGATATTGGGCAGGCTCGGTCAATATCTCGGTCTCCAAAGATGACACAGAATTGAGCGAAAGTGTACTTAGTCGTAAAGTTTCTTTCAAGCATTTTCTAAATGACCGAGACGGGCAGGTATTCTTTCGACTGCCTACAGGCATTCATGATGAACAAATTTTGGATGCGGTTGACCATTGGGATGGTTCCCTTGAAAAATACGGCTGGCAGGTTTCAACAGGGCGGGTTGTGCCATTTCGTTCGGAGCAGTTGCTCAAAGAGAAATTGACCACAGGCAATGGAACAGTTCCTTTGCTTTGGATGCAAAACATCAAGCCTTACTCTGTCGAGTATCCACTGAGCGAATTTGACAAACCGCAAGCCATTTCCAAACAAGATGCCGCTTTGCTTGTTCCGAATTCAAACTATGTTTTATTGCGGCGATTTAGTTCAAAGGAAGATCGTCGCCGCCTAATCTCTGCTCCATTGATCGGCAAGGATTTTGACTTTGAGCAAATCGGTTTTGAGAATCACCTGAATTTTATCTATGGTAAAAAAGGCGATCTTCTGCCGTCAGAAGCCATTGGTTTATCCGCACTTTTCAACAGCGCAATTGTTGACCGCTATTTCCGCATCGTTAATGGGAACACGCAAGTCAATGCGGCGGAGTTACGCATATTGTCCCTGCCGCCTGTGGAAGTCATCAGGAGTATCGGCGAAAAAATCCAGCAGATTCAAAGTCTCACCGCAGAACAAGCTGATAATGTTATCTTTTCAACACTTTGGCAAATGAACTTACTTGCCGAAGAATTTCCAATGATTCAGGAGACCAGACTAACGATGGGAAAAATAGAACAGGCTCAGGAAGTTTTGGAGGCGCTTGGCTTACCGTCTGCGCAACAAAATGAAGTTTCAGCTTTAACTCTTTTGGCGCTTGCCAACTTGTCGGAAAAAATGCAGTGGAAGGATGCATCCAGTCAAAGTTTGCGCGTCCATGATATTCTGGTAAAAATCAAACAGGATTACGGACGGGAGTACGCAGAAAACAGCCGAGAGACCATCCGCCGTAAAGTTTTACATCAACTTGAACAGGCAGGGATTGTT
>CAZEEN010000353.1:0-2511 GCA_964511115.1 uncultured Paludibacter sp. | reverse complement strand
CATCCAGTTTTAACCCCCATGGAGCAAAGCGGTGTCCTTCGGATCCCACCATAATAATTCGTGCTTTTTCCTGCGATTTTAGTTTATCAGTTAAGCAATAATTAATTATAAACGATGAAAGATAATGAATGGCAAAGACCTTTTCGAAACCTTCAGGAGTAAGTTCTTTTTTGGTAAGAAATATGCCTGCGTTGTGAATAATTATATCGATAGGTTTTGTAAACAATTTTAATGCTTCCGCTACCTTAAAACTTTCGGACAGACTGCTTAAATCTGCAATCATATAATCGCATTGTACGCCATAGGTAGTTTCAATTTCGTGCTTCAGTTTTTCTGATTTTTCAACACTTCGGTTTATGCACACTAAATGAGCGCCATGCGAAGCATATTTATGCGCAGTAGCCAGACCAATACCAGCAGTAGCACCAGTAATTACCACCAGTTTGTTTTTACTATCATCGGGGCAAATTTGAGCATCACGACTATTGTTGCGTATCATGGCAAATATATTCCCCCATGTATATTCGCGTATGTATTTCAATGTTTTGTTTGTAGGCATTTTTATTTTTTTTGAACGCAAATAAAAGCAAATTTTCACCGCTCGGCTTTGCCGCTTGGGGCGCCAAGAAATAAGATTTCATAAAATTGGCTTATTAATTCTTTTTGAATTATACTTTTAATTTGCGTAATTTGCATTCTAATTATCCGAATTTTTTAACAAGAAATTTACGATACATTTTGTTCCAGTGCGGAATATTATTGAAAATATCGCCCCACAGATCGTAATAATCGCGTTGCTGAAGTATAAATCCATCGTCGCTAATCAGCAGTTTTGTAGCCCCGTAAATTGGCGTGCTCGGATATTTTTTGAAAATCATGGTCATCACCCACTCCATAATTATCACATTATCGTTTTGAACAATGCTTACAATTTCCATGGTTAGCTGACCGGTGCGTTTTGTTAGCCGGTTGCACATGGCTACAAATTCATCAATTCCTTCGATACGCTGTATGGTATCCTGAAAAATTATATCTTTGTGATAATAAGGAAAAATATGCGACCAATCGGGTTTACCGTCCGTATTGTATGTTTTAGACCACAGTAGTTTTACTGTATCTACGTTTAACGGTAATTTTTGAATTTCTTTTTCTTCCACTGATATGTATTATTAATAGTTATTCATATTTAAAAAAATTGTTTTTGCAAATATATCAAATTTAACTTATACTATGCCTGATATCAAATCTAAAATATTAGCTTGTTTTTTAGGAGTGATAAACTTCAAAAAACTTATTGAAATATCCTTAAAACATCCTTCAAGAACAAAACAAAAGCTAGTTAAAGCACCTGAATTTAAATACTTTGCACCGGATGAATTCTATGTTTCAGGTAAAGTTGTAATTACGCTAACACCAAAGCAATGTAACAATAAGCAGCATATTTTGTTTTTTCACGGAGGTGCCTATGTGTTCGAAGGGAGCGCCATGCATCGGAAATTAGTTACCACCATAGCTACAAAAGCAGCCTGTAAAGTAAGTTATATCGACTATCCTCTGACTCCCGAAAGTACTTATACTGAAACATTTGAAATGGTTCAGCAAGCATATACTACGCTTACTGAAAAATTTCCGAACGATGAGTTTGTATTTATGGGCGATTCGGCAGGAGGGGGGCTGGCACTTGCTTTTGCTCAGAAATTGGCTTTCGAAAAAGCTAAAATTCAACCCATAAAACTTGTTTTGTTTTCGCCATGGATTAATTTAAGAATGGATAATCCTGACATTGTGAAATTACAAAAAGGAGATAAAATACTTTCAATTAATGGTTTAAAATATACTGCCTTTAAATATGCAGGTGGAGAAAATTTGAGCAATTATTTATTGTCGCCCCTTTACGGAAATTTCGAAAACCTGTGTCCGACCATTGTTTTTTATGGCACTGAAGAGATTTTGTTTCCCGATATTGAATTAATGAAAGAGATAACAAAAGAATTACCCGGTTTTAATTTCAAAAAATTTGAAGGCATGCAACACGATTGGGTAATTTTACCTGTTCCTAAGGCAAAAGTAGCTTTGGTAATGGCGGTTGAATTTATAGTCAGGTGATTGAATTTTAGCTATTTTATTTTCTATAAAACATTAAAATCGTATCTGTATTGACGAATTTAATGTAAAAAACGTCATTGTAATGACGAATTTACCGAAATAATTTTGTGTTTTCGATTTCATATTGTACATTTGCATCGTTAAATATACTCATTATGAACAAAATAACACGCATTTTACAGGCTGAAATTGAGAAACGAATGCAACCGGGCAAGGTTATGCTTCTTTTTGGTGCGCGGCGGGTAGGTAAAACCATGCTTATTAAATCGATCGCTGAAAAATTTTCAGGCAGGAAAATGATACTTAACGGCGAAGATACATCTACTCATTTGTTGTTGCAGGACAGAACTGCTGCCAATTATCGAATTTTGCTTCAGGATACGGATTTGCTCATTATAGACGAAG
>CAZEEN010000352.1:0-2511 GCA_964511115.1 uncultured Paludibacter sp. | reverse complement strand
CGCCGCGACGGAAATTCAGCATTAGCCGAAGGTAATAAATTTGGCAATTTTGGTGGAATCTCCGCAGGTTGGGTTATGACTGAAGAGTCATTTTTTAAAAATACAGGCTTACGAGATTTTGTTGATTTTTTTAAATTGAGAGCGGGTTACGGCATAGTGGGTAATGCTAATTTACCAACAGATTACGGTTCGATGAATTTGTATGCTGGTACGGTGTATGGCACCGAAGCTGGTTTGTCCATTTCGCAAGCGGGCAACAAAGAGTTGGGTTGGGAAACGAGTAAGCAAGCCAATATTGGATTTGATGCTACTATTTTGAAAAACAAAATGCAACTCAGTTTTTCATTTTTCAACAATAATATTGATGGACTAATACTAAATGCCCCGCAATCGCCTTCGAAAGGCATTCCGGGCAATGTAATACTGGCAAATGTTGGTTCCATGTACAATCGTGGCATCGAAGTGGAACTAAATTACAAAGTTTTAAATACTGGCCATTTTACATGGGAAACGTCGTTAAACTACACGCACGTTCGTAATAAAGTAACAGCCTTGGCCGATGGTAATGCCGATATAGTTTCCTACACACACATTTCGTCCGAAACCACCAATATCACCCGCGTGGGCTATTCGGTAGGAAGCTTGTATGCAGCCAAAACGGCCGGGGTAAATCCTGAAAACGGACGTCGCATTTTTGTAAATGCCAAAGGGCAACAGGTGCAGTATTCGGAGGCTGTTGCGTCTGGACAAAGCAACTGGACTTTTTTAGATGGCACAACGGCACCGGCCATCAATACTGCCGATTATCAGATAGTTGGTAATGCAATACCTATATGGTACGGCGGATTCAACAATAACCTGCGCTATAAAAATTTCGATTTGAAAATAGATTTCACCTACAGTGGCGGCAATTCTGTGATGTATGGCACACGCGGCTCATTGCTCGACATGCGCTATCTGAATAACACTGTGGAAGTACTCAGTCGCTGGACATCGGCAGGGCAAACAACCAACATTCCACGTGTGGTGTATGGCGACCAAACTTCGAACGGTGCAAAATTCCCTATCTCTGAAAATGTGCAAAAAGCTGATTTCCTACGCCTGAATAATTTGATGTTGACGTATCATTTATCGGATAAAATTTGTAATAAAATTAAAATGTCCGAAATTTCAGTATATGTACAAGGCTCTAATATATGGTTACTTACGGCATACAAAGGTACCGACCCGGAAGCCTCGTCGAATGGAAACTCAAACCTGACGCCTGGTGTGGATAAAAACTCGGTTGGGCTAGGACGTACAATTACTTTTGGTGTAAATATTAAAATTTAAACACATGATAAATAGCATTTTGAAAATAATTTTGTTTGTGATAGTTTTAATAGCAACTACTTCGTGCGACGATATATTAAATCTGTCGCCCAAAACAACACTAAATTCCGAAGTAGCTTTCGATACACCCGAGCGAATACTCGGATTGGTAAATGGCATGTACAAATCGCTCAAAAGTTCCGATTTTTACGGACAAAAATATCCACTACTTATGGATATACGCGGCGAAGAATTTATTAATGTAACTGCCAACCCAATAACAGGTTACATTACATGGAAAAATGCCACCACATCGGGAGATATGGATGTAAATAACCTTTGGATAGCCGCTTATTCTACGATCAATAACGCAAATATACTGATTGAAGGACTTGAAAAGTCGAATGGAGTAATATCCGATTCGCTGAAAATCAACTATATAGCCGAAGCTCGTTTTGTGCGCGCTCTGAGTTATTTTTCATTAGTAACTATTTATGCCCGCCCATACAACGAAGACAATGGAGCATCCAAAGCACTACCACTGCGACTAAATGCCGAAACTTCATCGGCCAACAACAATATGGAGCGAAGCACCACAGCTGAGGTTTACGAGCAAATTTTAGCCGATTTGGATGTAGCTGAGCAGTATTTGCCATTGGCATATTCCACCCCTTTGCTCAACACTAGCCGCACACACCGCAATACCGTAATTGCACTGAAAACAAGGGTTTATCTCACTATGGGAAATTACGAAAAGTTGATAGTCGATGCACAAAAAATTGTAGGGCAAACACTTGCGCCATTTTCGGCAACTGTAGGAGTAAAGCACAAACTACAGGATTTAATTACTGTTTTTGCAACTGATTACACAACTACCGAATCCATTTTTTCGATGCCCATGACGGCTACCGATTCCTACTCAGGGCAGGCTGCTTTAGGTTATGTGCTCAATGCTAATTCGGAATACTACCTCAATCCTAACGGCATTTTAGGCGAGCCCACTTGGAGAAGCGATGATATTCGCCGGCAGTTTTTGCGAAACGATAATGGAAAATTCTACCTGAAAAAATACGCCAAAGCAATGCCTTACGCCGATTTTGTGCCCGTATTTCGTTATGCCGAAGTGCTACTGAATTATGCCGAAGCGGCAGCTCGTACCAACGATTTGGCGCTTGCCACCGAATTGCTCAAAGCCGTTCG
>CAZEEN010000351.1:0-2524 GCA_964511115.1 uncultured Paludibacter sp. | reverse complement strand
AGCACTTTAAACGAAAAAAGATTTTCATCGTTTAATGCTTGGTTCATTGACTCTATTACAAAAGATGCGTTAGTAACAAACAGTATTTACGACTCAACCAACAAACAGTACAGCCAAACAGTAAATGCAAAAGACAAACCATATAATTTCAATGGAAATATTATGTTTAACACGCCTATAATTGCGAAACGTTTGCATTTTAATACTAGCACATCAGGCGGTTACAATATGCGATACGGGTACACAGCTCGCAATATTACAACATCCGAAATTGATGTTGAACACTTACAATTAGGCGATTTAAGCGAAACAGGACGTGTAAATGCCGACCAACAATTATCACTTACCTTCACACACGATGTAGTTGAATTGGGGGTAAAAGGCGCATTTAAATACTCAAATACAATTAATAACCTCAACCCTACCCCTTCAACCACCTACGACTGGACAGGAAGTGGAAATCTGGTTTTACATTTGCCATACAGTATAAATATTAGTTCGGATATAAATTACACAACCCGCAAAGGCTATAGTAATTTCGACTTGGACGAAACAATTTGGAATGCCGCTATTGATAAATCCTTATTTAAAGGAAAAGGTGTTGTGGCTCTAAAATGGAACGACATTTTGCAACAAAGACTCAATATCCGACAAATAATTGGCGATAATTACATTTCGTACAGCAAATTCAACACCCTTACCTCCTATTTTATTCTTAGCTTTAGCTATAAATTAAATAAATTTGGCGATGGCAAAAGTGGCGAAGTTCGTCGCGGTCCCGGAATGTCTGGTCGTCCGGATGGTATAGACCATCCTCGACGTAGTGAAGGTGGCGGTGGCGGATTTGAGCGTAGAGGATTTTAAATTATTTTTTCAAATATAATATAGAGTTTCAGATACAATTCTGAAGCTCTTTTTTTTATTTAAAAAAAACCGTGTGCGCACACGAAATTTATTTTGTCATTTAAAAATAAACAAGTACTTTTGCGGTGAAATTAAACCGTGTGCGCACACAGCGACATCAATCACTTGAATTATTGAATTTCTAACATCATATTTATCAAAAAAAAGTTTTTTATGGAAAGATTGAACAGAGCCTCGGCCAACATTACAAAAACCTATCCTGAGCGAATTATCCAATTTGGTGAAGGTAACTTCTTACGTGCATTTATCGACTGGATGGTACACAATATGAATCAAAAAGCTGATTTTAATTCGAGCGTAGTAGTTGTTCAACCGCTCCCAACAGGTATGATTGATATGTTGAACGAACAAGACGGCTTGTATCATGTTAATTTGCAAGGACTTGACAAAGGAAATATTGTAAACACTATTGAGTTGATTGATGTTATCAGCCGTTCGCTAAACCCTTACACCGATTTCGATGCCTATCTGAAATTAGCCGAGCAACCCGAAATGCGTTTTGTGGTATCGAACACAACCGAAGCTGGCATTGCTTTCGACGAAACTTGTAAACTCGACGATGCTCCGGCAAATTCATATCCTGGCAAACTTACACAGTTACTTTATCACCGCTTTAAAACATTTAGTGGAGCTGCCGATAAAGGATTGATTATTTTTCCTTGCGAATTGATTTTTCACAACGGCACAGAATTGAAAAAAACTATAAATCAATACATTCAATTGTGGAATCTTGGTTCAGAATTCCAAAATTGGTTCGATACAGCTTGTGGCGTTTATTCAACACTTGTCGACCGTATTGTTCCGGGATATCCACGCGAAAAAATTGGGGAGATTCTAGAAAAAATACAATTGGAAGATAGATTAGTGGTTCAGGCCGAAATTTTCCATTTGTTAGTTATTGAAGCTCCCAAAAGCGTTGCTAAAGAGTTTCCTGCGGATAAAGCTGGGTTGAATGTACTTTTTGTGCCAGACGAAAAACCTTACCACGAACGTAAAGTTACGCTACTCAACGGGCCTCACACCGTATTGGCGCCTGTTGCTTATTTAGCAGGATTGAATATTGTAAAAGAGAGCTTGCGCGACGATGTGATTTCAAAATTCATTTACATGGTTATGTACAAAGAATTAATTACAACACTCGATTTACCAAAAAAAGAATTACAGAAATTTGCCGATGACGTTTTAGAGCGCTTCAATAACCCATTTGTGCATCATTTCCTGACAAGCATAATGCTTAATTCGTTCCCAAAATACAAAACGCGCGACTTACCCGGATTGAAAAAATATCTGGAACGAAAAGGGGAGCTTCCAGCTGGTTTGGTTTTGGGATTGGCAGCCATTATTACCTTTTACAAAGGCGGTAAACGTGCAAATACCGAAATTGTACCAAACGACGATAAAGCTATTGTTGATTTATTAAAAATACTTTGGAGTTTAAAAGACATTGAATTCGTAGCAAAAGGAGTTTTGGCTGCCGAATTTATTTGGGGCGAAAATCTGAACGAAATTCCCGGACTAACTGATAAACTGACTTTCTATCTAAGGATTATCGACGAATTTGGGATGAAAGAGGCTGTTCGGACAATTGTTTCGAAACGTT
>CAZEEN010000350.1:0-2544 GCA_964511115.1 uncultured Paludibacter sp. | reverse complement strand
TGCCGCTTTCGGACGATTTGATTGTGCTCTTATTTATTGCAGGGTTTTATGCATTATTTATTCATTTTAAACTCAGAGCAAAATGAATACAAAGAAAATAATACTTGTTGCTGTTTTGTCGATGTGCGTTATCATTGCGACAGCAACTCCAACATGGTTAGGAAATCAATCATTTGTTCAATCTACTAGTTCGCAGAGTGTTACATTTACAGTTTGGATTAATGATAATTATGTGGGGTTAAACTGTCGGCTTTTTGTTTCTCCCGATGGGGTTTCTAATTGGACAAATTATTCGATGGCGTATTCGGGAAGTAATGGAGTTAATAGCATTTGGACATATACACTAGCTCTCACATCTTCAAATACATACAAATGTTATTTCCAAGGTTACGATTCATGGGGTTATAGTCAGTTTTTAAATAACGGAGGTGCAAACTATTCATTTACAGTAAATCCAACTACTCAAAGTGCCGGAAACTGGAATGATGGTGCTACTTGGTTCGATGGTGCTGTTCCTGCCTCAACATCAGCTCATTGCATTATTGCGAACAACATTACCTTAAATACTGATAAAACGGTTGGTTCAGTTACTATTAACACCGGCAATACACTTACAGCATCTGATGGAACAACGCGTACGTTGACAATTTCGGCGGGAGGAGAGTTTACAAATAATGGAACGTTCAACGCTGCTACAGGTGTGGTTAACTTTGCTGGTTCGGGTACAATAAAGGGAGCAACTACCACGACATTTAATAATCTGACGATAAATACAGGAGTACTCACACTTACAACTGTGCCTACGATAAATGGTGTTTTTGCTATTTATGGTGGAAATATCAATACGTCACTAAACTATGGTTCGGAGTCGACACTTGAATACAATCTTAGTTACAGCAGATATTTTGAGTGGAATTCTACTTCAGGAGCAGGTTATCCACACCATGTAAAAATTAAAAGCGGTACTTTTAAATTCCGAAACGCAAGTGATGATATGAAAAGCATAGCCGGGAATTTGACAATTGACTCTGGTGCTACATTCGATATGGATGGTATGACGGACGGTAACGGAGGTAATAATCATTTGAATGGATTAGAAGTAGCCGGAAGTATCGTCAACAACGGTACAATTATTTTCAGTTCGGCCAATAAAAAACTAAAATGCACTGATTTCACAAACGCAGGATCAACGACTTTGTCGGCAGTGTATGGAGGCGATTTGATAGTAGAAGGGAATTTTATAGACACCGGCACATTTATTTCCAATCAGCGCGCGGTATTTTTTACAGGGTCAAATATCCAAACTGCCACGGGTACAGCTCCATTCGAAATTGAGTATCTTCGAATTGTAAAATCAGGAGGCTCAGTTAAGTTACTAGGTGATTTAACGTGCAAAGGTGCAAACGGACAAAATGCGGTTGTGATAGATGGTGCGGCGAGTGTTCTCGATTTGAATGGAAATGCGCTTACCATTGGGCTTGATGGAGCTGGTTCTAACTTTAACAACGGAATTGCATCACCCGGAAAAATAAAAGGTGGTGAAAATTCAAAATTGCATATAGTAGGCAGTGGTAGTTTAGGAACGGTATATTTTGATACTTCTACGCCAGGAAGCACCAATTTACTGCATACATTGGAAATTAACCGTTCGAGTAGTGGGTCTGTAACAATAGGAAATAATATCGAAATTAGCAATTTGCTTGATATAAAGAATGGGGCTGTTACAGCTTCGGATATTACGCTTATGGCAGGTTCAGTTGGGCGGTTATCGTCAACAAACACAGAAGCAAGTTTATCGCTTACTAATCTTATTTTTGGCAAAACATCGGCTGCTTCGGCTCAATTCTATAAAAATGGACGCACATTAACGTTAAGTGGTGGAAACATAAAAGTAAAAGTTAGCTTTGACCAAACAGGGAAATGGCATTTTGTTGGTTTTCCATTTGCCATTAGTTCGGTGCAGAAAAGTGATTTGTCAGCTGCTACAATTGGGGTGGATTATAGTTTGGGGCAGTACAATGCAGTAAAAAGAGCGCAACGACTTTCGGGCTGGGAATCGAGTACGGATAATCCAATGATTGCGAAAAAAGGCTATCTTATTAACCGTAAAAACACCCTTCCTGATAATAAAGATTTATACTTTGTAACTGCCCATAATGGTTCAAGTACGGTTTTTGATGCAACTGCAAGTGTTTCACTTGCTTATACAACCGAGCCGGGTGGCTTGGAGCCAAATTTTGGTTGGAACTTTATCTCGCATCCTATGCTGGCAAGTGGTACTGCTAATAATGCAAATGGACAATTTTACTATTCCTACAATGCTGCGTTGGACACCTACAAACTTTGGTACGACGGTGAATTAAATCCCGGTTACATTTCAAGCAGCACAAGTTCAGCAGGCCGCTCTTCGTTCGATTCTTATTTTGTGAAATGCGCTGCGGCAAGTGATGCAACTTACACGCTCACATCACCTCAGGGAGTACCATCGTCGGTCAGAAACACAAATCTAAATCTGGAGTTGGCGTTGGAATGTAAAAACTCATT
>CAZEEN010000349.1:0-2558 GCA_964511115.1 uncultured Paludibacter sp. | reverse complement strand
CCTGTTTCGCCATTTACAACCACAATTTGTTTGTTGCCACGGTCGATAAATAACATTTTTCCATTGCGTACAGCCATATCGCGCGCCATACCCGAGGCAGCTATCAATTCATTACCTGCAGTATAGTTATTGGTATTTTTTGATAAAATCCATTTATTACTAAATGTATAGTTACCACCAAAGCGAGGTTCGTAAAATGCAGGATCGGTTGCAACATTTACCTGATTATAAACATTACCTGTAAGTGCAATGGTTTTAGTTGTGGCGCCACTTGAACTTACTGTCACATTACCGTTGTATGCACCAGCAATTAAACCTGAGTTTAAACGTACATAAATTCGTAATGTTTGACCACTTACCGAAGCTTGGTCTATTGAAATTTGACCAGACCCAGAAAAATCAATACCGTTTGTTGTTGAAACTTCGTAGTTTGCAGGTGCCGAAACTATTACATCTGAATTCAAATTCACACCTGACATTTCGAACGATTTTTCGGCAGAAGGTCCGCTATTGTAAATATACTCAAATCCACTAAGTTTATTTAATGTTAGCGCTATCCCGATAGCTTCAGAAACGTAACCTAGCATATTAATTTGTTTTGTTGAAGTGCCGTCTGTTTCTATTGTAATATTATTTGAATAAGTGCCAACTGCTAAATCCTTTTTGAGTCGGACATAAATATTTGTTAACGAAACACTTCCGTTCGTTTGAGTAAGTGTGATTGTAGAGGTACCACTAAACGAAGTTCCATTTAATTTTGATAATTCGTATCCCGTTGGTGCCGTGAGTTGTATGTTAGAAGTTAATCCACTGCCTATAACATAAAACGTTTGAATTGCAGATGGCCCATTTCCAAAAATATATGAGAAGTTTGTGAGAGCCGATTTCGACACATTGAGTTCAGCTGGAGCTGGGTTTACCATACCAGAAAGTGTAATTTGTTTAGTGTCAGCACCTGGAGAAGAAAGCGTTATATTTCCGGAGTATGTATTTTGTAATAATCCAGCTTTCATTCGAACAAAGATATTTAAATTTGTTATCTTTCCAGAAATTTGCGATTTACTTATCGAATTTGTACCCAAAAAAGATGTGCCCGAATTAAACGATATTTCGAAGTCAGATGAAGCTGAAATCGAAATGTTACCTGTAAGCCCAGCAGCATTAATAGTAAATATGGATTGTGAAGATGGGCCCCTACCTGCACTATAATTCATTCCTGAAATTGAATTTAAAGAGGTGAAAATAGTTGGTTTGCTAACTATTGTGCCCGATAGGGCTATTTGTTTCGTAGCTGCACCCGCAGATGATAAATTTAATGTTCCACTATATATGTTGTCGACTAATCCCGCTTTCAAACGTATATAGATTGTGGTGTTGGCAATATTACCACTTGAATGATTTAAAAAAATTGATGTTGACGCAAAACCTGATGTTGATGAAGTAGATATTTCAAAATTTGTAGGTGCCGTAATTGAAAGGTTGTTTGTGAGGCGTGTGGCAGAGACAACAAACGATTTTGAAGCCGATGGGCCACTTCCAACAGCATAACTTAAATCGCTAATACTACTTTCAGAGCAAATTATCTGGTTACCGTAAAATCCAGTAGGCAATCCATCGGTTGTTCCAGTCAAATAGGTAGTAGCAGTAGCTATTCCAGTAGTTGCATTAAGTAATGGATTTGTTGTGCGAACTGCCGTACTAAATGGATAAATATTGTTCTTAATTCCCGTGCCAGTATAGTAAATGCCACAATTCGTACCAAGCGATGCATTGTAAGTGTTGTTTGAATTGTTATTTATGTTGTTTACAAATAAACAGTTACGAATAATACCAGATGTAATAGGATTTCTTAATACAAATTCGCGCTGGTTAGAGTTTACAAACGTACAATGATCAAATATATAGCTGTTGTAATTAGCTGCATTTAAATAAATAAATAAAGTATTTGCACCAGTGCCAAAAAACAAACAATTATCGAATTTTACATTATTTGGATTATACATTAATATGTTATTGCCATACAAAACACCAGTACCTAGATTTCTAAATTCGGTGTTCGTAATATCAATATCACCACCTTGTGCAACTGTAGATGCGGTTGAACTTCCCGAACCTTGAAAATGAATCGTTCTGTTTCTGAAGTTTTTTAAAATACAATTATTAATTTTAATATTTATACCATAAAAAGGTGCAGTTAGATTTGAAAGAATAAAATTGTCTGCATAAAATCCGGCAGAAGTATTATAACCATCGAATTCAATTCCATCAAAAGTCCAACTTTTTGTAGTTGGTGTTGCTAAAGAAGCGTTGTAACGTAAAAAACTACCTGTGCTTGCAGTAAAAACAACTTTTGGGCGAGCAGTTAAACCGCTTTTCGCCCTTATTGTAATGGCTTTTTCGGTCGAAATTGTTACTTGTGACGACCAGAAATAAATGCTATCCGAATTTGTTAGTTCAATAATATCACCATCGTTCATGGTGTTTGCAAAATTGCGAAGGTCATTGGGAGACGAAACTTGAATTACAGCAGCGTATGATGATATAGATAAAATGCTGAT
>CAZEEN010000348.1:0-2574 GCA_964511115.1 uncultured Paludibacter sp. | reverse complement strand
CATCGCCCACTAAAAAGTCGAAACTTTTTACGCCATAATACGACCAAGAAATAATAGTTGTATAGGCAAAAAGAATAATGGTAGGCAATAACAAATAAGGAAACCACGACGAAACAGTTGAGAAAGCAGCCGAAGTTAAACCGGCACCTGTCAGATTATCGGGATTGTTGTATAAACCTGTAACGACAATAACCAAAGCCGTAAGTGTACAAATAACTACAGTATCTATAAATGGTTCGAGTAGGGCTACAAGTCCTTCGGTAACCGGTTTTTGTGTTTTTACGGTGGAGTGAGCAATCGCTGCCGAGCCAATTCCGGCCTCGTTCGAAAAAGCAGCACGGCGAAAACCGATAATCATAACACCAATAAAACCACCTTTGGCAGCATCGGCATTAAAAGCACCATCGAAAATAACACCAACAGCTGTACCAAGATGCTGATAATTAATAGCAATAACTACCAAACAAGAAGTGATATACAAAATGGCCATAATGGGAAATAACTTATCGTTGACACGCGCAATGCCTTTTATGCCTCCTAAAATTACAATCCCAACCAGAAATGCAATGACAACGCCTATCCAAATTTGATAACCATCCATAGCCGGAAATGTAACTATGGTTTGCGCTACAACCTGATTGGATTGAAACATATTGCCAATACCAAATGCGCCAATAGTTGCAAAAACGGCGAATAAAATGGCTAAGACTTTACCTGTTTTTTTCCATCCTTTTTTTGCCAATCCGTCGCGCAAATAATACATGGGGCCACCCGAAACCGAATTATCAGGGTTAATTTTTCGATATTTTACACCCAGCGTACATTCGGTAAATTTGGTTGTCATACCCAATAATCCAGCTAAAATAATCCAAAATGTAGCACCTGGACCTCCCAACGAAATAGCAACTGCCACACCAGCAATATTTCCAAGCCCAACAGTTGAAGCACAGGCTGTTGCAATAGCTTGAAAATGTGAAATTTCGCCATCGTGCCCATCTTTATCAAATTTACCCATTGCCAGTTCAATGGCATGTTTAAAACCTCTGAAATTAATAAAACGGAAATAAAAGGTAAAAAATACAGCGCCAAAAATCAACCAAAGAACGATAAAAGGTATTTTTACACCAAAATCAAATCCGAGTGCAGCAAAAATATCGAAGAAGAGTATCTTGTCTAAGTAAAAAATAATGGGATTAAAAACCGAATTCACCGCATCGTCGAACGATGAAGTTGCGTTTTGTGCCGATAGTTTTAAACTTGCAGCAATAAAAAACAGGAATGAAATTGCTTTTTGCATAAATATTAATTTTTAGCTGATTTTCCGTATTATCTCATTAAATTTCTTCGACTCATTTTCCCAGCAAAGTTCATCCGACAAATCAGCAAAATGCGATGTATCAAAGCCTTGTTGCAATAATTCGTTTATAGTTTTTGCCAAATACTCTGATTCGTAATGATTGATAAGAACACCAGTTTTATAAGTCGAAACAATTTTTTCAATTTCGGGGAAATGTGTGGCTAAGACAGGTACACCTGCATGTAGATAATCGAAAATGCGGTTTGGCAACGCAAAGCGATAACTGAGCCCAATATCGTCGAGCAAACACAATCCGACAGCTGCCGATGGTGTATATTTATACAATTCCGAAGCTTCAATTCGCCCTAAAAACATCACTTTATCTTCGAGATTTGCATTGGTAACCTGCATTTTAAGTTGCGCTTCCACATCGCCTGTGCCAATAATCACCAATACAGCATTTTCGACAAGCGGCATAGCATCAATTACCCATTCCAAACCACGACCTTTGTTGAGCGCACCCTGATAAAGTATAATTTTTCGGGAGCCGTAATTCAGTATTTTTTCATGATAATTCCGTTTGAAAGGAATATTTCGTATCACTTGCATCGAAATTCCATATTTTCGATTGTAGTATTCGGCAATGGATTCACAAACGGTATAGCAGGTTTTTAAATGTGGAAAAAACAAATCTTCAATTTTTGTCCACACTTTTTTTATAACAGGGCGGTTGTAAAGCTCCGGCACTTCGGGAAAAAGTTCGTGTGCATCGAAAATTAACTTCACTCGCTTCATTTTCGACGCTAAAAAAGCGGCCGGTAACGTATCGGTATCGTTGGCCAAAATATGACTGCATTTTGTAAATAGCAACAGCCAAAATACCCTGAAATTAAATTCGGCATAGAAGAGTGCCGAGCGTTCAAAAAGCAGTTTCAACCGCTTATATTTCAACGGAATAGTAAGCGTTGGAGAGTTTTTAAGTTTACGTCCAATTAGTAAAACATCGAAATTATTTTGCTGAAAAACAGTAGCCACTTTCAACACGCGCTGATCGGTAGCCAAATCGTTAGTAGCCAAAATAAGGATTCGCGTCATACTTTTTCTTTCAGAAAATTCAACAAATCGACATATAATTTTCGGTGATACAAATTGGGCGATTTTTCGACTAAGTTATTGTGCCACAGCAGCGATATTTCACCATTATAGCGCTCCACGCAATTTATAAGCTGTTCGCAATACTGATATGCATCGTGCGCATTCATATACATATACCGTTT
>CAZEEN010000347.1:0-2586 GCA_964511115.1 uncultured Paludibacter sp. | reverse complement strand
GGTATAGCACAAAAGCCAATATGCCAAGTAAAAGTACTACTACCACAATAGCAGCCGTAAGCAGTTGAATGCGTTGCAGTTTGAGATTTTTCAATTTATTTTCGCTATCCAATCGCACAATTTCTTTCTCTTTTTCCGAAGTTTGGTATTTCACTTCCAACTGCTGCATGTTTTTTTGCACATCAGCCGCACGAATGGAGTCAAGACCTTCTTTATAAGCATTGTAATGTTTATAGGCTAATTCCCAATTTTGGGTTTTTTCGCCAATCAATGCTAATGCCAAGTGTGCAGCAGCTTCTTCCTCGGGGTAGGTTTTGAGCGAACTTGCCAGCGCTAATGCTTTGCTTGCATGCATTTTAGCTTCGGCAGGTCTGTTCATTTCAATTAAAATATTGGCTGCATTGGTATGTTCAGTTATTTTCAGATAATTACGTTCCAATTTGTAGCCGATTTCCATGGCTGCAAGCATATCAGCTAAAGCTTTGTCGTATTTTTTTTCGGATTTATACACATGGCTGCGGTTGGAATAAGCAGTGGCTAAACCATTTTGATAGTCGTTGACTTCGGCTAAAACAATCAACGAATCGTACCATAAGTATGCCTGTTTGTTGTTTTTTTCGCGTTGCGCAATGCCTCCCAAATCGTTGAAAATAGCAGCGCGAGTCGACACGCGTTCTTCGGTAGAGTTTTGGGCTATTTGATAGGCTTTTTCGACATAAAATTTCCATTTTGCCCTGTCAGTTTCTTTAAACAGTTGGCCTAAACTTTGGTAATAATAGGCCAAATTTTTCTTTACGCCAGAACGCTCTTTGTTTTCGATAGCTTTGAGTGTGTAAGCAATGGCGTATTTATAATTTCCCATGTATTCGTACTCCGAACCCATATTCATCAATATCATAGCCACTTTGTCGAGGTCTCGGGTCTCGGTAAAAGCCTTGAGAGCGCGGTGATAATAACTCAAGGCGAGCTGCCGATTGCCATCATAACTGGCATTGGTAGCCAAGAGATTGCTTAAAATACCAATTTCGCGTTTAATATTGGCCTTTTGAGCTAAATCAAGTCCTTTTTTGAGATAGATATTGCTTTTTTCGAAATCGTTAGTTTCGCTCAAATAATCGCCTAAGTATTTGTAGGAATCTACAAGTTGTACAGTATCTTTGGTTTTAGCATACATATTTACAGAGCGATACAACGATTGTAGCGAATCGTCGGCAGAAAGATTTAAATGAAAATATATAAATGAAAGTAAAATGTAATATTTAGGCATAAACAGAGTTCGGGCATTTTAATTCTTTGCAAATATATTCAAATATTTTTATTTAATGGCATTATTTGTTCAAATCTATTATCTAACACGAAAAAATGTCATTATCTTTATCCTCTCTTTATTCATTTCGATACAATATTATAACAATTTAAATATAAACCACTTAAAATGAATTTTCGAAACACAATTCTGCTATATTTACTTTTAATCTCACTAAAACTTTCATCGCAGCAAGCCGAAACTCAGGTTTTCAAAATAGTAAGTTACAATGTCGAGAATTTTTTCGATTGTAAAGATGACTCATTAACCAACGACTCCGAATATCTGCCAGGAGGCATGCGTGGTTGGAATTATGATAAATACACGCAGAAACAAGCCAATATTTCCAAAGTAATAGCTGCTATTGGAGGTTGGGAACCACCCGCTTTAGTTGGTTTGTGCGAAATAGAATCCGAAAAATGCTTGTGGGACCTGACGCGCTATTCGGGAATGAAAAACATGAAATACCACTTTGTACATTTCGAGTCGTCCGATGCACGGGGAGTTGATGTGGCGCTTATATACCAGCCAAATGCATTTAAACCAATTTTCAAGCAAGCAATTGCAATCAAGTTTCCATTTTCGAGTGGGACTACGCGCGACATGCTTTTTGTGAGTGGAATCATTCCTACCGGCGATACATTGCATGTTTTTGTGTGTCATTTTCCTTCGCGCTTGGGAGGTGAGCTGGAATCGGAAGAAAAGCGTAACTTTGTGGCTTCGGTATTACGACAAAAAACGGATAGTTTGTTTGCTACCAATGCAAACACGAACATAGTAATAATGGGTGATTTTAATGATTACCCCAACAATAAGAGTATGTACAAAATTCTTGGTGCTTCGAAACCTGAAACACCTTTTAGTAAAAAGCAATTGTATAACTTAATGTTTCCGATACACGAAGCCGGAAAAGGTTCGCACAAACATAATGGCGAATGGGGCGCTTTGGACCAAATCATTGTTTCGGGAAATTTATTAGTCAACGATACATTTAAATGCCGCAAAGCGCAGGTTTTTGAAGCTGATTTTTTATTAGTCGACGACGAAAAGTTTCTGGGCAAGCAACCTTTCCGCACGTACAACGGCATGAAATACCAGGGCGGATTTGCCGACCATTTGCCGGTGTATGTGGATTTTGAAATTGCCCCAAGCCCCTAAAGGGGTTGTGAAGTTAGTAACGAATGGTATCTTTTCTTTAAGCTCCGTCAGTTGACGGATTAGGGGTATACGAAAAATAATTTATTATGGATATTCAACTTTTTATTCCTTGTTTTATCGAC
>CAZEEN010000346.1:0-2590 GCA_964511115.1 uncultured Paludibacter sp. | reverse complement strand
TTTCGGTAAAATTGCTAAGATTCGCTATGTTGGCTAAAATTTCGAGTCCTTTCAGTTTCCCCGTGAGTTTTTGAGAAATCTGCAAATCCCAACGGTTGTAAAATTCTTTCATGGCATTCAACTCTTTGAGTTGTTGGCTTTGGGATGTAAAAATCAATCCGTTGTACTGATACGATAGCCAAAGATTTAAACCCTTTCTATTATAACCAAGCGATAAATTTAAAATATGCTTGGGTTGAAATAACATAACAGCCGTAGTAGTTGAATCAACACGCGTTGCTACTGGTCTTCCTCCTCCTGCAGGAATTACATTTTTTATGTAACTGTAGGGATTTTGTGTTTGCGAATCGGTATAGGTATAATTGGTCGAAAAAGTCAAATAGCTGAGGGGTTTTGGCAAATACCAAAATGATGTTTGCAATTCAACTTCCACACCTTTCAAATAAATAGGGTACTGATGATTCTCCGGTTGCGTTACAATAACCAATGACGCATCCGGAAAAGGTTCAATAATTGGATCTCCTTTTAAACGCTTAAAAGTTCTGTTCCATATTTTATCCTTTACCGTTTTATAAAATCCACTTACCGAAAGCAGACCTATTTTTGGTCCATATACCGTAAATTGCACATCGTAATTCGTCCAATGTTCTGCCCTAATATTCGGACGGCTGGAGATATATTGAAAAGGAGGAAAACCTGTATAAACCCAAGTGTTGGGCGATATGGAATTATAATCAGGACGATTCAAAGTTTGGGTATAGGCAATATGCGTATAAAACCAATTGGTAGGTTTTATTCTTAAATGCATCATGGGCAATAAAAAATGATCACTTCGGGTGGCGGAAGTGACATCTCCTGGTATAGCTTCATAAATTGGACCCGGAATAGTTGGTTGCACGGCATAAAAACCTTTCATAGTGGCATTGGTAGCTTCGTAACGTACTCCCGGCAAAAACATCGCCCATTTCCCAAAATTCATTTCAGTCATTAAATATCCGGCTGCATAGTTTTCTATAATATCTTGGTCGTTTACAATTGAACTCAAAATATCTTGAGTATATCCAATTTTGCTTTTTTCCCCAAAAACATTCATCCATACATTTTCGCCCTGTGCATAATAATATTCGGACACATTAGACCATGTATCAGTTATTTGATTTAATTTGTTAAAATCATAATACGTTCCAAAATTATATTTACCATCAATAAAATTACTTACCTGAAAGTCCTTCATACCATCTGCGGTAATGCCTCCTTGCAACCCACTACTATTAAGCCAATTGAGCTCATCAAGCAGTATTCTATTTCCAAATTGATTACTTATAAGACCCTGTGAGCCTGCTAAAACATCTTGCCTTCTTGATTTATTTCGATACGTACCGCCAAATTTTACATTTCCGACAATAAATTCTCCAATTTTAAATGGTATCTTAAAGTTAAGATAAGAAGTCATGTTTTTTTCCGTAAAATTACTTTTCGACTGTCCGATGGATGAAAGCAGCAAAGTACTATCTGGTGCAGCAGCATCATAAAGCGCTACAATGTCTTCCGGGTTACTTAGTTTTCGCAAATCCTGACTAAAAACGGCACTTGTAGGAGTTATTACATACGAAAAATTCCAACTACGGGATTGTGGATTATCAGAAATAATCTGAGAAAAAGCGACACCATAATCTATTTCCATTTTCAAAAATTTGAGTTTAGTAAGTCCACTCAAAGCCGATTGAAAGGTGTTGGAATTTATATTCGGGGAATAGTATAAAGATGATGTTTCTGAACCAGCTCCCGCAGCTCCAAAACTTTTCGATTGTGATTGGCTATCATCTTTGGTGTAGGAATAAAGTCCATATAAGTTTAATGTGGTGGTAGGTGATAATTTATAGTCGAATGACAACATGGCCGATTGTCTATACTTCGTTTTCAGTATATAGTTCAAACCTACACCATCAATTAATAATCCATCGTTAATATCTGAGCTATATAAACTATAACCGGAACTTTGTGTTTGTGTGCTTCGATTCACTTTCTCCGCACTTGCCGAGAAAAAAACGCCTAACTTGTTATCCAAAACACGATTACTAACTTCGCCTTGGAATTTATAATTACCAAAATAATTATTCATGTTGTTGTACCCCAACTGTGCCATCAAGTTGGAGCGAAAACCTTTGTCCGTTTCTCTTAATTTAAGATTCACCGTTCCTGCCACCGAATTAGCTTCCATATCAGCCGTTAACGATTTGTAAACCTCCACTCCTTGAAGAACATACTGTGAAATTCCTGAAATATTTGTCTCGCGGCTTGCACCAGCCGACGATGGCATCATAACACCATTCAACGTAACGGAAGTGTATTTGGGTTCCAATCCACGTATAACCAAACCGGTACCTTCACCCCCACTTCGTTGAACCGAAACGCCCGGTAACCTACCAATAGCTTCGGTGGCATTGGCATCGGGGTTTTCCTGTAAACGGTCAGCTGCCACTACGTTTTTTATGGTGTTTGAGAAAATTTGTTGGCGTATGGCATTTTTTTGTCCAATGGCTTGGGCAGTAATCACTAACTCGGTCAAAACCTGTGGAGTAGGTTTAAG
>CAZEEN010000345.1:0-2594 GCA_964511115.1 uncultured Paludibacter sp. | reverse complement strand
TAATACGGATTTTTGAATAAAAGGGATAGATTTGCTTTGCAAAAAAGCGGATAAATGATAAAGAAAAACTGGCCTAAAGGCGTTATTGGGGCGTTGTCCGTAATTAGACCTGCGGCGTTATTGGTGGTTATTTATTTCCGTTGGTCATGACCGTTGGTTGCCCTGCGGCTTTATTATCTGTGAGGTTTTTGGGGAGGTCATGTAAAAGAATATGGGAGCTATCTCGCTATCCAGTTTTCAATTTTTAATTTCGAAATTCTTTTCAGGTGTTTTTCATTGTCACTAACTAAAATCATATTATTAGCAACAGCCGTTACCCCAATAAGTAAATCAAAGTCATCTATCAAATTTCCAGCCTTTCGAAGTCTTGCTTTTTCTTTTGCATATAAACTTAACGAATTATAGATTGGTAAAATAGTCAATTCGTTAGCAAATTCATTCACCATTTTATTATTCTCAAAAACACGATCACTGCATTCAGCACCATATTTTAGTTCAGCTAAAGTAATTTCAGAAATACAACAGTTTTTAAAGCCTATTTTATTTATTCGATCATTTAAATTGTATTTACCTTTAAAAAGAAAGATACAAATGTTAGTATCCAACAGATATTTAAGTAATAGGAAGAAAATAATTTCGTAATTTTTGATAACTATTTTGAAATGGATTTTGGATTTGAGTGAGGGCGTTTAGCGGGCTAAACAACCGAATGAAAGTACAAAAGACGTTCAAAAGAGTATCAATGATTTATTTGTGTTAGTTGAAATTCTTGTAAAATGCGACATTATTTTATTCCTATTACTTATACATAATTTAAAATGCTTCAACAGTCCTATTAAAAGCTCTGCTGTCCTTTATTTCGGTTATAATATCTTCAGCGCTTTTATTTGATTTAAAAGCACCGTAAAATCTATCAGCTAAATGTTCGTTTTCTGATACTTCGTCAACAATTGAATTGGAAAGCTTTGCAATAATTTTAATTTTAAAATCCTTACTCAATCCCCGCATTAGCCCATAATAATTGTCAATCATTATGGTATTTGTATTTGATTTCATTTGTTTATGTATTAAAAAAACCGTATCGAATTAATTACAGGCAAAGATAGAAAAAAAATTGGAAAGAGGCAATTTTTTTGGCCTTCGGCGTTATTTACCCTTCGGGTGTTAGTGGGCTTCGCCGTTATTATGGCCTTCGGCGTTATTAAGCTGCGCTGTTATTGGGTGCGTTGCACGTTGGAGGGGCTTCGCCGTTATTGGGTGCTTTGCACGTTGGTTGGCACTTCGTGCGATAGTAGATGCGTTGCACGTTATCACCTTTTATGTCGGGATATACGTTGCATTAGATCTGGTTGTGAGGTTATAAAGCTTTTGAAAAAGAGCTTATTGATTATTCAGTTTTAAACTATTTGATTTTAAGTACTCTTTTATTTGGTCAAAGCTCATACCATTCATATCTGAAGCTATTTTTTCTTTTATTTCCCGAAACACCTTTACGGTATCGAATTTAGTTGTTTTAATTTTAGTCTTCATATTCAATAATTTCTTTAGGTGAACGTATTTCTAAGGTTGAGTAATTCATTCTCAAATTAATGGAGTTGTATCCTCTAATTCTATATACATTTACTATATGTTTAAAATTCCAGCTAACTAAAATGTCAGCTTTATTAATAGTTGCAGTTGCTATATGCACACAATCATCAAAGCTTGTTTGCCCAACTACTTTTTCTTCAATATATTTAGTTGCAAGTGTAAGTATTTCATCGTTTACAACAGTTCTTTCTAAGTATTGTTTAGGTAAAGATTTGAAAAACAATCTAACTTTTTCGGGAGCATTTACCAATTCAGTTTCTGTTAAATCAGAATACACACAAATTATTTTTCCAAGTTTAACTCTTTCAAATAGTTGTAAAGTTTGCTCTTCAAATTCTGCATCAAAAACACCTCCAAATACAGAAGTATCAAAATAAAAACGTTGCTTCATCTTTCAAAAAAAACTATATTTAACATGTTAGCTTCGCTGACCGTTGGTTCTGTCGTGTAACGGTAGTGGCATAACTTGTTAGTCATATATATTTAAAGTGGCCTTGGAATAATAAACCGTAGTTTAAAGCAGCCTTATTTTTAACATATTGCATTAATTACAGGCAAAGATAGAAAAAAAATTGGAAAGAGGCAAATAAGGGTTTGAAGAGTTTGAAGAGTTTGAGGTTTGAAGAGTTATTAAGCTTCGCTGTTATTGGTTGTCATCCTGATACGCAGTGAAGGATATAGTTATTAGCCCTGCGGGCGTTAGTTACCCTTCGGGTGTTATTAGGCTTCGCCGTTATTGGCACTTCGTGCGTTATTGGGTTATTAGCCTAAAGACGTTATTATCTGTGTAAATCTGTGTTATCTGTGGACAAGTAAAAGAATAGGTACGCGGATAACGCGGATGTAGCTGCCCGTAAACGGGTAATACGGATTTTTGAATAAAAGGGATAGATTTGCTTTGCAAAAAAGCGGATAAATGATAAAGAAAAACTGGCCTAAAGGCGTTATATGTGGTTATTAAGTGGCATTGCCACGGCCTATTTGTCTTGCGTTGTATTATTGTC
>CAZEEN010000344.1:0-2598 GCA_964511115.1 uncultured Paludibacter sp. | reverse complement strand
ACTACCTCAAATACCAATCCAAGCGCGCTGCCTACAATGCCGCTTTCTGGAATGTGGTTAATTGGAAAGAGGTAGAAAGATTGTTGAATGAATAGAATATAAGACGGTAGACGTTTGCAATAATGAAATATCAGGGGTTTTGTCAGCAATGGCAAAACCCCTGATTTGTTTTACAGTTTCACGCTGCTGATATAAGCTGGATTTAAATTTAGTTTAACAAGTTAGTTTTTTTAAGGTAGAATGGATTCACCCCGCAACAAAGCAAGTAAGAATTGCCGCGTTACGGGGTGTTTTTGTTATTTATGATTTCAAAATTAATAGTTTACATTTGTGCATGTAAATCGAAAGTTATTGAATTTTCAATTTACTTCTAATAACATGCTCTTAAACATAGTTTTCGGAATAGTACTTTTTTGAATAAACATCGTGTATCATTTAAAATCACAACTTCATGGAAATTGATATTTTAAAATCGTATATCAAAGAATTGCGACAGGGCTCGCACAAGGCCTTTAATGCTATTTACGATATGTATGCCGACAAACTTTACGGGTTTGTATTTGCGCATACCAAATCGCGCGAAATGGCGAATGATTTGGTTCAGGAAACTTTCCTGAAACTGTGGACCATGCGCGAAAGCCTTTCGGTGGAAGGCTCGTTGCAGGCTATGTTATTTACCATGTCGCACCACAAAATGATTGATACGTTTCGGGCTCAAATCAATAAGGTGGAATTCGAAGATTATATTGAATTTTCGGAAAATGCTGATTTAGAAGATAATGCCATTGAAAAAAAGATTTACTACGATGATTTTCTGAAAGCATTGAAAATATGCAAAAGTCAATTACCACACCGACAAATGGAAATTTTTGAAATGAGTCGTGAGAATGGAAAAAGTATTGAAGAAATAGCGCTGGAGTTGAAAATATCGGAACAAACAGTTAAGAATCAGTTGACTTCGGCTATGAAAACCCTGAGAACTGAGCTTGTAAAATACAATTTAATATTCTTGGTAATTTTTGAAATATGTTTTAAAGCATAAAAATTTGAATAGTACTAAAATCAATTGTTTACGTGTAACAATTAACAAAGCAGAAAATGGAAAACTTTATTAAAATAATTTACAAGAAATTTCTTTACGGAACTGTCCGCAAAGAGGAGTTTTTGGAAATGCGACACGAATTGAATAAAACGGATTTGCCGGAACTCAAGAATATGCTTGTCGAAGCGTGGAATGAAGATATGAATTCGGAAGTAATGGCCGAAAAGGACAAGGAAGATATTCGTTCGAGACTGAATTTTTATGTGGAGTATGACAAAAAACGCCTAATGCGCAAACGCATGGTTCAGATAGCTGCAGTAGTTATTCCTTTTGTGTTTGTTATGTCGGCGGTACTTTATATCTTTCAGCCTGCACCAAAAGTTGAAAAAGATTTTGTAGTAACTGTAAAACAAGGTAGCCGGGCGCAGGTAACATTACCCGATCAATCGAAAGTGTGGATGAACGCCAATAGTAAGTTGATTTATCGGAATGGCGAAAACAACACGCGTGAAGTAAAATTGATAGGTGAAGCGTTTTTTAAAGTTGTAAAAGATAAAAGCAGACCATTTATAGTTTCGGCCAATAATCTATATGTAGAAGTGCTTGGAACATCCTTTAATGTAAATGCCAGGCAGGGTTCGGATATAATAGAAACATCGTTGGTAGAAGGAAGTATAAAGTTGACGGGCTCCGAATTGTCGCAAGATTATTATTTAAAACCAAACGAGAAGGCTATTTATTCAAATTTATTAAAGAGTTTAAAGATAGAAGCTGCTGATAATGAAGTAGAAACTGCTTGGAAGGATAATAAGCTTCAGTTTAAATCGGAACGGTTTGGTAGTGTGGTAAAGCGTTTGGAAGAATGGTATGGGGTTAAAATTATCTCTAAATGTCCGAATATAGAGAATGACTTGATAAGTGGCGCATTTAAGGGCGAAAGTTTGGAAACAGTGTTGGAAACCTTTGCTATTCAATATAAAATAAAATACAGTAATAAAGGGGATTCGGTGGTGGTGCTGTATAATTAGAGGGTTTGAAGAGTTTGAAGTTTGAAAGGTTTGAAGAGTTTGAAAGGTTTGAAGAGTTTGAGGAGTTGAAAAGAGGAAGACAATATTTTATAATACTATAATAATCACAATGATGAAATTACTATTTAAGAAACCAACCACATTAGGTGTTGGGTTGCTCTTTGTGTTTTTGTTGATAGGAAGTGTGGGCTTTGCACAAAATCCGAATCAAAAAATAACCATCAGTGTACAAAACGTATCCGTTAAGGATTTAATTAAGGTTATTGAATCTAAAACTACCTATACAGTAGTTTATCGTGACGCATTGGTTGACGACAAAAAAGATATTTCCATAAAAGAAGAGAACAAACCATTAATTGATGTACTAAAATCAAGCCTCTCCCCAATAGGCTTACAAGTTGTATTTAATAATAATACAATAGTCATCACAAAAAAAAACGCCGAGCCGCAAATAACAACTAAAACCAAGATAGTTTCGGGTGTGGTTCTCGACGAAAAAGGACAACCTGTTATTGGTGCAAGTGTAAT
>CAZEEN010000343.1:0-2598 GCA_964511115.1 uncultured Paludibacter sp. | reverse complement strand
GCCTGCTTAATTTCGTCGGGCGATACATCGGCGAGTTTGCTTTTCTGCTGTGCTTCCAAAATGTCTACAATCATGGCCGGCTCATCAAAATATTCGTTGTCGGTAAAGCTGTGTAGTTTGAAAAAGCGAATCACATTCAGTTTTATTTCGGCATCTACCAGTTTTTGGGGCGTATAAGCTTTTTGCTTAAAAGGCAACAACTGTACCCGTATTTCTTCCCAATTATTGAGTTGTTCTTTGGTAATGGAGCAAAGTTCCTCTTGTGTATTAGGTTCAATTAGTCCGTTGGCAGCCGTTTTCCAATTGCCTTCGTTGCAAATAAGCAAGTTGTAGTATAAAAAGTAGTTGCTGTCGTTTACCAAATAACAATCGTAAGATGTTGTCTGCAATTGCTTTATTTCTACTGGGAAAAATGCAAGTACTGCGCGGAGCGTGTCGCCATCGGGAGTTTCAATCACCTCACCCCAGCCCTCTCCAGCAGGAGAGGGAGTTGTGCGTACCGAATTAATTTCTGATTTTAGAAGGGCATTTTGAGAAGAAGAATTATTATTCGAAGTTGAAACAACTTCTTTTCGTGGAAAGTTAGTTTCCTTGCTTACAGCACCAATCACCACGCAGTCGCGCATCATGGTTGGAATTTCGAAACCATCTTCATCTTCCACATACACCATATTATTTTTATCATCGACGCGGGTTATCGTTCCACCACCCACTGCATTCAGAAATCGTACTGTATCGCCTGTTTTCATTGTTGTAACTTTTGTACAAAAATACAACAATAATTCCAGAATCGTTTTTTTTGTTTGTTTTGGTTTATGGATTTATTTTTTTACTTTTGAAGCTGAAAATAATATTCGCTGTACTCACGCCATGCATGGAGTCAGTACAAATACAAAAATAACATTTTACCAACTATGGAGTTGCAAATCATACAAGATAAAATTTATGAAATCAGAGGGCAGCGAGTTATGCTCGATTTTGACTTGGCCGACATGTACGAAACAGAAACAAAGCGTCTGAAAGAGTCAGTACGTAGGAATATAAATCGATTTCCATCCGATTTTATGTTTGAGTTAAGTACAAAAGAATGGGAAATCTTGAGGACGCAATTTGCGACCTCAAGTTGGGGAGGAGCTCGTTATCAGCCTTTTGCTTTTACAGTACAAGGTGTTGCTATGTTAGCAAGTGTATTAAAAAGCGAAAAAGCAATTGAGGTAAATATACAAATTGTTAGAGCATTTGTAATACTTCGTCAGTATGCTCTAGGATATGCCGAATTAAATCAAAAGTTAGACGCATTTATGCTCGAAACCAATATGCAGTTTAGCGACATTTATCAGGCCTTGACCGAAATGGCAAGCCAAAACGAAAAAGATAAAAAGCCTCTGAATCCAATTGGATTTTTGGCTTACGAAAAATAAAACACAAAACAAAATAATTATCGAATAAAAAAAAAATTTCACCGTAGAGACGGGGCGCGCCCCGTCTGTTTTTAGACGCGGCATGCCACGTCTCTACATTTTCAAAAATATTAATTAAATAGCATTCTGCTATTGTTCGCGCCCACCAGAAACCTCGTAAATTTCTCAAAGCGAACATGCAAAACAGATTCAATGAGCAATATGCTCACGTCGGAAAACGCCATGGGCTTTTCACTTAAATTTTTTTGAGACATAACAGTCCTATTAACCAAATATTTATTCTGAATGAAATATCGTATTTACATTGATGAAGTTGGAAATCCTGACTTGAAGAGTTCTATTAATCCTGATCATAGATTTCTTAGTTTAACTGGGGTTGTTTTTGATTTAGAATATGTAAAGAAGATTTTTCAACCGGACATTGAAAAGCTTAAAGTAAAATACTTTGATTCACATCCAGATGAGCCTGTAATTTTACATCGTAAAGAGTTAGTTTATAGGAAAAATGATTTTACTGTACTTAAAGATAAAAGCATTGAAAATGCATTTAATCAAGAACTACTCTCATTAATTTCGAAATGGGAATTTCAGGTAATAACGGTTGTTTTGGATAAATTAGAGCACAATGAGAGTTATGATAACACATGGAAATACGACCCTTATCATTATTGTCAAGAGGTACTGATTGAAAGATACAGATTGTTTTTAAAATTGCGAAATGCCAAAGGAGATGTAATGATTGAGTCGAGAAGTGGAAAAGAAGATATGCGTTTAACGAGATTTGGAATTTGAGGGAAGAAAAGATTACCTTTGCCGATGAAATATTGAAAATTTTAGTAAATCAGAAAATTTTCAAATATAAAAATCAAATAATAGGTTACGGAGTAAAGAAACTACCATAGTATGAAACGAAAAAACCCCGTTTCCGGGGTTCTCAAGAGCCATCCAGCTCTCCACCTTCGCAATCACGAATTGATGCAAAGGTACAATAATTTTATAAAATAACAAGTAGTAGCAAATTATATAACATTATTTAAACAAAATAATTATCGAATAAAACAAACAATTATCACCGTAGAGACGGGGCGTGCCCCGTCTGTTTTTAGATGCGGCATGCCACGTCTCTACATTTCAAAAATATTAATTAAATAGCATTCTGCTATTGTTCGCGCCACCA
>CAZEEN010000342.1:0-2628 GCA_964511115.1 uncultured Paludibacter sp. | reverse complement strand
ATTGCAGTAGGTGGTTCGTCGCTCATGATTGGAGTGGATTGCAAAACCGGAAAAGTATTGTGGGAAACGCCAAATCCTGAAAACCGCAAAATGTCACACTCATCGATTTTACCATTAACCATTTCGGGTAAAAAAATGTATGTGTATGCTTCCATTGGCAGCATTTTGGGCGTTTCGGCAGAAAGTGCTGATGCAGGGAAACTACTTTGGGAAATAAGCGATTGGGCACCCTCAGTTATTGCACCAATGCCTGTGTATTTGGGAAATAACCGCATTTTTGTAACTGGTGGTTATGGAGCAGGTGGAGCTGTAATTCAAATTTCGGGAATCAATGGAAATTTCAGTGCTAAACTCGAAGAAAAATTCGGACCACACGAAGGTTTGGCTTCTGAACAACAAACACCGATTGTTTTCAATGGAAAAATATACGGAATTTCGCCAAAAGATGCAGGTTCGAATCGAAATCAGTTTATTTGCTACAATACAACCGACGTAAAAACGCCTGTTTGGCAAAGTGGAAAAGAGCACCGCTACGGACTTGGTCCGTATATGATGCTGAATGACAAGTTCTTAATTTTGAGCGATGAGGGTGTTTTAACAATGATTGAAGCTAAGGCAGATGGTTTTAAATTGATAAACGAGAAAAAAATGCTCGAAGGACAAGATGCCTGGGGGCCGTTTGCATTTGCCGATGGTTATTTGATTTTGCGCGATTCGAAGAAGATATATTGTGTGGATTTGAGATAGACAAAAGACAAAAGAGCAAAGAACAAAGATTGAAACCTCAAACTTCAAACTTTTCAAACTTCAAACTCTAAACGAACATGAAACAAAACAACATCCTAACATATTCTTTGGTTGCTCTGGTAATTATTGTGTTGGTTATCTTGGGCTATTTTTTCATTAAACCAAATCATACGGGTATTGAAGAAAATCCGTATTCGATGAAAATGGATAGTCTGGGGGAAATTCCGAAAGATAAATTTTGCGCAACAAATTATAGTTTTATTCAGATAGAAGGCATAAAATCAGAAGCCATTGCGGTTGATAAATACAATAATATTTACGTTTCAAGCGATAAAAAAATACTTTGTTTTGATGAAAATGAAAAATTAGTTTCTGAAATTAATTGCAATTTTACGGCTACAGCAATTGCATGTACAAGCAATAAACTAATTGCTGCATTTACAAACGAAATATACATTTTCGATGCTGACGGAAAGCAATTGAAAAATTGGAAATTGGAAAATGAAAAAAGCTACATTACTTCGCTTGCCGCTATTGATGGGAAAATTTATGCAGCTGATGCTCATGCCGCTAAGGTATATTGTTTTTCGGAAGATGGGAAACTACTGAAAACCATAGGACAAACAGCTGATAAAAAAGAACTTACATTTTTTGTTTTGCCAAGCTTTTATTTCGATGTGGCCATTGGCAATGATAAATCCATTTGGATTGCCAATACCGGACGTCATAAATTGGTGCAATTGGATAATGACGAACATATTATTTCAAGCTGGGGAGAAACATCCTCGGCGGTAGAAGGATTTTGTGGTTGCTGCAATCCTTCAAACTTTGCATTGATGCGCGATGGTTCGTTTATCACAGCAGAGAAAGGACTTGTTCGGGTAAAAAAATACAACAAAAATGGAAATTTTGAGTGTGTAATTGCCGGACCTGAAAAGTTTAAAGAAGATGCCAAAGGACTTGATATAGCCATTGATTCAAACGATAGAATCTATGTTTTGGAACCGGAAGCAATGAAAATTCATATTTTTGAAATTCAGAATACAAGAAAATAAGAAAGCAAGAAAATTAGTTTAAAGAAATAAATTCTTAATTTTCTTAATTCCTTAATGGTTAATACTTGAAAAGTTTTTTTTAATGCTATTTTTATGGAAAAAAATAAACTCAATCGTCGCGATTTTTTAAAAACAGGATTACGGGCAACGGCATTTTTGTCGCTGGCTTCTATCACTGGGTTAGCCGTATCGAAGTCGATGTCGGATGACCTCGTGTGGCAAATTGACCCGTATAAATGTGTGCAGTGTGGCCGCTGTGCAACTGATTGTGTATTAAACATATCTGCGGTAAAATGCATGCACGTTCATAAAATGTGTGGCTATTGCGATTTATGTGGTGGTTACTTCAAACCGCAAGTTAAAACCCTCGATACAGGTGCCGAAAATCAACTTTGCCCGACAAAAGCTTTGAAACGAAAATTTGTGGAAGACCCGTATTATTTGTACGAAATTGAAGAAGAACTGTGTAACGGATGCGGCAAATGTGTGGAAGGTTGCGATGCTTTTGGAAACGGTTCGTTACACTTACAAATTAACCATAATATTTGTACAAACTGCAACCAATGCGCCATTTCGAAGGTTTGTCCAGCGGATGCCATTGTTCAGATTCCGGCGAAAAAAGGCTATATGCTTAAAACAGGTTTTAGTGCTCCGAAAGCATAAGGAGAATTTACAATTTTTTCATTTACAATTTACCATTTATTACCGTGCAAAAAATCAAATACATACTCTTCAGCATCCTGTTTTTCATAACTTTTCAGGTTGGGAATGCGCAACGTTTTCCGGAGCCGGAGTTTGAAACAGACTATAAAGTTCCCGAAACGCA
>CAZEEN010000341.1:0-2638 GCA_964511115.1 uncultured Paludibacter sp. | reverse complement strand
CGCCTAAATAAGGATTTTCGGGATGGTTGTGTTGGAGTTTTTGAACCACCGAATTTCCCAACGACCGACCAACACAAGCCACTTCTAAGCTATGCGTGAGGCGGTTGTGCACAAACACACTGCCAGGTAGCGGAAAAACCTGCGTTTTATTTTGCATGCGGCGGAAAGGAGCCGAAAAAATCAGTCGGTCGTAGTCGCGCTGAAATTCGCTGCGGTCGTCGTTGCGTTTTGCGTGGTAGGCTTCCTGCCCAAAGCGTTTGGTTGAGAGTAATTGGTGCCAATTCATATTATGTTTGAAAGTTTGACTGTTTGAGGGTTTGAAGTTTAAGAGTTTCATGCAAAAATACAAATCTTATTTCGAATACAGAAAAAAGGGAGTTTTTGACATTAATAAAGCTTGAGCTACGCGCCAATTGTTAGCTACACGGTTGGTTTTCGAAATCAATGAAAGCAATAAGTAAAATTGAAATTGTAAGTTTTGTTTTGCTCAACATTGAGACTGCTAAATTTTTCATTTTGTTTGTTTTTTATATGTTATTTCGTTTAATAATTCCTAGTAAAACAGAGATGAGAGCAATTACAAGTAAAAGATGAATAAGGTATCCGGCGCTATACGCAAAAAATCCGGTAGCCCAAACAATTACAAGTACTATAGCAATGATATATAGGATGTTTCTCATGGCAATTGTTTTTTAATTAATCCAGTTTCCCATCATTTTGAAAGGTTCTGTGCTTTGTTCGTGTTCTTTTGACATGATAATGTTTTGGAGTTAAATTATTTACTAATTATTTAGTTCACAAAGATAAGGCTGTAAATAGTTGAAATCCTTACACTTCGTCAGTAATTAGTTATAGTATTCACACATTGGGATTTGATATGAAGAATCAGAATCTAAATTGGCATGCGAAATCGCATTTATATCCCCGAAAAACTTTTACAAGAAGGATTTGTTTATACTCTTAAAATACACAATGAATTTTCAATAAGCTTAAGCTTTTGAATATCATATCTCGCAAAAAAAAATTGAATTATATGATTTTATTAGATAGCAATTTATCTGATTTTGTTTTTGATACGCATAAAATTATTGAATATGGAGGTTTAATCCTTTTATTGGCAATTGTATATGTTGAAACAGGGTTTTTCCTCGGATTTGTTTTACCTGGTGGCGATTATTTGTTGTTTGCAGCTGGCATGTTTTGTGGCACTCAATATCTTGAAATTCCATTACCCCTGCTTTTACTTTTATTGATAATTGCTGCGTTTATGGGCGATTTTACAGGCTATTACAAAGGTAAATGGCTAGGTAAAAAACTTTTTACTGATAATAAGTCAAGATTTTTCAAAATGGAATACCTCGAACGAGGAAATGGTTTTTATACCCGTTTTGGTATGTGGGCCTTTATATTAGGTCGATTTATGCCAATTATACGCACCTTGGTACCGATGATTGCGGGAGCCACTCATTTTAAGATGAATAAGTTTTTACTTTTTAATTTGTTGGGTGCTATAACTTGGGTTTGTACCTTGGTGCCTTTGGGCTATTATATAGGAAAAGCGTATCCAAATGTGATAAATTATTCAATCTATATTTTAGTTGCATTTATTGTGATTGCTTCTTTGCCAATGCTGAAAATTATGTTCTCCAAAATTAAAAAATCATGAAAAGCTTACTTGAAATAACACGTAAATTGATAAATAGCAAATACTTCAACTATTTTATTTTTTCACTTATCTTGTTGTCTGCTGTTATTATCGGGTTGGAGACTTATCCCGCATTAGCCAAAAAACATTACGACATTTTGACCTTAGTCGACCGGATAATTATTGCTCTTTTTACGTTAGAAATAGCTCTTAAAATAATATCGAATGGCAAAAGGCCATGGCTCTATTTTTCAGACCCCTGGAATATCTTCGATTTCGTAATAGTAGCTATTTGCCTTATTCCACTTAACGATACGCATTATTTTGCAGTTTTTCGGGTGCTGAGGGTTTTACGAATTCTTCGTATGATTACAATACTTCCCAAGTTAAGACTAATAATCAGCGCATTACTTAAAAGTATTCCTTCAATGGGTTATATTATAATGCTTATTGGTGTGCTTTTTTATGTGTATGCAATTGTTGGTGTTTTTGTTTTTGGTCCAACAGACCCAATGCACTTTGGTGATTTGCATCATGCATTTGTGACTTTATTTAAAATTTTGACTCTCGAAGGTTGGACTGATATAATGAATGCTCATGTCTTTGCAGAATCGGTGGAGGGGAGTTTGCAGATAATTTCGATATGGCCTTTCTTTTATTTTTCAAGTTTCATATTAATTGGAGCCATGATTATCATGAACCTTTTTATTGGTGTAATTATGAATAGTATGGAAGAAAGTAAAAAAGAATTATCTCAGGAACTGAACGAGATTAAATATAAAGATAACGATACTGAAGAGCTCTACAAGCATATTATTACCCGTTTAGACGATTTAAACGATGAAATAAAAAGTTTAAAGGGAAATAAATAAAACGAAATTGATTGTAATTGAAATGTAGCGTATAAAAAAAATATACGCTACATTTTTATGTTGTTAAACATAAAATCCAATGCTTCATATTCAAAAAACAAGTGTTTACTTTACACTTGTA
>CAZEEN010000340.1:0-2640 GCA_964511115.1 uncultured Paludibacter sp. | reverse complement strand
ATATTAAATAAGAATTTAATATTTGCCAGTTCCGGCTTATCAAAAGCCTCATAATAGCGTATGGTGCCTTGAATACAAATATCAGCATATTGCTGATCCGTAATAGTATAACCTATTGGTGAGGTCACATTTCCTTTTAACATCTGCTGGTCGCCGGTAGATCCGAATGCAGGCTGAATAAATGCAATGGCTTTGCGTTGTGTAGTTGAAAGTGACGCAAGGTGGTCTGCTAACTTGCCAATAATTCGATTAAAGTGTCTCGTATAAATTGGATTTTTATAATCGGGGAAAGTGGCACTGGGACTTTTAAAATCGGTCATAATTTTTGAAACCCCTTTGTCATATATCCATGTGGGACTATCGGGACCTACCCAGAATACGAAATAATAATAAAATCCTCCTGCAACTGCTGCATTTATTGCATTGTCGAGGGTGCTCCAGTTGTAAACACTATCATGTGGCTCTACATCGCTCCAGCTAATGCGACCGGCCAAACCTTTTATAAAAGGATATTTTTGGGTATCAATTACATTTTTTGAACTGTTGGTGTAAAATCCTGCCCAATCAGGTCTTTCAATTGATTCTACAGATAAATTGCAGAACAATATGAATAACAATAGCAAATAACTGCTTTTTTTCACGAGCTAGTTTTAATTTGAAATTAAGTTAGTCTTTACTGATTTTTCCGGTTTGAATTACCTGATTACCTTTTGTTATCTGACAGATATATATTCCACTCTGTAACTGACTTACATCCAAGGAATAACTTTTGTTATTAGATGATTGAAGTAATAATATTCCACTTAAATTATAAATACTGATTTGATCAAAATCTGTATTCGAACACCATCGTAAATTCGATTTTACAGGATTTGGAAAGAAAATGCTGGGATTTACAATATCGGTTGTAATACCAGTAATTGTTCGCTCAATATCAACTTCAATTCCATTAAAAATATCATCAGTTGTATCCGTATTTACAAGTGTAAAATCAGATCCAAAACCCCCACTACGGTCTACAATGGCATCGGTTATTGTAAAATATACTTCCTTCCATTTATTATCTCCTAATCCTGTAACCTGAATAGCACTCTTTAAACCCTGAGGGGATTTATACTTAAAATCCCAGGTAGAACCCACTGTTTTATCTAACCAAATAATTTTGAATTTTAAACTTTTTGGGGTAGAATTGGCAAAAACATCAGGGTCAAATTTAAAATACATGGTGTTTTTACCGGTACTATTTTCGAAAGAACGGGCAAAGCGATCGTATTTTGAAGAGCTTGAAGTTATGGCTCCGCGTACCCTAAACAAACCGATTGAAGTAGCATCCGGATTTATTTGAGTAAAAAATCGTTCAATATTTCCTTCGGAAATTTCCCAACCTGCATCATTGTAAAACTCTTGATTTTCACGCTGAGCCACTTGTCCTTGTGTTACGGCATTCGGATCATCAATGCGAGCCCCTCTATTGTAGTATTTTGGATCGTTGCAAATGTTTTGATATCGCGATAAATTGGTTTTGGAAGCAGTTCCATACTTTGATTCAGGAAATTTCACTTTGTCAGCCGAATTTAGTCCTTCGTGAAAAATTGAAAAAGCAGTAGTAGCAGTTTCAGGATAAACCTGTTGGGCGTATTTGTTATACATTTTAAAAATTTCAATAATTCCTGGATTAGCAAAGGCATACTTCATGGCGCTTACGGTAATATTTGTGCAGGAAAGCCCCGTATTAATACCCCCAAGGGCTGACCAATAAAAACCTATTTCGTAGTTCAAAGCAAAAAAACCTTTTGTCCAGGATTGATCCATTTCTGAAGCCGAAAACAGTTTTACACCTTTGGGATTTAATGGACTTACCTTTGGATTAATTAAAAAAGGATTCCATTGCTCTTTGTAGTTTTGTTCATCTGTTAAATGATGCCCCCGATTATAGGCTCCCCCTTTCATGCCAAAACCAAGTGAAGGGTCTAACATGTTCATTACATAGTTGTAAGCTTCAGGTTCTTTAACCGGATCCACATTGTTGAAAGTTAAAACAATTTTGCGATCAGTTACATCGTTGAAACATTGTTTATATTTATCAAATCCTTCTAAACGAAATTTTTCCCAATTCGCAGTGGATATCGCATATTCGGAATTAATAACAGTTCCTTTGTATGCTTCTTCGTCACCCGTAGCGCCTGTTTTTACTTGCACAAAAGCAATATGATTGAATTTTTCCTGAGGTTGATTTCTCAAAAATAAAGCAAATTCTTCAATCAATTTAAAATAGAAAGCTTTATATTCCGGATCAAGATAATACGGGTGTCTGTACAAATATCCTTGATTCGTGGATTCGTTAATATTTACATTTACTAATGGAACACCATTGTTGAAAAGCCACAATGGGCTATCAGGTCCAACATTGATACTAAAACGAACCAACTTATTATTGGCAGTTGCAATATCCAGCATTTGTTGAAAAGCACTAAAGTTCCAACTAGTTGGGCCAGTCGGTTGAATTTCATCCCAATTAGCAGAAATTTCTATACCCTTGACAAAGTCAGCTTTTGGATCGGAATAATCTGAAACACCGCCTCCACGATCCCAAACTCCATAGGCAGAAATTGGCAGTGATTGAGCATGTGATATTGCTAC
>CAZEEN010000339.1:0-2656 GCA_964511115.1 uncultured Paludibacter sp. | reverse complement strand
AGAACTTTTCCCCTCCACAAATGGAGAAGGGCCAGGAGTGAGGTGTTTACCTTCCGAAATCTTTGACCAATTACCCGATTTACTGCGTAGGATTGCCGTTAAAGGCACTTCACCCGAAGACAAAGATATTTTGTTGCTCGGCTCACTGGTTTCCATGAGTTCGTGTTTGCCCAACATTTACGGTGTTTATGCTGAAAGGGAAGTTTTTGCCAACCTCTTTTTGTTTGTTACCGCACAGGCTTCCGCTGGAAAAGGCAGACTCACTTTGTGCCGTAAATTGGTAGAACCAATTCACAAGGCACTACGTGAACAAAACAAGGCTGAATTTGAAATCTATCAACGTGAACTTACAGAATACGCAGCAGCCAAAGGCGACAAGGTGAATATGGAAAAACCACAAGAACCAACGCTTAAGATGCTTGTGATTCCTGCCAACAACAGCGCAACAGGATTGTTTCAAATACTCAATGACAACAAAGGCAAAGGATTGATTTTTGAAACCGAGGGCGATACTCTTGCTCAAACTTTCAAATCCGAACATGGTAATTATTCCGATGGTTTCCGCAAAGCATTCCACCACGAAACAATTACCTACAACCGCCGCAAAGACCGTGAGTTTGTCGAAATTGATATGCCTCGCCTTTCGGCTCTACTATCAGGCACACCCAAACAAGTTTCTGCCCTCATTCCCAATGCCGAAAACGGCTTATTCAGCCGCTTTATTTTCTACTTCATGAACATTCGCTACGAATGGAAAGACGTATTTGCCGGAGAAAGCGGACAAACACTCGACCACTATTTCGACCATTTAGGCGACCAATTTCATGAATTGTATAAATGCCTACAAAGTCAGGTCAAACCCATGCGGTTTTGTATGACTGTTTCACAGCAAAAGCAGTTCAACAGCTACTTTGAGCAAACTCAAATTCAATATATTGAATTGTGTGGAGAAGATTATATTGGTACAGTGCGCCGCCTTGGATTGATTACATTTCGAATTGCTATGATTCTCACTGCCCTGCGAATTATGGACAACGGCGAACTTCGTTCTCCGCTTGTCTGCTCCGACACCGATTTCAATATCGCAATGGAAATAGTGAAAGTGCTGGTTCAACATGCTGCGCATGTTTTCCAACAACTACCCACCGACACTGCCGCCAAAGCGCAACCCAATCAAAAGCAACAGTTTTTGAATATGCTTCCAGTAGAGTTCGACCGCCAAACATATTTATCAGTTGCAGATAAATTGAAAATTCCAGCCAAAACAGCTGAAAAACAAATTGCACGTTTCGCCAAAACTGGCTTGATAAATCATTACGCACAAAATCAATATCGAAAATAACTCAATCACATGAATTACAATGAGAAAAAACTAATCAAATTCCACAAAATGGAGTTAGACGAAAAATACCTTTCCCGGAAGTTATTGGTAATAGTAGAAAATACACCAATTATACTTTCAAATATCCATAAATACAAATCGAAAATAAAAGGAAAACATAAAGGCAAAGCATTTGTGCATAAAAAAGCATTTATTAAAATGCTGAAAATAAATGTACGCATTGAAAGGCTTTTAAATGAAAAAGATTTGATCAAACGAATGGATATATTCGGGCTAAACATATACACAATAGCGGATATTGAGCAATTCATGAAGAATAATAATTCAATTCACAACACAGTTAAAGATGCAAACATTAATTTTCTATAACAACCCAACATTTTTGGCAATAACTATTGTCTATTGCCAAAAATGTTATACATTTGCAATTCATAATTAATCTAATATGGCAACAATCACAGACATACTTTATTTTGCTGCTAAAACCAGTCAATTTACTCGTAAGGAGTTGATTACTTATTTGGAAGAACAAAAACAAATTGTTTCTCCGAATGCTCTTTCAATACAATTAGATCGACTATTGAAGAGTAATGAACTAACCCGTATTGAACGTGGTGTATATTCTCTGCATACTACTTCTAACAAAAATTTTATTGCTTTTATTTCAGATGAAATAAAACAATTGAATCTACAACTCAAAACACAATTCCCTTATGCTAACTTTTGTGTGTGGAGTAGTAAAACAATCGCCCCATATTTGCACCACATTCCCAACCTCAATTATATTTACATTGATGTTGAGCGCGATGTCACAGAATCAGTTTTCGACTATCTAAATGGGAATAGTTCTGTTCGTGTTTTTTTGTGTCCCAATCAGGATGATTTTAGTCGCTATATCAATGGAAATGAATCTATCATTGTTCGAACACTTATATCCGAAGCACCATTGCAAATTATTGAGGGTACAAATACTCCAACAATAGAAAAGTTGTTGGTCGATATTGTTGGGGATATAGAGTTTTTATTTTTGCAAGGCTCAGAAATAAACCATGTATATACCTCTGCTTTTGAGAAACACAATATAAATAAAAACAAACTTTTACGATATGCAGCCCGACGAGGACGAAAAGAAGAAGTTGAAGAATTGATTAAAATCAACAAATTGTAGTTTTATAAAAAAATCAAACCACTTTAAAAACAAAATATTATGTCAGACTACAGTAGTTACACAGAAAGAGACGCTTTTAATGAAGCACTTTGTAATCTTGTAGAGGAATACCTGCAAGAAAAAGATGCACGCACTACCGATACCGT
>CAZEEN010000338.1:2425-2690 GCA_964511115.1 uncultured Paludibacter sp. | reverse complement strand
TAATAATAATTGTTTAAATATTGTTTTCTTACTCATAAGGCTTTTCAGTTCCGCCCCGTTTAAATATGGTTTCTGGACTCCATTTTATTTGTGTTTTCTTCATTTTATGCATAAAAAAAGCGTGGTACTCTAACTGTATCACGCTTCTGAGGCCTTCGACTGCCCGACGTAAATGATAAGTTAAAGCCCACGCCGTTTGGCGCAGGCGTTTACTAACTTATCCCTTTACGTTGTGAAATTGTCGAAGTTTCAGAAACGGGAATAA
>CAZEEN010000338.1:0-2415 GCA_964511115.1 uncultured Paludibacter sp. | reverse complement strand
TACAAAAATAGAGATATTTTTTTGATAAAAGATGTAAATGCAGAAATATTTCGGGAATTAATATTATTAGTAGTGAGAGTGCGACTCAAAGTCGCGCCCTCACTAAAATAGGAATTATAGTTTTCCAAGCATTTCGACAGCTTCTTTTTCGAATTTCGAAAATGCAAACCATTTCTTTCCAAGATCTTTGAGCGAAGCCCCGAAATGAAAAATTTCAGTGTCGTCGATAATCAGAAATCGGTCGTGCGATTGCTTAAATTCTTTCACTTCAACAGCTTCGTTTTGTGCATTGTGTTTTTCAATGTCTAATTGAAATTGTTTGCTCACTTTTTGAGTATAAATGGTTGCTCTTACATTTGGTTTTCGTTTTGTAAGTAGGACTAAAACCGACTCATCTACATAATTATCAATAAGCACCAGTGATTGATTTGCAGTTTTAATCAAATCGGAAACAAAAATATAGGCTTCGAAGATTTGACCATTGTAAAATATTCCCTGCTTTGGTTTCGCTGTTCCATTATCGAGTGCATTCAGTATCTGGTCAATGCGTTTGTCTGTTTCTATTTGTTTATGCTCTACTGTTTCAATGCGTTGAAATAACCGAGCATTATTCAAAATGAATTTTCTCATTTCTACAAATGCCCGCATTATTGTAATGTTTGCTTCAATCGCTTGGTCGCTGTTTAATACACTCGACAAATTTGCAACCCCTTGTTCTGTAAATGCCCAAGGTAATGAACCGCCTAAGTATTTTCTTGAAGGTATCGCATTTTGCGACACCATAAAATCAACTTCATTATCAGAAAGTTGAAACATAAAATCGGAAGGAAATCTTTTGATGTTTCTTTTAACCTGTTCACGTAATCGAGTGGGCTTAACACTATAAATTGCAGCTAAATCTCTATCAATCATTATCTGTAAACCACGAACGGTGTAAATTTTATTTTGGATATTGATAGGTTGGAGTTGTAAATTATCAGACATATTAAGAGACTTGGTTTGTAATAAATACGAATTTTCTATTTGCAAAAATAGAGATGTTTTTGTAATAAAAGATGTAAATACTGGAATATTTCGGGAATTAGCTAAATTCTCAGTGAGAGTGCGACTTTGAGTCGCGCCCTCACTATTATTGCTCTATCCTAAATATTTTGTTACCCGCTCGTAGGCCAATCGCGAACCGATAACCGCCATTGGCAATCCTGCTCCCGGAGCAGTTGACGCACCAACGTAGAACAGGTTTTTAAATTTCTCATCTTTGTTCGATGGACGGAAAGCGCCAATCTGCATCAAGTTATGCGATAAGCCTAAGCCGCTACCCATAAACAGATTAAAGCGGTTTTGCCATTCCTTAGGCGTGTAAATAGTACGTGAAACAATATCAGGAATAATATCTGTTCCAATGCGTTTGCCAAAATCTTCGAGTATGCTATCCACAATTTTATCGCGGTCGGCCCAATCGGGTTTGTAAATAAGGTTGGGCACGGGGCAAACAAAAAATAAACTTTCGCAACCTTCGGGCGCACATTCCGGATTGTGTTTAGACACCACATTTACATAATAGTATGGCTTTTCGAGCGTGTCTGGCTGTTGTTCCAGACGATTAGAATATTCCTCAAAATTATTACCCAAGAAATAATTATGATGGTTTACCTGTGGTAATTTTTTATTTACACCAATGTAAAAAGTGAGATAACCCATTGTCCAGTTCATTTTCAACAGATTCTCTTCGTTGTATTTTTCACGTTTCAGCACTCGACCTCTAAACAAAGCTGCATCAGCATTAATTAAAATTGCATCGGCTGTCCATTTCTTTCCCGTTTTATCTGTAACCGAACTTATTGTATTTCCATTGCTTTCGAAATCAACAATTTCGGTGTTGTAGGTAAATTTCACACCGGCTTTATCCAATTCATTCACAACGCCTTCCACAATTTTGTACATGCCACCTTCCACGTTATAATAGCCATCGTGTTTGAATTCGATGTGCGAAAGCAAGGAATAAATGGCCGATGTATCAAAAGGAGTACGCCCCAAAAAGAATGCAATTAGCGAAATAATCTGCTGCGCTTCTTTGGAGTCGAAATACTTTTTTACGTGTTGCGAAAATGTTTGGAAAAGTTGTGGGATATGCGCAGGATTAACCTGTGCTAGCGAAATGATATAGCCAATAACCGAATCGAAATTGGTTTTTATTACTTTATCCACCGTATCGTTGTATAATGCACCCGATTTTTTCAGGTAACGAGCCATTTTTTCTTTAAAATCAGGTTCTTCTTCAGCAAACTGCGCAGCCAATTTGTCCAAATCTTTGTGTAGAAAATAGGTTTTTTTGTTACCGCTAAAATTTACAGTGTAAAGCGGGTCGAGTTCCACAAATTTAAAGGGAATCTGAATGCCACATTCGTCGGCAAA
>CAZEEN010000337.1:0-2711 GCA_964511115.1 uncultured Paludibacter sp. | reverse complement strand
TGAAAACCGATGTGGTTTTGCCTGAACAATTTAATTACATTCACCGCAAAGATGGAGAAGCTGATATTTATTTTGTGAGCAACCAATCTCAGCAAATTTTCAATGGCGAACTTGGTTTCAATATCGTTGGGAAACAACCCGAATTGTGGAACGCCATTACAGGTGAAATTCGCAATTTACCTGAATTTACCGAACGCAATGGATTTACCTTTATTCCTCTGAAATTCAACGAAACGGACAGTTGGTTTATTGTTTTCCGTAATAAAGTCGGATCTAAGCTTAGGGGTAAAAACTATGCAGAGAAAGTAACAGTTCAAACAATCGAAGGAGCGTGGACAGTTTCGTTCAACCCCAAAATGGATGCTCCAGCTAAAGTAGAATTCAAAACGCTTAGCGATTGGACAACAAACGAAAATAAAAACATTCAATACTACGGAGGAACAGCAACTTACAGCAAAACGATTGAATTTACAGGTGATGTTACCAAATCGAATTTCATCAATTTAGGTCGGGTTGAAAAAATGGCAGCTGTCCGTATCAATGGAAAATCAGTGGGCACAGTGTGGTGTTATCCATACGAATTGAACATTTCATCGGCACTAAAAAAAGGCAAAAACACCATTGAAGTGGACATTACAAACCCTTGGTGGAACCGCATTGTTGGCGATTTGCAGGATGGCGTAACCAAAAAACATACATGGATGACATTCCCGTTTGAGTGGGCAAAAGTGTCGCCACTTCAACCAGCTGGTTTGTTTGGACCGGTGGTGATAGATATGACCCCTAACCCCTAAAGGGGAATGTAGTTACCTTTGATTAATAAAAATAGAAACTAAATTAATTTATACAATGAAATTTCTCCAATGCATAATTTTACTGTTTTTGCCATGCTTTGTCATGGCAAAAACAGACCAATCAGCAGATTTGCCAAAAGCGGTTACTTATTGTGGTCCGCTGGAAGATTATTTTCTAGGAAATGGAGTGTCGGGAGCGATGGGAACGCCCGATGGGACTTGGAATGCGCTATTTGGCCCTAATTATACGGCGCCTAATTTCATTCAAAGTGAAATTTTAAACCTAAATATGAATGGTTATTCCTATCAAATTAAGCCCGAAATGCATCGGCTAAGAGAGACAGGAATTTATTCAGGTGTTTATGAAAAAAATGGCGTTTCAGTAACAGTTACCGATTTTTCAAGGACAAATCAGCCTTGGGTTACACGAATGTTGACTATTCATAATCACTCGGGACGTGCTATAAAACTTTCAGTGAACGCACAAATTATTGCTAAAGACATTCAGCCTCAACTAATTGATAATAAAGCAGTATTGTTACATGCCGATACCTCTAAATGGAATTTCAGCGATTGTTGGCAAGATTCAAAAAACTGGAATGATAGGTATGCCATTATAGCATTTAACGTAAATTCAAAAGCGAAAATTACCGGTGTCAATCAATCTGAAATTCAAACCAATGAAATCAGCATTTCAAAAGATGGTACATTTCAACTTTCGCTTTATCATCACCTGTTTTATCCCGAAAAATTGAAAAATACAGGTGCAATTTTACATTCAATTAAGAAGCGAAATACTGCATCAGAACTTAAGCAAAGTGTGAGTGAATGGCAGCATTGGTATCGGAAAGGAAAAGACTTTTCCGCTAAAATTTCCGATTCAAAAGCACGTGATATTGTGGAGGGAGCTCAAATTACCATCAAAATGTTGCAGGATAGTTCGGGTGGCATTCATACCGGCTTGAGGGCGTATCCCAACGGATATATTCGCGATTCTCACGGTGCAAGTCGCTTGCTTCAAATTACACAACGCAACGATGAGCTAAAAAAACTGGTATTGGCAGCTTCTGCCAAAACGGTAGAACTCGGTTATGTGCCCAATTCATGGCCATTAGGATATAAAGGCGTTAAAAATCAGTTGTTTCATAACCGTGATTCCGAAACGCCGGCGTATTTTATTTTGATGGCAAAATATTATTTTGAGAATACAAACGATACCGTTTTTCTCAGAAAAGTTTTTCCGGCAATGCAAATTGCCATCAATTGCCAACTGGCCTATCTGAAAGCAAATCAGTGGAGAATAGATTTTAATGGAGATGAAACAGAAAAATATACCGTTCGAGTTGATGGACAAATGTATGGATATATTACAAATTTCACCGAGGATGAATGGTCGCTTCCGTCAGCTACACTGGCTATTGCTTCGCTCGATTTCTATATTAAAGGGGCAACTGTTCTGAATAGGAATTTTGTGTCAACTATTTATCAACAAGCCCTTGAAAATATAAAAGATGCTATTGACACTACATTTTGGCGCGATGATTTGAATGTACTGGATTGGTGCAGGAAGCGCGATGGTTCATTTCCGAACTACAGAGTTACTAATTATTTACTATTCCCCGAATGGATTGGCGTTGAATTGAATAAAAATCGGGAAATTTCAACAGCACTGTATAGTTCTCGTTTTATTCATCCTAAAACTGGTTTTCTGCCAACAGCGCCTTCGGATGCCGAGGGTTTTAGTGGCCATAATTTAGCTTATTACATCTATGTAATGAAAAAACTGAATAAGCAAGAAGAAGCTGATAAAGCCATGAAAACATACCTGAATGGAGGAATAATCAGTGCTTGGGGAACGGTTTCTGAATTTTACGGACCAAATGGCACACCAAACGGACATTTACACAACCCATTTTC
>CAZEEN010000336.1:0-2712 GCA_964511115.1 uncultured Paludibacter sp. | reverse complement strand
TATGATTATATTATTCAAGAAAATTAAAAATAACAAAAAGTCAAGATGACTTCATAAAAAACTTTGGTCCGATAAAAGAAGCCGAAATTGAAATAAACAGGCTACTAGTTATTATTGGAGAGCAAGCCACAGGTAAAAGTACAATTTCGAAACTCATCTATTTTTTCAAGTCGCTTGGCGATGATTTGTTTAACCAATTCTACAAATCAGAAAGAGAATTTCTGGATATTACCGAAGATTTGATTATTCCTATAAGGGAGAAATATTACGATATTTTTGGTTCTACTTTTCATTTGCCACAATTCGAAATCAGGTATTATTTTAGTGCCGATAAATGGCTTTTACTCACCTTAGATGCTGAAACAAAGAAATTAAGACCTGAGTTTAGTTCCGATTTTATGTGTACCGATTTTAAAAATGATTTGCGCAATGTAAAACAAAGCATTAAAAACGTTGAACGTAAGATAAAATCGACAAACAACCTGCATGAACAATTAGCCCTTGAACAAGAAAAGCTAAAATTAATACAAGAGCTTTCGAACCTGATAAACAAAGCTTTCGAAAACAAACAAAATGACTCATTGTATGTAATAGCAGGTAGGAATGCTACCGTTGGTTATTCTGCTTTATTCGAGAAATATTTATTTGCCAGTTTACAGACAAAGATTGAAGAAAACAGAAAGCAGGCTTTTAAAACTAAAGAACAAACCATAGACGAAACTTTGTTATTGAAATTTATCGAACGGGTATTAAAAGTAAAAGGATTGTTTGAGAAGTACAATAACACCGCCGGATTAATAAATAGTTTGCCCGATAACGCTACCAATATTAATGTTCTGAGAATTACGGAGCAGAAAATGCTGCAAATTTTAAAGGGAAAATACAGGATTGATTCGTTCGGCGAAAAAATAATGCACGAAAACAACAAATATGTTTATTTGAATAATGCCTCATCGGGTCAACAGGAAATAATTCGTATTCTGCAAGATATTTTTATTGTGCTGTACGAAAAACAAAAAGCATTTAGAATAATTGAAGAGCCTGAGGCGCACTTATTTCCGTTGGCACAAAAACACATTGTTGAATTGTTTGCATTGTTGATAAATCAAAATGCTGAAAACCAAATTATTATAACCACACATAGTCCGTATATTATTACGGCTATAAATAATCTTTTGTTTGCAAAAAGAGTAGTAGATGCCAATAATGAGGTTGAAAATGATGTAGAAAATATCATACCTTCGGCTTATCACTTAGAATCATCGTGGTTAAGTGCTTATTCGTTAAGTAAAAACAATACTTACTGCGAGAACATTTTAAATGATAAAACAGGTTTAATCAAACAAACTTATCTGGATAGTGTATCGGACTTATTAGGGTCGGACTTTACAAATTTATATAACCTTCATAAGCAAAAATATGCCAACACAACAAGATGAAATAATCAATCGGTTGGACGTTGCTTTTGGTGGCTATAGAACATTAGAAGCATACTTATGTACGCCTGAAACTTTTCCAAGCAAAAATACTTCTATATCCAATTTTGCAGTTGAATTTTTAGAAGAATATGGTATTTCGCTTTACGAGCAAAATTATAAATTGTTTTAATAATATGCTTCGTAATGAATCAATTAAACAATCAACAGCAACTTATTCCTGCATCGGCAAAACTTCATTTAAGTGATGTTGAATTACAAGCTATTGATGCACTAATACTAAATATTGAAGATTGGAATTACTTCACTTCTCAAATCATTGATAGAGGTTTAGCACCACTGCTGTACAAGAAACTCCCCTTACTATCCAACTCACACCTAATACCCACACAGGTACAATCTAAACTCCGTGCTGCATATTACAAAACAGTGAGTCGCAGCATGATGCTCTATGGGGCTTATCACGAAGTAGTAGAGCAGTTTGTAAAGGCAGGTATTCCTGTTATTGCCTTAAAGGGTATGTATATCTCGGAGCACTTGTATCAGGATATTGGCTTACGCCTAATGAGTGATATTGATTTATTGGTACGGGAAGAAGATGGAGAGCGGTGTTTAGAGCTATTGGAATCGTTAGGATATAGCGCAATGCCTTTTCAGAAAAATATTTCTGAGTTTACTGATAGTGTTGGTATTGAGAGTTTTCATGAATCGGGTGAAGCTCATTACCGCCCTATGCTTAAAGGCGAAGTATCGGTAGAAATACATACCAAACTACAAAACACCAGCGAGCATTACCAACAATCGCTTACAGATATATGGCAACATACCAAACCCGTAACCATAAACGGTTTACCTGCGCTGGCATTGGATAATTTCAACCTGCTAATTCATCTCTGCCTGCATCTTCATAAGCACAATACAGTGCTGGAGCATGTGCAGTTTACGAGTTTTGCGGATATTGTTAACCTGCTATGCAGGATAACACCTCACCCCAGCCCTCTCGACCTCTCCCTAAATCCCTCTCCAAGGGGCGAGGGACTTGTAAAGAGGGAGACTACTAACCTGCAAATGGCTGCAAATTTAAAGGTTACAAATAAGAATATTAAAAAATCTATATATCAGACAAAACCTCGCACAGATGCGCGAACTCCCTCTCCTGTGGAGAGGGTTGGGGAGAGGTGTGATGGCTGGGATTTTGTGTGGGAGGAATTTATTGCCAAGTGCAAGCTATACAAGTGCGAAGAGCCTGTGTTTAAATACCTGTTATTGTGCCGTG
>CAZEEN010000335.1:0-2723 GCA_964511115.1 uncultured Paludibacter sp. | reverse complement strand
AACATTAATAAGGAGAATTTTCATGACTGACCAAATTTCATTCGATGCCATTCTGCCCCCCGGTATGGCAATCAAAGCAGAAGACCTTGGCGTTAAGAAAGCCAACCTGAAAACCGCCAATATGTTCGCGCTGGCTATCCTCGCCGGCGCATTCATCGGTATTGGCGCCATCTTCGCCACCACTGTTGCGGCTGGCGGCATGTCCGTCAAGGATGCGGCAGGTGCTGCCGCCTTCTCAACAGGACTACCCTATGGAGTTGTCCGCTTGCTGGTTGGACTCGTCTTTACCGTCGGCCTGATCCTGGTCGTTGTTGGCGGCGCGGAATTGTTCACCGGCAACACCCTGATCACCATGGCGTACGCCAGCAAGAAAGTTACCCTGGGACAGTTGTTGCGCAACTGGGGCATTGTGTATGTTGGCAACTTTGTCGGCTCAATTCTCACCGCCTACATTGTCTTTTTGGGCAAGCAATATACCTTTGGCGCCGGTGCCATCGGTTTGGCTGCCCTGAATATCGCCGAATCCAAGACCGCCCTGACCTTCGTCCAGGCTGTAGCGCTGGGAATTATGTGTAACGCGCTGGTCTGCATGGCGGTTTGGATGTGCTACAGCGCCCGCACCACCACCGATAAGATTCTCGCAATCATCCCGCCCATCTCCTGCTTCGTCGCCGCTGGCTTCGAACACAGCATTGCCAATATGTACTTTATTCCGATTGGTTTGTTTGTTAAGTACTTTGGCGACGCGTCCTTCTTCGAGAAGATTGGCAAGACCGCGGCAGACTTCCCGACCCTGACCTGGGGTAACTTCTTCGTTGCCAACCTTTTGCCGGTGACGATTGGAAATATCATTGGCGGCGTTCTCATGGTTGGCATGGTCTACTGGTTTGTTTACATCCGCAAGACCGACTAAATAAGGGCAGTGTAAATTTTCCAAAAAAGGGGGTGGCACGATGATCAATCTGTCCCATCGGCGTTGAGCCAGTCGTAAATGGATGCGCGTGTCGCGCGGCAGGTTGACCGTGTCACCCCCGGCTTGAACTTGCCAAATGTAATCCATGGCACTATACTCAAAACATGGATCAGTCTCATCTCTACCAGCAAATTGTCGAATCAATTCGTGATGACATTCTTTCGGGGGTCATCAAGCCTGGCGCATCATTGCCGCCCATGCGTAAAATGACCAAGCAGTGGAATTGCACCACTGGCACGATTATGCGGGCATATCAGGAACTGGCGCACCAGGGATTGATCGTCAGCCACGTTGGCAAAGGCACAAAGGTGGTGGAAAATTTATCGGAGCAGAATCAATCTCCGCTGCGAAGGGCTTCGCTCTTTAATCGCACTGAATCTTTTCTGCTTGAGATCATCACGGCTGGTTATGCGCCCGATGAAATTGAGCAGTCCATGCGGACTGCGCTGGATCGTTGGAAAACATTCTCGATCAAACAGGAAGAACATCCATCCAATGCTCTGCGTTTTATCGCCGGGACAAAAAGTGGCGCTGCTCACGCTGGCGCATCGTCACGTAGGGCTGATTTTTACACCGGGAAACCCGCTTGGTTTGAATGACCTGACAGATTTGGCAAAGCCGGGAATCCGCTTTGTCAACCGCCAGCAAGGTTCCGGAACACGCGTCTGGCTGGACACGCAACTACATCGCGCCGGTATAAACCCATCCACCATTGCTGGCTATCAAGATGAAAAGATGACTCATTCCGAAGTGGCGCGCGCCGTCAGCAAGGGACAGGCAGAAATTGGGCTGGGCGTGGAGACTGCCGCGCTGTCGTTTGGGCTTGGTTTCAAATTACTGACCACCGAGCGCTACGATCTGGTCATCCCCTTCGAAAAATGGGAGCTGGAATCAGTTCAGGCTCTCAAACGCTGGTTGGACGCTCCTCAGGCAAAAGCAGAAATTAACAATCTGGGCGGTTACGACACAAAAGAGACTGGCGCAGTTACGTGGGTTTCCTGAATTTTTGTTAGCCCGCAAATCCAGTTGATAAACAGTTAGTCACCCCAAGCTGAAAGGCGCGGGGTGTTTTTTTCGCGCGTGTTCGCTGTACTTTAGTTCGCAGGGCAGGGAAAATACGATAAACCACCTCGTTTTCCATTCGCACTGTTGAATTTGAGTGGGATGGAATGATGTGAAACCAAGCGTAATTCCAAGTTCAGATACATTGTGAGGCTCTTCAATTGAGTCAGTTGTTTCATTACAAACGTCGCAATAAATCGTGACGTTTGTATGACTTCATTTTTGTATAATCGCTTATTGGAACTTGGTGATAAATATCACAATACGCGCGCGACGCCAACATGAATAAAAATCTGAAACCTCACTAAGTAGAGAAATTACAGAGGAAACTATGGTGCAACTAACAATTAATGAAAAACGGATTGAGGTTCCCGAGGGAACAATGGTTTTACGCGCCGCGCAGATGGCTGGGATTCACATCCCAACCTTGTGTGACCACAAGGAACTGGTCCCCTATGGCGGTTGTCGCCTGTGCATTGTGGAAGTGGAAAAATGGCGCGTACCGATGGCTGCATGTACCCTGCCTGTAAGTGAAGGCATGGTGGTTAGCACCGACACCGAAGCCATCAGGAAGTCGCGCGAATTCATACTTTCCATGCTCTTTAGTGAGCGCAACCACTTCTGTCCCTTCTGCCAGGTGAGCGGAGGTGATTGTGAACTTCAAAATGCCGCCTATCACGAGGAAATG